>NZ_JABUYE010000012.1:0-131711 GCF_014897485.1 Brevibacterium sp. FME37
TCCCTGACGTCACTAAATGCCCCCGGCGCCGGGGGCATTTAGTGACGTCAGGGAGGTTTAGTCGAAGAGGCTGTCCCTCAGGCGCCGAGCTTCTCGCGGAGACGGGCGACGTGGCCCTCGGCGTCGACGTTGTATTCGACGTCGGACAGCGTGCCGTCTTCGGCGATGACGAATGTCGAGCGCAGGGTGCCTTCGAAGGTGTTGCCGCCCACGGTCTTCTCACCGAACGACCCGTAGGTCTTTGCCAGCGCTGCCCCCGGATCCGAGAGCAGCGGGAAGGTCAGGTGCTGGTCGTCCGTGAAGGACTGCAGTGCCTCGGCGTCATCGGGAGAGACTCCGAGCACCTGGAATCCGGCACCTGCCAGCGATGAGAGGTTGTCGCGGAAATCGCAGGCTTCGGTCGTGCAGCCAGGCGTTGCGGCCTTGGGATAGAAGTAGAGGATGACCTTCTGCCCGGCGAAATCCGCCTTCGAGTAGGTCTTGCCTTTGGCGTCGGTCAGGGAGAAGTCCGGTGCGTTTTGTCCGACTTCGAGCTGTGCACTCATGATGATGTGTCCTTTCGTAGGTGACTGCTGGTGCTGGTGGTCAGTTCTGTCGTGCGCCCGTGACGCCCATAGCGCCCGCGCCCGCGACGCCCGCGCCGGCGTGGACGAGGGCGCATGCGTGGGCGGCGGTGGCTTCGATGAGCTCTTCGGCGTGGTCGGAGAGCTCAGCGAGCTCGGCCGGGCCAGGTGCGATGGACAGTGCGGCGGTGATGCCCGCTTCCCGGCATTCGGCGGGGCTGAGCGCGACGCGTCCGGCGACGACGATGATCCTCGCCGAGGCGGGGGCGTGGTCTCGTACTGCCGCAACGACCTTCCCTCCGAGGGACTGGGAATCGAAAGAGCCCTCACCTGTGAGCACGATATCGGCCTTCGCCAGGGCCTCGGTCAGGCCTACCGCCTCGGCGACCATCGTCGACCCGGGCACCACCTCGGCGCCCAACAGGGTCGTCAGCGCCAAAGGAATTCCGCCCGCGGCACCGAAGCCGGGCGTCAGTGCCAAGGACGAGGCCTCCGATTCAGAGCCGGCGAGCACCTCGGCGAGGTGGGCCAGGCCGGAGTCGAGGACGGATACAGACGCGGCATCGGCACCTTTCTGGGGGCCGAAGACTGCCGCGGCACCGCGAGGTCCCGTGAGTGGATTGTCGACGTCGACGGCGATGCGCCAGCGCACCTCGCGGGCACGCGGATCAAGGCCCGAGCCATCGATTGCAGTCAGGGACGTAAGCCCTCCGCCGCCAGGCGCAATCGGTGAGCCCGCGGAGTCGGTGAAGGCGGCGCCCAGAGCGGAGGCGATGCCGACTCCGCCGTCGGTGCTCGCTGATCCGCCGATGCACAGCAGAATCTCCTCGACCCCCTGGTCAAGGGCATGGGCGGCAATGAGTCCGACGCCGTAGGTGTCGGCGCGTTCAGGCTGGAGGGCAACGTCGGAGACCTGCGGGAGGCCATTGGCTTGAGCGGCCTCGATGACAGCGGTCTTCCCATCGGCGGAGATGCCGAACAGGGCAGTTGCGGGCCGTCCCAGGGCATCGACGATGTCGACCGAGCGAGCCGGGGTGCCCCACACGGCGAGCAGCGCGTCGAGGGTTCCCTCGCCCCCGTCGGCGAAGGGCAGGTCGGTGATCTGCGACTCGGGGAACACTTGGCGGGCACCGCGAGCCAGGGCGGCTGCGGCTGCGGGGGCGCTGGCGGAGCCCTTGAAGGAATCGGGGGCGCAGACGATCGTCGGGGTTTCCCTGCTCATGACGTCATTCAACCTCATTGTCGTGATATCGGCGGAGAGCGTTCGGCAGTCGGACGGGCCGTTGTCACTGCACGCTCATCCATTATCCACTCTGCGGAAGAAGTTTTCCAAATTCCCACTCCGCGTCGTCGGTCGAGATTTGACATCGAGAACCCCTCGGGCCAAACTCGAACCAGTTAAATGGAAATATACTTCCGAGATGTGAAACGCCTTACATGAGGCTTCAGATCTCGATGTCTAGGAGGTCAGTGTGGACCTGAACGAGTTCAATCGGCTCCCTGCCGACGACGCCCGCACGGCATTGCGCCCGTGTCTCGACGTGGATCGGTGGATCGACGGAGTCGTCGAGGCCAGGCCGTATCCCGATGCCGAGTCCGCGGTCGAAGCCGCCCGCACCAGCGCGAATCCACTGTCTGATGATGAGATCAACCAGGCCATGTCCCACCATCCCCGGATCGGTGAGAAATCCAAGGGCTCCGGCGCCGAGGCGGCTCATTCCTCCCGCGAACAGGCGGGTCTGGGTGCCCTCGGCGGAGACGTACAGAAGCGACTCGCAGCAGGCAATGCCGCCTACGAAGAGCGCTTCGACCGTGTCTTCCTCATCCGCGCCGCCGGTCGAGACCCCGAGGAGATCCTCGGGGAACTCAACCGCCGCATGGCCAACACCGCCGCCGACGAACTCGCCGAGGTCGGCGAGCAGCTGATCCAGATCGCCGCACTCAGACTCGAAGGACTCCTCGTATGAGCTTCATCTCCGCCCACGCTCTCGACTCCACGCTCGGTACCCCTGCCGCCGACCTTGAGGTCACGCTGTATTCCGGCGCCGAGGTGATTGCGAACGCCCGCACGGACGGAAACGGTCGTGTCTCGGAATTCGGACCGGACCACCTCGGCGCCGGGGATTATCGGATCGTATTCGGTACCGGCGCCTATTTCGAGACCCAGGGGCAGGATCATTTCCATCCTCAGGTGACGATCGACTTCACGGTCAAAGCCGGAGAAGCGCACTATCACATACCATTGTTGCTGAGCCCGTTCGCGTACAGCACCTACCGGGGAAGCTGAGAAGCTGAGCGGGCAGCACCACCCACAAGCACCAGGGGAAGCAGGCCCCCTGCGGGATGAAGATCCTCAACAAACCGCCGAAGTTCGCAGGACGAGTCGTCCGGCAATCTCGCAAATCAATTGGTCACAGAGACCATGCTGCACTCGGCTACGAGCGCGGCGCGGTCGCTGGTTTCAGCAACAGGAGCAAGAAGATGAGCAAGGTGAAACTGACAACGAACCAGTACGGCAAGGCGGAGAACCGTTTGATGAGGGTCTACCGTGACTCCGAACGTCACGAGATCCGCGACCTCAACGTCACCTCACAGCTGTGGGGCGACTTCGAGACCGCCCACACCGAGGGCAACAACGAGCACGTCGTCGCCACCGACACCCAGAAGAATACGGTCTTCGCCAAAGCCAAGGAACTCGGAGTGAGCTCACCCGAACAGTTCCTCCTCGGCCTCGGCGAGCACTTCACCTCCAGCTTCGACTGGGTCACCGGTGGGCGTTGGGCGGCAGAGGAATACGGCTGGTCGCGCATCAACGATCACAACCACTCGTTCTACAAGTCCGCACCCGAAACCCGGACCGCGGTCCTAACCCGCGACAGCGACACGACCACCCTGATCTCCGGCTTCTACGGGCTCACCGTGCTCAAGACCACCGAATCAGGTTTCGTCGGCTACCCGAAGGACAAATACACGACCCTGCCGGAGACCGACGACCGCATTCTCGCTACCGACATCGCGACCCGCTGGATCTACAACACAACGGATCTCGACTTCGAAGGCGTGTACAAAAAGGTCAAGGAGATCATCCTCGACTCGTTCACCGACCACTACTCGCATGCCCTGCAGCACACCCTCTACCAGATGGGTGAGAAGGTCATCGACGCTGTGCCGGAGATCGACGAGATCCGGTTCTCCTGCCCCAATAAGCACCATTTCCTCTACGACATCGAACGCTTCGGTTTGGAGAACCCGAACGAAGTGCTCATCGTCGCCGATCGGCCCTACGGGCTGATCGAAGCCACCTTCACACGTGACGGTGTGGAGGAGAACAAGGACGCCTGGGCGCAGATCGCCGGCTTCTGCTGATAAATTTTCATAGTCGGGTCCACGGGAGCACCTTCCCGTGGACCTGACGTGTTTGAGAGGGACGACTATGACCCAGGACACAACCTCGGCAATCCCGAGGGGAACCGGTGACGAAGAGATTGACGAATGGCTGGAGTCCTGGGAGGGGCTCGTCAGCCAGCGCGGTACCCTGCGTGCCAGCGAGATCATGGAGGCGCTGCGCCGACGTGCCGCCTCGAACTCCGTGGCTCAGCCCAAGGTCACGACCACGGACTACGTCAACACGATCCCGGCCGATCAGGAACCCGAGTACCCCGGGGATGAGCGCCTCGAGCGCAAATACCGCAAATGGCTGCGCTGGAACGCCGCGATGCTCGTCCACCGAGCCCAGCGTCCAGAGATCTCCGTCGGCGGCCACATCTCGACCTATGCGGGTGCCGCCACCCTCTACGAGATCGGGTTCAACAATTTCTTCCGCGGCCAGGACCACCCCGGCGGGGGCGACCAGGTCTTCTTCCAGGGACATGCCTCACCCGGCATGTATGCCAGGGCCTTCCTCGAGAACCGTCTGAACGAAAAGCAGCTCGACGGCTTCCGGCAGGAGGCTTCGAAGGCCCCCGACGGGCTGAGCTCATACCCCCACCCGCGCCTGATGCCGGAGTTCTGGCAGTTCCCGACCGTGTCGATGGGCTTGGGCCCGATCAACTCGATCTACCAGGCGCAGATGAACCGTTACCTGCACAACCGCGGCATCAAGGACACCTCCGATCAGCGCGTCTGGGCCTTCCTCGGCGACGGCGAGATGGACGAGCCGGAATCACGCGGTGCCCTCCAGCTGGCCGCGAACGAAGGTCTCGACAACCTCACCTACGTCATCAACTGCAACCTGCAGCGACTTGATGGTCCGGTGCGCGGCAACGGCAAGATCGTCCAGGAACTCGAAGCCGTATTCACCGGCGCCGGCTGGAACGTCATCAAGGTGCTGTGGGGTCGCGAATGGGACTCCCTCCTCGACGCTGATCACACCGGTGAACTGGTCCGGATCATGAACGAGACCCTCGATGGTGACTACCAGACCTTCAAGGCCGAATCCGGCGGATTCATCCGCGACAACTTCTTCGGCCGCTCACCGGTGACCAAGGGCCTCGTCGAGCATCTGTCCGATGATGACATCTGGAACCTCAAGCGCGGCGGCCACGACTATCACAAGGTCTTCGCCGCCTACCAGCAGGCCGTGAACACGAAGGGCAAGCCGACCGTCGTCCTCGTCCAGACGGTCAAGGGCTATGGCCTGGGCACGACCTTCGAGTCGCGCAACGCCACCCACCAGATGAAGAAGTTCACCGCTGCCGACGTCAAGGCCTTCCGCGATCGGATGGACATCCCGATCACCGATAAGGTCATCGACGAAGATCCCTATGCCGTGCCCTACTACCATCCGGGCAACGACGCTGAGGAAGTCCAGTACATGCTGGAGAAGCGGTCCAAGCTGGGTGGGTTTCTGCCCAGTCGCAAGCCCGAGAACTCCAAGAAGACTCTGCCCGCCGTGTCCGACAAGGCCTTCTCGCAGACGAAGAAGGGCTCTGGCCAGCAGCAGGCTGCGACCACGATGGCCTTCGTGCGACTGCTCAAGGACCTCATGCGCGAGAAAGGCATCGGCAACCGGATCGTGCCCATCATCCCGGATGAGGCACGCACCTTCGGCATCGATGCGTTCTTCCCGACTGCGAAGATCTACAATCCGAACGGGCAGAACTACCTCGCCGTGGACCGTGAGCTCTTCCTCTCCTACAAGGAAGCCACCAGTGGGCAGCTGCTCCACGTCGGCATCAACGAGGCCGGTGCGGCAGCGGGCTTCACCGCCGCCGGAACCGCGTATTCGACGCATGGTGAGCCGATGATCCCGATCTACGTCTTCTACTCGATGTTCGGTTTCCAGCGCACCGGCGACGCCTTCTGGGCCGCCGGTGACCAGATGACCCGCGGGTTCATCATCGGCGCCACAGCCGGTCGCACGACGCTGACCGGTGAGGGCCTGCAGCACGCTGATGGTCATTCTCCTGTGTTGGCCGCGACCAACCCTGCGGTGCGGATCTACGACCCGGCCTACGGATACGAGATCGGCCACATCATGCGCGATGGCCTGCACCGCATGTACGGCGAGCACGACCTCGGCGATGACGCCCGCAACGTCATGTACTACCTGACCGTGTACAACGAGCCAATGCTTCAGCCGGCCGAACCCGAGGATGTCGACGTCGACGGGATCCTGCGCGGTATCCATCGCGTGGCAGAAGCCGGGACAGGTGCAGCGGCCGGCACCGGCGCCGAGGCTGGGGCGGGCGATCGTCCGCAGGCTCAGCTGCTCGCGTCGGGAGTCGCCGTCCCGTGGGCGCTTGAGGCCCGTGGCCTGCTGGCTCAGGAATGGGGTGTGGATGCGGCTGTCTGGTCGGTCACCTCATGGGCCGAACTGCGCCGCGATGCTTTGAAATGCGAGGCCGAGAAGCTTGAGGACTTCGAGGCCGAGCCGCGAACGCCCTATGTGCGTGAGCGTTTGGGCGCCGAGGCAGGGCCGATCGTCGCCACGAGCGACTTCGACTCCACGCAGCCGGACCTCATCCGACCCTTCCTCAGCCAGGACTTCGCGACACTGGGAGCCGACGGGTTCGGATTCTCCGACACACGCGCCGCTGCCAGGCGCCATTTCAAGATCGATGCCCACTCGATGGTCGTCCGCACCCTGCAGCTTCTGGCCGACCGGGGCGAGATTGCCCGCTCCGTACCCGTCGAAGCGGCGAAGAAGTACCGCCTGAACGAGGTCAACGCAGGAACCTCAGGCTCAGCCGGAGGCGATTCCTGAGATAGTTGCCTCTGGCAGTTAGGCAGCTGGTGCTGGCTACTGCAGCCAGCGGCGAAACACGGGTGGCGTGTAGAGAAACGTGATTGCACATACGTTTCTCTACACGCCACCCGTGTTTCAATACTCAGCTCGAGTTAACACCCGAGTGTTGGCACCATGCAGCCGGTGCAGCTGGTGCAGCTGGTGCAGCTGGTGCAGCTGGTGCAGCCTGAAAGCCAGGGGACACCGGCTGCTCAGGCGCCACAGCCAGCTCAGGCGGTGCCGCGCATGTCCTCGGAGATCGCCTCGGCGGCTGAGCGCAGCAGTGGGATCGCGCGATCGGCGAAGGCCTGGTCAACGCGGCTGATCGGCCCGGACACGGAGATCGCCAGGGGAGCGGGGGCATCGGGGATCGACATTGCGAAGCAGCGCACACCCAGCTCCTGCTCCTGCTCATCAATCGAGTACCCGCGGTCGCGGATGCGCGCCAGCTCGGCCTCGAGGTCCTTGATGGTGCCGATGCTGTACTCCGTGGGCGTTGGCATCCCGGCGGTCGTCACGATGTGACGCACCTGCTCGGTGTCGAGGCCAGCGAGGATCGCCTTGCCCACGCCGGTGTCGTGCATGTGCGTGCGCCGGCCCACCTCGGTGAACATGCGCATCTGTCGCTGTGAGGAGACCTGATCGACGTAGACGACCATGTCTCCGTCGATGGTCGCGACGTTGGCAGACTCGCCGAGTTCGTCCACGAGTGTGCGCAGATAGGGGCGGGCGATGGCACCCAGCTGGGACCCGGCGAGGTTGCCGAGGCGGATCAATCCCGGCCCGAGCGCATAGCCGCGGTTGGGCAGCTGACGGACCACGCCTAGGTTGACCAGAGTGTTGAGCAGACGGTGGATCGTCGGGAGAGGGAGGCTCACCTCGGCGGCGATGTGGCTCAGCGTGGCCGAGCCGGAGGAGTTCGCGATGCACTCGAGGAGCCCGAAGGCGCGTTCGACTGACTGGACGCCGCCCTTCGTCTGGCGGATCGCGGGGGCCTTCTCATCATTGCTGGTCATCCCAGTTCCTCTTCCTCGTCCATCGGATTCGTGTTCATGTACATGCCGGACAGGCTCGACGCTGAGTGCCGCCGGCTGAAAGCGCGGATCGCTGAACAAGGGATCGCTCAGCGAAACTGTCCCTCAGTCTAGTCACCAAATGGAAGAAAGTTTCCGCTGAGAGGCATTCTGGCTAGATTTTCCACTATACAGAAGATATTATCCGTAATACGGAAAAGACTTATCAGAGAGGATAACTCCCATGGCTGTTCCCAGTCCCGGATACTCAATCACTCTTCGGGTGGAGACCGCGGTCGGTCGGACATCGACGTCCGACCTCGTGGCCGCCGCCGCAGCGACCGGTGCCGCGATCACCGCGCTCGACGTCGTCGAATCTACCCCGCACACGGTGATGATCGATGTCAGTGCCGATACTCGCGATGTCGCACACGCCGATGAGGTGTCAGATGCGCTCAATGCACTCGACGGTGTCGAGGTCCACAAGGTCTCCGATCGGACTTTCCTGCTCCACCTCGGCGGCAAACTCGAATCCGCACCCAAGGTGCCCCTGCGCAACCGTGATGATCTCTCACGTGCCTACACACCGGGCGTGGCCCGTGTGTGCATGGCCATCGCGGAGAACAAGGCCGATGCCCGGCGCCTCACGATCAAGCGCAATACCGTCGCCGTCGTCACCGACGGCACCGCGGTCCTGGGTCTGGGAGACATCGGACCCGAAGCCGCGATGCCCGTGATGGAGGGCAAAGCAGTGCTGTTCAAGCAGTTCGCAGGCGTCGACGCCTGGCCCGTGGCACTGGACACGAAGGACACCGAGGAGATCATCTCGATCTGCAAAGCCATCGCTCCGGCCTACGGCGGAATAAACCTGGAGGACATCTCGGCGCCGAGGTGCTTCGAGATCGAGGCCAGGCTCCGCGAAGAACTCGACATCCCGGTCTTCCACGATGACCAGCACGGTACCGGCATCGTCACGCTCGCCGCGCTGAAGAATGCGCTCAAGGTCGTTGGCCGAAAGCTCGAGGATCAGCGCATCGTCGTCTCCGGCGTCGGTGCTGCGGGCAATGCGATCATCCGGCTGCTTCAGGTCGCGGGCGCGAAGAACATCATCGCCTGCGGTCGCAACGGCGCGATCGGACCGAATTCGACCGTCGACACCGAACACAAGGTGTGGCTGCAGGCCAACACGAACCCCCAGGGCTTCGAGGGCGCACTGAAGGAAGCTGTCGCCGGCTCGGACGTGTTCATCGGCGTCTCCGCCCCGAACGTGCTCGACGGCAGCGACATCCAGGCCATGAACAAGGACGCGCTCGTCTTCGCAATGGCCAACCCCGACCCTGAGGTCGACCCCGCGGAGGCGCTCAAATACGCGGCCGTCGTGGCCACCGGGCGCAGCGACTACCCGAACCAGATCAACAATGTGCTGGCCTTCCCGGGCATCTTCCGCGGCCTCCTCGACGCCGAGGCTACCGATATCGACGAGAACATCATGGTCGCCGCAGCGGACGCCATCGCCTCATGCATCCCAGAGGACGAACTCCACCCGGGCTACGTGGTGCCTTCGGTCTTCGACCCCGAGGTAGCGAAGAAGGTGGCGGAGGCCGTCGCCGCCGTCTCCTCCTGAACCTCGACCGGTCTCCTGAAACAGGAGGCCGGTCGCTGTTCTATGAGAGATAATGTTGGGTGACCACCACCCGCGCGCAATGATGCTACGAAAGAGAATGTGAAATTGGATCACTCAACGTTGGCCGACATCGACTCACTCCTGGCGGACACGGACGAGCTGCTGAGTACGCGCTATCCAGGTGAGCGTGATGTCCGGCAACCCGTGCACACCGTCTACGTCCCAGGTCACCTTTCGACCCCGCCCCTGCCTCGCGAGTGGGGTGAGCAGGCCCTCGAATGCGTCGAGGCCAACGGCGGAATGGTCCAGCTGGCCGAACGCGTCATCATTGCCTCCCGCAAAGAGACCCACGCCCGCGACAACCACACGATGCCCAACCTGCACCAGGTCGCCCGGGAAGCGGAAATGCTCGCCCAGGCGGTCACGAACAAGCTCGACACCGAACCGATCGAAGACCTGAGATTGGACTTCGAAGACGGGTTCGGCGACCGCGGCGACGAGACCGAGGACGAGTGCGTCCGCCAGGCCGCACGCAACGCCGTTGCAGGCCTGTCAGAGGCGGGCGCACCGGCGTTCTTCGGCATCCGCTTCAAATGCATGGAGGCCGATACCCGGGCGCGCGGACTGCGCACCCTGGACCTGTTCCTCGCCGAGGTGATCGCCGCCCACGGATCCCTGCCGACGCAGTTGGTCCTCACGCTGCCGAAGGTGAGCACCGTCGACCAAGTGTCCGCCATGGTCCTGGCCTGCCGTGCGCTGGAGTCCCAACACGGTCTTGCCGAGGGCTCGATCACCTTCGAGGTGCAGGTCGAGACGCCGCAGCTCATCCTCGGCGCCGACGGCAGGGTTCCGCTGGCACCGGTGTTTGACGCCGGTGAAGGGCGCATCACCTCCCTGCACTACGGCACCTACGACTATTCGGCATCGATGGGTGTCGCCGCCGCCTACCAGGCGATGGATCACCCGGTGGCCGATTTCGCGAAGAACCAGATGATGCTCGCGGTCGCCGGCACCGGCGTCCACCTCTCCGATGGTTCGACGAACATCCTGCCCCTCGGTGAGTCCGAAGAGATTCAGCGCGCCTGGAGCCTGCACGCCGGACTGGTCCGCAGGCACCTCAAGCGCGGCATCTACCAGGGCTGGGATATGCACCCGCACCAGCTGCCCACACGCTTCCTCGCCACCTTCCGCTTCTACCGCGAAGGAGCGGAGAAGGCGGCGACCCGGCTGCGCAACTATGTGTTCAAGGAGGACTCGTCCGTCCTCGACGAGCCGGCAACGGCACGGGCACTGGCCCGCTATCTGGGCCGCGGACTCTCCTGCGGTGCCCACACCGAGGACTTCGTCACGGACCGCACGAAGATGTCGATCGCGACCCTCAACCAAATCGCCGCCACCGGCGCGGCCGAGTGACCTGCCGACCACCTCGGCGATACCGCATCAGCTTGCACTGACCAGCACCGAATCGAAGGAGAACACGTACACATGACGACGACCGACCCCTACACCTATTGGGCGCCCACCGGCGGCCACCCGCCGCAGACAGATCTGCTTACCGACCGTGCCATCGTCACTGAGGCCTACACGGTGATTCCGCGCGGAGTCATGCGTGACATCGTGACCTCGAATCTGCCCGAATGGACGGGGGCCCGGTCCTGGGTGCTGAGTAAGCCGGTGGCCGGGGGAGCGGTGACGTTCTCACAGACCATCCTCGAAGTCGCCCCAGGTGGTGGCTCTGAGAAGCCCGAACCGCAGGTCGAGGTCGAAGGGTTCATCTTCCTCATGGGCGGTCAGCTCGAGATCACCCACGAGGGCCAGGCTCACACCCTGACCCCTGGGGGCTATGGATTCCTGCCCGCCGGTTCGACGTGGAGCGTGAAGTCCACCGGCACCGAGGCGGCCCGTTTCCATTGGGTGCGCAAGCGCTACCAGCCCGTGGCTGGGCTGACCCCGGAGGCCAAGTTCGGCCAGGAATCAGACGTCGAACCCGCTTCGATGCCGGGCACCGACAACCGGTGGCGGACGACGCGCCCCCTGGATCCCGAGAATCTGGCCTATGACATGCACGTCAACATCGTGACCTTCGAACCCGGTGCGGTGATTCCCTTCGCCGAGACTCACGAGATGGAGCACGGCCTCTACGTTCTCGAGGGCAAGGCCGTCTATCGGCTCAACGGCGACTGGGTCGAGGTGCAGGAGGGTGACTTCATCTCGATGCGCGCCTTCTGCCCACAGGCCTGCTACGCCGGTGGGCCGGGCCGGTTCCGCTACCTTCTCTACAAGGACGTCAACCGCCAAGTAGAGCTCTGAGGCGCTGAGCCGGCGCTCGCCCCTGAGGCTCCTGCCTGCAGACAGCTGCAGACAGAAGAAGAACGGTGGACCGAGGTGGTCCACCGTTCTTCTTCTGTTCAGCTGTCAGCGGTCAAGTGCCGCCAGTTGTCGCCTCAGCTTCAGATCAGCTCCAGGGTGCGAGCCGTGTACTCGGAGAGTTCCTTGAGCAGGGTCTCGTCATCGGCGAGGCTGCGGCCCAGCGAAGGCACCATGTCCTTGATCGCAGGCTCCCAGCCGTTGTACTGGCGAGGGAAGCAGGTCTTGAGCAGGTTGAGCATGATCGACACTGCCGTCGACGCACCGGGGGAGGCACCGAGGAGAGCGGCGATCGAACCGTCTGCCGAGGAGATGAGCTCGGTGCCGAAACTGAGGACGCCGCCATTCTTCGAATCCTTCTTCATCACCTGCACGCGCTGACCGGCCTGGATGAACTCCCAGTCGGAGGGGTCGATGTTCGGAATGAACTCGTGCATCGACTCGAAACGGGCCTTCTTCGACGCGGCCAGCTCGGAGACGAGGTAGGTGACGAGGTCGGTGTTGTCCTTGGCCACATTGAGCATCGTGGGCAGGTTGTTTCCACGCACCGAGAGGGGCAGGTCGGTGAAGCGGCCGCCCTTGAGGAACTTCGGCGAGAAGCCGGCGTAGGGTCCGAACAGCAGGTAGTCCTTGCCGTCGACAACACGGGTGTCGAGGTGAGGCACCGACATGGCCGGAGCACCGAAGGAAGCCTGGCCGTAGACCTTGGCCTGGTGACGGGCGACGAGATCGGGATTCGAGGTCCGCAGGAAGATGCCGGAGACGGGGAATCCGCCGTATCCGCGGCCTTCGGGGATGCCCGACTTCTGCAGCAGCGGCAGAGCACCGCCGCCGGCACCGACGAAGACGAACTTCGCGTTGACCTTGTGAGTTTCGTGGGAGAGCAGGTCCTTGACAGTGACGACCCAGCCGTCGGAGGAACGCTCGAGGTCGGTGACCTGGTGACTGGTGCGGATGGTGGCACCCTTGTCGCCGACGTAGTTGAGCAGCTGATGGGACAGGGATCCGAAATCGACGTCTGAGCCGACCTTCGTGCGGGAGATGCCGTTGACCTGACCGGGTCCGCGGCCTTCGAACATCAGCGGCAGCCACTCGGCCTGAGTGTTCGGGTCGTCCGTGTACTCCATCTCGGAGAACAGCGGGTTGCGGACCATCTGCTCGTAGCGGTTCTTGATGTAGTCGCGTCCCTTCTGACCACGGCCGTAGCTGATGTGAGGGACCTGGTTGATGAAGGACTTCGGCTCCGCCAGGACGCCGTTGTCGACGAGGTGCGACCAGTACTGACGGGAATGATGGAACTGCTCGTTGATCTGCGAGGCCTTCGCGAGATCGATGTGGCCGTTCTCATCCTCAGGAGTGTAGTTGAGCTCGCACAGGGCGGCGTGGCCGGTGCCGGCGTTGTTCCACGGATCGGAGCTCTCCTCGGCGACATAGTCGAGCTTCTCGTAGACCCGGATATCCCATTCGGGCTGAAGCTCGGTCAGCATGGCACCAAGAGTGGAGCTCATGATGCCGCCGCCGATCAAGACAACGTCAACCTTTTCCTGCGTTGAGGGCATTTCGACTCTCATTCCTCGTCACTGACTACATGTATTCGACTCACAGACTACTCTCCGCCTCAGGCGAACCAGTAACCCGCCCCCGGGCACAGGAGTCTCGTGCGAGCAACCTCACAGACCCTGATCGTCCGCAGTCACACACATTTTCCGACCATTCGGACGTTTAGCTCCTGGACGCCTTGTGTCGCCTGCCACAGGATGTGCAAATATGGGCACATGTCGAATAGCTTCCTTCTTCGTGATGCCCTGGCCGAATTCCCGCCCTATGTGCCGGGCAAACCCCCGACCACCACGCCAGGATTGAAACCGTACAAGCTGTCGTCGAACGAGAATCATCTGGCACCGCTGCCGGGTGTCACCGACGCGATCGCAGATGCCGGGCAAGTGCCTGCTAACTACCCCGACCCGAAGTCGACGAAGCTGGTCGCAGACATCGCGGCCCACCTCGACGTCGCTGAGGCCGAGATCGTTCCCGGAGCAGGCGCTTCTGAGATCCTGTCGGCGCTGACGAACATCACGCTCGAGGCCGGAACCTCGGTGGTCTACCCCTGGCCCTCATTCGAGATGTACCCGATCCTCGCCTCGGCGCGCGGTGCCGAGAAGCGCCCCGTGCCCCTGCTCGAAGACGGCCGGCACGACTTCCAGGGTCTGGTCGCGGCCATCGATGACACGACCCGACTCATCCTGCTCTGCTCGCCCAACAACCCGACGGGTCTGTCCATCTCGACAGCCGAGCTCGAGGGCTTCATGGCTGAGGTCCCGCCCGAGGTCATCGTCGTCCTCGACGAGGCCTATTTCGAATTCGCCACCGACGCCGAGGTGGTCGATGGGATGGCGGCTTACCAGAAGTTCCCGAACCTGGTGTTGGCACGCACCTTCTCCAAGGCCCATGGCCTGGCCGGTCTGCGTGTGGGCTTCGGTGTCGCCGATCCCACGATCGCGACCGCACTGCGCCAGGTGATCGCACCGTTCAGCGTCACCTCGGCGGCTCAGGTCGCAGCCGTGGAATCTCTCTCGCGCACCGATGAGGTCCTCGTCCGGGCCAAGGAGGTCGCGGCCACCCGTGACCAGTTCGCACAGGACCTGCGCGATGCCGGCCTGACGGTTTCGGATTCGCAGGGCAACTATGTGTGGGTCGCCCTCGGGACTGACGACGCACAGGCCTTCGAAGAGGCATGCGCAGAGCAGGCCGTGGCCGTCCGCAAGCTCAGCGGTGGCGTGCGGATCAGCATCGGCCCCGACGAAGCACTTGACCGTGTGCGCGAGGTGGCGAAGACCTTCGCGGCCTCCAGGACCGCATGAGCGTGAGCGACTCGATGCAGACTTCGGCACAGCCTCCGATCCAAGATCTGGAGGCTCAGCTGAGCCCCGGTGTCCTCGTCACCGACCGCGACGTCATCGACAGCTATGCCTTCGACAAGGCCCTGTTCTGCCCCGCCGGTCAGGCTGTGGCCCTGGTCAGAGCCCAAAGCGTCGATGATGTGGTGGCTGTGATGGTCTTCGCCACGAAGCATCGCATTCCCGTCGTCACCCAAGGTGCACGGACCGGACTCTCTGGTGCGGCCAATGCGGTCGACGGCTGCCTGCTGCTCAACGTGGCAGGGCTGGATGAGATCGTGGCCATCGACCCGGTCAACCAGACGTGCCGGGTCCAGCCCGGGGTCATCAATCAGGATCTGAAGGCGGCGTTGGCCGAACACGGGCTGGCCTATCCTCCCGATCCTGGGTCGGTGGCGATCTCGACGATCGGCGGCAACGTCGCCACCAACGCCGGCGGAATGTGCTGCGTGAAGTACGGCGTGACCAAGGACTATGTGCGTGCCATGAACGTGGTGCTCGCCGATGGGACTGTGACGAAGCTGGGTCGAGCCACCGCCAAGGGCGTCGCGGGACTCGACCTGGCGGCTCTGCTTGTCGGTTCCGAGGGGACCTTGGGCACCATCGTCGAGGTGACCCTGGCCCTCAAACCGGCACTGACCCCGCCGATCACTGCCGTCGGAATCTTCCCCGACACCGCCTCGGCCGGGCGCACGGTCACCGAATATATGGGATCGGGCGCGAACCCGTCGATGCTTGAGTTCATCGATGGGGCCAGCGTGGCGATGATCAATGACTACGGCGACTTCGGTCTGCCCGAGGATGTCGGTGCGCTCCTGCTCGTGCAGTCGGATGCACGGGGCGCCGGTGCGATGGAGGAACTCGAAGCCTTCCGCCGGGTCGCAGAGTCCAACGGCGGCACTGAGGTCTTCGTCTCCGATGATCCGTCCGACTCCGAGATGCTCGTCGCGGCCCGTCGTGCCGTGGCCCCGGCGATGGAGAAGTACGCGCACACTCGCGGTGGGGGAGAGCTCGTCGATGATGTGTGCGTCCCGCGCTCTGCACTTGGGGAGTTCTTCGAACGTCTGGCCGCCATCGATTCCCGCTTCGACGTCGAGGTTGCCACGGCAGGTCACGCCGGTGACGGGAACATGCACCCTTCGGTGGTCTTCGACGCCGGTGACGCGGGGCAGGTGGCTCAGGCGCAGGAGGCCTTCGCCGCGATCATGCAGCTAGGACTCGATCTGGGCGGCACGATCACGGGCGAACACGGCGTCGGATACCTCAAACGCGAATGGCTCGGGCATGAACTCGACGACGGTGCCAAGCTCATGCACACACAGATCAAGGACGCCCTCGATCCGCTGGGGATCCTCAATCCGGGGAAGATGTTCGGCTGAGCTTCTTCGCGGAGGCGGCCAGTCCGGCGATATCGTCCGGCGTCGTTCGGCAGCAACCGCCGATCAGCGCGGCACCCGCCTTCGTCCACTCAGCGATCATCTCCGGGCCTGTCTCGAAGTCGGGACCTGCCCACCACTGCATTGCAGTCGCGTCATAGCGTTCACCCGAATTGGGGTAGGCGATCAACGGCAGATCGGTGTGCTCACGCAGCGCTCTCAACGACGAGGCCACGAGCGAGGGGCGCACGCAGTTGACGCCGATCGCGTGGACCATCGCCGAGGCGGACGTCACCTTCGCGACCTCGGCCAGGTGCGAGCCGTCGGCAAGGTGCCGACCATCCGAGAGAGTGACGCTGAGCCACGCGGGAACACCGAACTCATCGGCCAGACCGGCGAGAACCTTGACCTCGGACAGGCTGGGTTGAGTCTCAATCGCCAACAGGTCTGCACCGGCACTGACCAGAGCCTCGATGCGAGGACGGTGGAAGGCCTCGAAGTCGTCGTCGCTGAGGTTGTAATCACCGGTGTACTCGGCACCATCGCCGAGAGCGGCCCCATAGGGCCCGACAGAACCGGCCACGAGGACAGGGCCGGCAGACTCCACGCCAACGCTCGCCTCTGCAGCGATTTCAACGCTGGCGGCGATAAGACGCCGGCCGTCCTCGGCGGTAATCGATGCTCTTTCGAAGCCGAGCGGGCTCGCCTGGTAGCTGGCGGTCGTGACGATCCGGGCACCGGCGCGGATGAAGTCGGCGTGCACCTCGGCGAGGGTGTCCGGAGCTTCACTGAGCAGGGCCGCCGACCACAGCTCGTGGCCCAGATCGATGCCGCGCGACTCGAGCGCCGTGCCCAGGCCACCGTCGATGATGATGGGCTGGCCCGAGCGCTCAGCGGCCTGGAGCATCTGGATGAAGGTTGTCGACATGCTCCCAGTTAAACTGGTCTGGTGACCCGAATCGAATCCCCCGCAGAATCTGAGACAGCTGCCTCGAACCACGGCAGCGTCGACGTCCCGGCCATCAACGACCGCTCCCGATTCGGGTTCGAGATCGGAACCCGGCTCGATGAGGGTGGACGCACCGGCGTCATCCACACCCCGCACGGGGATATCGCGACCCCGGCGTTCATCCCCGTCGGCACGAAGGCCACGGTCAAGGCCGTGCGACCCGACGAGGTGGCCGAGCTCGGCGGACAGGCCGTGCTGGCCAACGCCTACCACCTCTACCTGCAGCCGGGCTCCGACATCGTCGACGAGGCCGGTGGACTCGGCAAATTCATGAACTGGTCCGGCCCGACATTCACGGACTCGGGCGGATTCCAGGTGATGAGCCTGGGCTCGGGCTTCAAGAAGGTCATCTCGATGGAGTCGACCGGGGAGCAGAACGACGATCTCGTTGCCGTGGGCAAGGAGCGCATGTCGAACGTCGACGACGATGGTGTGACCTTCAAATCCCATCTCGACGGCAGCATGCACCGCTTCACCCCCGAGGTCTCGATGGGGGTCCAGCACGAGCTGGGCGCGGACATCATGTTCGCCTTCGACGAGCTCACGACCCTGATCAACACCCGCGGCTACCAGGTCGAATCTCTCGAGCGCACCCGCCTGTGGGCGCTGCGCTGCATCGAGGAACACCAGCGTCTGACCGAAGCCCGCTCGCACCGGCCCTACCAGGCACTGTTCGGTGTACTCCAGGGGGCGCAGTACGAGGACCTGCGTCGCAAGGCCGCCCACGATCTGGGTGCGATGGACTTCGACGGCTACGGCATCGGGGGAGCCCTGGAGAAGGAGAACCTCGGCACGATCATCCGCTGGGTGTGTGAGGAGCTGCCGGAGAACAAGCCCCGCCACCTGCTGGGCATCTCCGAACCCGATGACCTGTTCGAGGCGATCAAGACTGGTGCGGACACCTTCGACTGCGTCTCACCCTCACGTGTGGCCCGCAATGCCGCGATCTACACCCGCGACGGCCGCTACAACCTCACCGGCGCGAAGTATCGCCGGGACTTCGGACCGCTGGATCCCGACTGCAAGTGCTACACGTGCCAGAACTACTCGCGGGCCTACCTGCGCCACCTGTACAAGGCCAAGGAGATGCTGTTCTCCACGCTGTGTACGGTCCACAATGAGTACTTCATCGTCAACCTCGTCGCTGAGATCCGTCGGGCCATGGAAGAGGGTCGTTTCGCCGAACTCGAGACCGAGGTGCTCGGCCGCTACTACGCCAAGCAGCGCGGCTAAGCTTCTTCGCTGCCGTCGGGCCTCCGAGGGCGCAGAACACGTGTGACGTTACGTCCCTGCGGCGTTCGCTCGCCATAGCTTCTAAGGGTCCACCATTTCGCGGGCAAAAGTATATGAGGCACCGAGGGTGGCATCCGGGCTGTTTATCTGAGTCTCGTCGAGTGGTTAACGTCTCAGAGGTGTTGCGGGAGTCTGGGAACTATGGCGGATGAGGCAAGGAGCAAAGCTCCGAAGACGGCAGGGGTCACCCTCCAGGTTTACGTGCCAACTGAAGAGACGAGCACTGCCAGAGAGTATTACAGTCAATTATTCGGACGCGAGCCGGAGTTTGAGCCCCACGATGATTTTTTTGAATGGGCTCCGATCGCCGGACAGGAGTGTTGGTTCCAGGTGGGTGCGCGTGACGATTTCGAAGTTCTGAACAACAGGATTCGATTTCGCGTGATGGATCTGTCTCGAGCCGTCCGGTTCCTGGAGGCTACGGGAACTTCGCACTCCGAACCGTCTCATCTACCGGGTGTAGTGGCTTTCGTTGACTTCGCGGACCCCTGGGGCAACAAGCTCGGGTACTACGAAGACCTCGTGCCGTCCGGGCAACAGCAGGAGTATCGAGGAACCTCAGTGAACGACGGTTCACAGTTCTCTGACTTCCCCGTTCGGTAGGAAGTGTTCCATGCGACTCAGCTGACAGCACATGAGCGGCGCTCGCTGGAATACACCGCAAGCCTGAGTTCCACTCAATTTGAGGTTTGAAATGAGAATAATCAGGCAGGCGTTCACGATGGTTCCGACAACCGATCTCAGCGAATCCATCGCCGCGCATGTTGCCGGCGGTCTCGAGGTGCTGTGGCACCCGGATTCTCATACAACACTGTTGGGAGCGAACCAGCGTGCGTGCGTCATGGTCGAAGACGACTTGACCGAGCGCGATCTAGGTGTCGGGCCAGTCTTGCTGGTCGACGATCTGTCGACTTTAACTCTCGGCGACGCAGCGCGATTGGTCATTCCAGTTATGAACGTGCCAGTCGGTAGATATGCGGCAATTGATCATGCAGGAACCGTCCTCCGATATCTCGACCTGACGATGTGTGAGGACAATTTGCGCATCTGGTTCGAAACACCCAAGTTGGCATGAATAAGATGCGAAACGCGCACGACGTGGCGAGCTAGCTGCCTCTTACCAGATTCAGGTTATCCACCGTCCTGCTCTGGCTCGGCGATGCGACCTGGCGATGCGGGCAGGGAGGACATGGGCTGACCGGTCAATAGCACGTCTACGGCTAGGCCGTCTCGCTCGCACCGATCCACGCGAACGCTGAATATGTCGTCGCCAGCGACGACATATTCGAGCTCCGCGTTGATCCAGCCAGACGCTCTGTGTTTTGAAGCGCTAGCGGTCGCCCTCGCCAGACAGTTCGTAGCTGGGTTCGTGCTTCTTCACGAGCTTGATCACCCTGTAGGTGACGGGCATGAGGATGACTTCGACTCCGACCTTGTAGACGAAGCCGAAGACGATGTAGTTGATGAAGTCGAGGCCGGGAATGACGCCGGCGAAGGCGATGACGCAGAACAGCAGAGTGTCGACGAACTCGCCGACGCCGGTCGACGTCAGCAGCCGGACCCAGAGTTTCTGCTCGCCCATCCGCTTCTTCACGGCCACGAGCACATAGGAGTTCAGCAGCTGTCCGAAGAAGTATCCGACCAGGGACGCTGCGACGATGCGCGGGTAGAAGCCGAGGACCGCGGCGAACGCGTCTTGGTTCTCATAGCCGGGACCCGGCGGTGAGATGAGCACGAGCCAGAACACGAAGGTCGCCAGTATCTGCAGTCCGAATCCGGTGATGACGGCCTTGCGGGCGGCCTTGAAACCGTAGACCTCGCTGATCACATCGCCGAGGATGTAGGCGATGGGGAACAGGAAGGCGCCGCCGTCGGTGACGATGGGCCCGAAGCCGATAACCTTCGTCGCGGAGATGTTGGAGATGATGAGGATCGCTGAGAATATGGCCAGAATCACCGCGTAGTAGCGTCCTCGGGAGGAGGCGAAGGCCGCCAATCTGCCTGCAGCGCTCAGGCCATCAGGACTTTCAGCACTCGGCTCATCCGAGCCCTCAGCCTTCGGCACCTTCTTCGACAACAGTGATTTCCTTCCCTCCGGTGATCGCCAGCAGCTGCTCATACGTCAGCGGCATCACCGAGTTCGGTGTGCCGGCGGCAGCCCAGAGAACAGGATAGTCCTTCAGAGCCACGTCGACATACGTGGGAATCGCCCGCGGGTGACCACACGGTGCGACTCCGCCGATGACCTGTCCCGTCGCTGTGCGCACCAGATCCTTATCGGCCCGGTCGAGAGAGTCCGCTCCGATGAGCGTGGCTACGTGTTGAGTGTCCACGCGGTGGCGTCCGGAGGTCATGATGAGCACCGGTTCGCCGCCGGATGCGAAGATCAGGCTGTTCGCGATCGCGCCGACCTCGACGCCGACCTTCTCCGCCGCCGAGGCTGCCGTGGGCGTGGCATCGGTGAAGAGCTTGATCTGTGGTTCGATTCCCTTCGCCTCGAGAACCTGAGCGACTTCCGCATGATTGCGGTGTTCCTTCGGCTCGACCTCAGAGACTGCTGAAGGCTCGACCACCTCGGCGGATTCTTCGTCCTCGGCCGCGGATTCGTTGACCGGTTCTGCCAGTCCGCGGCGGCGCAGCAGGGGTGCGACGTCGGGGCGGGTGCCGAAGAACCGTTCGATCGCGTTCATCGGATCGACAGAGTACCCGGGGGCCAGTATCGCCTCGCGGAAGGCGTCGCCTGCTTCGCGATTGAGGCCTCCCTGGGCCTCGAACCATTCGCTGACCCAGGCCGCGATGACCTCCGAGTAGAGGTAGGAGTAGTAGCCGGCAGCATAGCCTGAGGCGAAGATGTGGCCGAAGTACGTGGTGCGATAGCGCGGGGGAACGAGTGTGGAGAATCCGGCGGCGGCCAGGACCTCTGATTCGAAGGAGAGGACGTCGGTGATGTGTTCACCGGCTTCCAGGGAATGCCATGACAGGTCGAGCATGGCCGCTGCCAAATACTCGGTGGTATTGAAGCCTTGACCGAACTTCTCGCTCTCGATCAGTGCGGTGACCAGAGTTTCGGGCATCGGTTCACCCGTGTCGACGTGTTTGGCGTAGTGGGGGAGGACCTGCGGGTGGAAGCGCCACATCTCATTGAGCTGGGACGGGAACTCCACGTAGTCGCGCGGCACTGCTGTGCCGGCTGTCGATGGGTAGGTCGAGTTCGCGAACAGGCCGTGGAGGACGTGGCCGAATTCGTGGAAGAGGGTGTTGAGCTCAGTGGGGTTGAGCAGAGTCGGGCGGCCCGGACCTGGCTTGGCCAAGTTGAGTGAGAGTGTGACGACGGGCAGGTGTCCGGTCAGCCGTGAACTCGGAACCAGCTCGCCCATCCAGGCGCCGCCGCGCTTCGTGTCCCGGGAATAGGGGTCGAGGAGGATGAGGCCGAGGGTGCGTTCGTTCGCATCGGTGACCTCGAAGGTGCGCACATCTTCGTGCCAGCCGATGACTGAATCACGTGGGGCGAAGGTGACGCCGTAGAGTCCCGTGGCGGCGCGGAAGACACCTTCGGTGAGGACCGTGTCGAATTCGAAGTACTTTGCGACCTCGTCGGCGTCGATGTCGAATTCATCGGCCCGGTACCGCGCAATCTGGTGCTTGACGTCTTCGGGGGCAACGTCATCGAGGCCGTAGCGGTCCTTGACCTGGGCCAATTCCTCCGCGAGCTGGGCGTTGGCTGGAGCGATGAGCGAAGAGACGATGTCAGCGGCGGCATCGGGCCCGCCGGCGGTCTGGTTGTCGATAGCGAACGATGAGTACGAGGGGTATCCGAGCAGTTTCGCCTGCAGAGCACGCAGGGCAGTGGTGTCGGCAACCTGGGTTCGGGTGTCGCCCTCGCCGCCTCTGGCGCCGCGCGAGGTCGAATTGTCCAAGACCTGTTTGCGAGTCTCGGCGGATTCCAGAGATTCGAGGATGAGCTGCTGGGTGAAGTTGTTCAGGGTCAGCAGGTACCCGTCCGTGCCGCGTTCAGCGGCTCGGTTCGCTGCTGCCGCGATCTGGTCTTCGCTGAGGCCAGCCAGCTGCTGCCGATCGTCGAGGTGGACGGCCAGATCCCGGGTGTCCTTCTGCAGGGCTCGGGAGAAAGAAGTGCCTAGGGTCGTGAGCTCGGCCGCGATCGTGCTCATCTGGTTCCGCTCTTCCTCGCCGAGCCGGGCTCCCGCACGTACGAACTCCTCGACTGTGAGCTCCTGCTGACGTTTGTCCTCAGGGTTGAGATCGGTGGAGGGAACCTGTTCGATGCGGTGGAAGAGTTCGACGTCGAGGAAGATCCGGGTTCGGGCCGCGGACAGACGATCCCACACCTCGGCGACGGCATCGGCGAGTTCGGGACGGAAATGATTCGACTCCACGGCGGAGACCACGGCACCGATCCGCGCCATGGGAATGGTCGCGGACTCGAAACGGACAGTGGTTGAGACGAACGTCGGCTCGTTCTCATCAACGATGATGGCCTCGACCTCGGACCGGGCGAAGTCCGTGGCTGCTCGAACAGCGGCGATCAGCGACGCGGGAGTCACGGCGGAGAAGTCGGGCAGGTAGAAGTCACCCTGTGGATCGAGGAAGGCCTCCCAGACATCGATGCTGTTCGGATCGGAGCTCATCGTCGACGTACCACTTTCTTCACGGTTGAATGATTGTGCCTGGTCTCGCCCTCGATCCTAACGCGTGTACGCGCTGAAGTGCATGGTCGCTGGTTACACTTGGGACCATGGCCAAAGAGCAGGGGAAATCCCTCACTCTCAACAGCGCATTCCGGGTGGGCTTCACTGGAACACTGGGAGTGGGGCTCGCATTCGGGTTGATCACGGCACTGCAGTCCGTGGCGACCGTTTTCATCTATATCGGCCTGGCTCTGTTCCTTGCTCTCGGCCTGGAGCCGATCGTGCTGTGGTTGGTCGAGCGCAAGCTGCCCCGGTCCCTGGCCGTCGTCCTCGTGGTGTTGGCGTTCCTCATCGTCGTCGCGGGCGCTGTCCTGCTCATCGCTCCTGCCGTCATCAGCCAGATCCAGCAGTTCATCGGCGATCTTCCTGACATCGTCGCGAACCTAGCGTCCACGGGGTGGGTGGCCGACCTCGAACAGAGATTCACCGGTGCCGTCGATCTCGACAAGATCTTCGCCAACCTCGGTGATTGGGCATCCGATCCGAAGAACGTGGTGTCGTTGGGCGGCGGCGTCGTGTCCATCGGAGCTGGGATCCTCAGCTTCCTCACCGGTGTCGTCATCGTCGTCATCCTCACCATCTACTTTGCGGTGACGATGCCGACGATCAAGGCAGCCATGCTCTCCCTCGTCGCGGCGAGTTCGCGTTCGACTGTCGAATCTGTCACCGAGGAGGTCACCCGATCCATCGGGCGCTACGTTCTGGGGCAGGTGTCCTTGGGCATTGTCAATGGTGTGTGCTCGGCGATCTTCCTCACCATCATCGGTGCCCCGCTGCCGGCGCTGCTCGCGTTCATCGCGTTCCTCGCCTCACTCATCCCACTCGTCGGCCCGATCACCGGCGCGATCATCATCACCGGGTCGTGCCTCATGGTCTCTCCCGGGCTGGGGATCGCCGTCGGCATCTACTACCTCGTGTACATGCAGGTGGAGGCGTACCTGCTCAGCCCGCGCATCATGAAGGCGGCCGTCGATGTGCCAGGTGCCTTGGTCATCATCGCGGCCATCGCTGGCGGCACCCTCGGCGGAGTGCTCGGCGCCGTGGTCGCCGTGCCGGTGGCAGCCTCGGGACTGATCATCATCCGCAAGGTCGTCGTGCCCGCACAGGACGAGAAGTAGAGGCTACGCTCTTCGGTCTGGGTCTTAGCGCTCGCCGCTTCGGCTGCGGACGATGAGTGCGATGACGAACCGGACGATGAAGTACGTTCCGAAATAGCAGACGGCGGCCGTGACCAGAGTGATCAGCAGGTTGCTCTCACCGCCGCTGGTCAACGCGAGGGTCGCGAAGATCGTCACGGTGATCGCCGCGAGATAGGGAATCAGGCGGAGAGTCGGACTGTCGATGTCACTCATGCTTGTCAGGATATCAAGGCAGGCTCCCCGCGCCGAGGTGGGCGCTAGGGTGGAGGCCATGACACAGTCACGATGGAGTGCAGTCCGAGACAACCAGGTTTCTGACGATGTGGATCGCCTGCTGCTGAGCGTTCCCGAGTGGTTCGGGAGACCGGAATCCAACGCCGAGTACGTCGATGATGCACGCACCATGGAGACATGGACGGTGCGCAGTGACGTCGGCGAGGTCGTCGGAGTCGGCACTGCGATGATGCGCGCGGTCGCAGCCGATGTGCGGGCGCGGGGCGCGCAACTGCTGCAGGTCAAGACATTGGGTGCTTCGAGCCCCGATCCCAATTATGACCTCACCCGTCACTTCTACGAGAAGATGGGGTTCCTCCCGCTGGAGGAGACCGACCTGTAGGACGAGGCGACGCCCTGCCTGATCATGGTCATGCCGTTAGTATGACGCTGCCACCGTGGCCCGCGGACCCTCCGACCTTTGGGCAAGTTCGACTGCGAGCAGTGGAGGCGCGGGATGGTGCAATGGCCCGGCGGCTGTCGACCGATCCTTACGTTCCGCAGACGGGCTCCCTTCCGGGCGATGCCTCCGCGTCGGAGGCCGGTGCGTGGGTCGTACGCCACCAGGGTCGTCATGCAGAGGGGGCAGGCTTCTCGTTCACTATTGCGCGGCGTTCTGACGGTGACGCGGTCGGTCACTGCGGTCTGTGGCTGAAAGGCCTCGAGGAAGGTCGGGCAAGCGGTGGCTACGCGATTGCTCCAGCTGAACGCGGTCGCGGATACGCCGCTGATGCGCTCGCCGCGTTGACTGAGTTCGCTTGGTCTGTCCCGGGCGTTCAGCGGATCGAACTGTTCATCGAACCGTGGAATGCCGCGTCAATCCGCACCGCCGAACGCGCTGGATACCGTCGTAAGAGGCTCCTGGTTGGTTACCAGATGATCGGTGGTCAGAGTCGGGACGTGCTTCTGTATGTGGCCGTTCGGGCTCCGAAGCGGGCGAAGGCAGGTAGGAATTTCTAGAGTGAGGAGGCACGTATCGAGCTATTGTCATCGCAAGTTGATCAGTTTGGAATTTGGAATCAGTTCGTTATGTCGTCATGTCGAGGGGTGAAGCGTAAGGCGTTCGTGTCTCTTCGCACGAAACCGACCGATTGGTACAGCTGTAAGGCGGCTTCGCGCGACGACCGCGAGGTGAGGTCAAGTGATCTTAGTTCGCGTTCCGTTGCCAACGTCGTCATCCGTGTAAGCAACAATCTGGCAATGCCCCTTCCTCGCATGGAAGCATCGACCACAACGTCTTCGACATGGCCGCGCAAACCGGTTGGCAGTGGTACTGCGACGAATGTTGCAGTGCCAACAATCTTCCCGTCGAGGCGTGCCACGAGAAGTTCAGTTGCTTCATGTTCGACGACCGCCTCCAGGCGACCTCGGTCGAATGTCGTTGTGGTCGAGAGCTGGCCGAGGAGTAGAGCAAGATCATCCACGTCATCGGATGTGAGGGACGTAAGAGCCTCAATTTCGGGGAGCTGTCCAGTCATGTCAACAAACTACCAAGACCCACATCTTCTCCGTTTGCTCGATCAGGTCGTGGAGGAACAGAAGATGAAACTCACCGGTCGCCTCGCTGCTCAGCACCCTCGTACCTCGCCCCGAACGCATCCCGAATGAGGAGGGCGAACATCTCCGTCATGCGAACGACGACGCCCGCGTGGTCGGCGATGAGATCGGCACCTGAACCTAGAGCAACTCGAACCGGATCAAGCTCAGAGGCAGAGCCGTCTCCGGCAGCGGCACGCAACAGAGCCAGTCGTCCGTCTGCGCTGGAGTAGCCGAGTTCGAACAGCACCCAGTGGAACAGGTGCATCAGCGCGGTGTCCCGGTCGAAGTCTGCGTGTGAGGGCATTGCGGACTCTTCGTCCGGAGTGAGGACGAAATCAGGATGCAGTGACAACCCGAAGTCGGTGAACAGCAGTCTGCCTTCATTGACGAGGATATTTCCCGGGTGGACATCGAAGTGCTGAAACCCTTGCTTCTTCATCCACGCTGTGGCTTCGATGATCTGTTTCACCGTATGGGTGAAATCGAACTCCCTGGTGTTCCCGGCCAAGCTTGTGCGTATCGAAGAGCCAAGAGTCCCAGGAACGTATTCGAGAAAGAGCACCATACTCGACCGGGCGGCCATCATCTCGGCGAGCTTCTTCGCCACCTGAGGCCACGAGGATCCCCACCGATGCTGCGGACCATCTCCGGCGAATTCGCTGAGATCGGTTTCAGTCTTCAGGTCGATGTTTCGCCACCCGAGCAGCAGCGGAAAGAAGTCCACCGCTCCGGCGCAGACCCAGGACGAGGTCATTTGGTGAGCTGCCAGTTCTCGGCCGACCCCGTGCGAGGGGCTGCCGTTCCCGTAGTGGGAGACGAATGGAAGCCCATTGTGATTGACGGTAGCAAGAGGGTCGGCCCGTTCTGCCACGGTGATCGGCAGCTGCTTGATAAAGACAGGTGCTCCATCAATGTGCGTCGTCCGGGTGGTTCCGCCGATGCCGATCCCGACCTTCTTGGCCGTGGCCACGAGCGCGCGCACCTCCGAGTCCTCAAGTCCGGCGATCACGGCAGAGATTCTTCGGGCACTTTCCAGTCGTGCGGTCATCACCACACTCTAGGCGCAGAACCGCTAACGCAAACGTGACACCAGCCTGCACGGCGATAGGAAGTCACTCAGACTATTGTCCACTCGCGCTCTGAGACCTATGGTGAGAAGACACGGACACATCTGCTCGGTCGGGTCGATATACAGACCCGGGTGAGCGGCTGGACTCACACGAAGGAGTGTCATGGCAGTCTACTCAGCACCCGGTACCGAAGGTTCTCTCGTCACGTTCAAACCGCGCTATGAGAACTACATCGGAGGGGAGTGGGTGCCGCCGAAGAACGGCAACTACTTCGAAAACATCACCCCCGTCACGGGACAGGCATTCACAGAGATTCCCAGCTCCACCGCCGAAGACATCGAAACCGCACTCGATGCGGCCTGGGCAGCGGCACCCGCCTGGGGCAAGACCTCGGTGACGGAGCGTTCGAACATCCTTCTCAAGATCGCTGATCGCATGGAAGCCAATCTTGAGATGATCGCGGTCGCCGAGACCTGGGACAACGGCAAGGGCATCCGCGAACCGCTGGCCGCTGACATTCCACTGGCCATCGACCACTTCCGCTATTTCGCCTCGGCGATGCGGGCACAGGAAGGCGGTCTGTCCCAGATCGATGACGATACCGTCGCCTATCACTTCCACGAACCGCTCGGCGTTGTCGGCCAGATCATTCCGTGGAACTTCCCCATCCTCATGGCCACATGGAAGCTGGCACCGGCCCTGGCAGCAGGAAACTGCGTCGTCCTCAAGCCTGCCGAGCAGACCCCGGCATCGATCCTCATCCTTGCCGAACTCGTCGGCGACCTGTTGCCGCCCGGCGTCCTCAACATCGTCAACGGATTCGGCGTCGAGGCGGGCAAGCCGCTGGCCTCGAACAAGCGGATCAAGAAGATCGCCTTCACCGGTGAGACCACGACCGGTCGTCTCATCATGCAGTATGCCTCGCAGAACATCATTCCGGTGACCCTGGAACTCGGCGGAAAGTCCCCGAACATCTTCTTCGAAGACGTCCTCGCCGCTGACGACAGCTATCGCGACAAGGCGCTCGAAGGCTTCGCGATGTTCGCGCTCAACCAGGGCGAAGTCTGCACCTGTCCATCACGAGCTCTCGTCCAGGAGTCGATCTTCGACGACTTCGTGGCCGCAGGCGTCGAACGGGTCCGAGCCGTCAAACAGGGCAACCCCCTCGACACAGACACCCAGGTCGGTGCGCAGGCCTCGAACGATCAGTACGAGAAGATCATGTCCTACCTGCAGATCGGTAAGGATGAAGGCGCCGAGGTGCTCATCGGCGGTGACAAGGCCGAACTCGAAGGCGACCTCGCCGGAGGGTTCTACGTCCAGCCGACGATCTTCAAGGGCACGAACAATATGCGGATCTTCCAGGAGGAGATCTTCGGTCCCGTTGTCGCCCTGACCTCGTTCAAGGACTATGACGACGCCATCACCACGGCAAACGACACGCTCTACGGACTGGGTGCCGGCGTCTGGGCTCGGACCGGAAACATCGCCTACCGCGCTGGCCGAGACATCCAAGCCGGTCGTGTATGGGTGAACAACTATCACGCTTACCCGGCCCATGCCGCGTTCGGCGGATACAAGTCATCGGGAATCGGCCGAGAGAACCACCTGATGATGCTCGACCACTACCAGCAGACGAAGAACCTGCTGGTCAGCTACTCGGAGAACGCGCAAGGATTTTTCTGATGAGTGAATCAACCGAAACAGCAGTCCTCGAATCCACACCGACCATCGATGGTGAGGAGAAGTCGCGAGTGGCCATGACACAGGCCACCGTCGACCTCCTTAGCGAACTGGTCGCCAAACATGGCCAACTGATGTTCCACCAATCGGGTGGCTGCTGCGACGGATCCTCGCCGATGTGCTTCCCCGAAGGCGATTTCCTGACCTCAGACGCCGACGTTCTGCTCGGCCACTTCGAACTGCCCATCGATGACAGTGAGAAGGCGGGCCTCGACTTCTGGATGTCGGTCGAGCAGTTCGAGTATTGGAAGCACACCCACCTCACCGTCGATGTGGTTCCTGGACGGGGAGGCGGCTTCAGCGTCGAATCACCGACGGGCAACCGCTTCATCATCCGGTCCACGCTCATGGACATCGGCTGACACTATACGTTCAGATTCGCCGACATACGGGCGTCGCGCCGAGTTGCGGGTTTTCACACCTGGTGCTCTGTGCGACGCCCGTATTTCGGTGTGGGCTTGGCGGCTACTCTACTCGGCGCCGAGGTGGCGTTTCGGTGCCGCACGGATGTGGGCTCGTTCGCCCTGCTTGCCGACGAGGCTGAGAAACTCGACCGGCCCTGCGCTGGTGGCGCCGAACCAGTGCGGGGTGCGAGTGTCGAACTCGGCGGCTTCGCCGGGCTCGAGGATGAGGTCGTGTTCGCCGATGACAAGGCGGAGGTTGCCGTTGAGAACGAAGACCCAATCGTAGCCCTCATGGCTGCGCAGCTCGGGTTTCGCTTCATCCAGTCCCGTCGGCAGCACGAATTTGTAGGCCTGGATTCCTCCGGCGCGACGTGTCAGCGGCAGGATCGTTCGGCCGTCGCGGGTGGGCAGGGGGCGCAGATTGATGCGCGGATCCCCTGTCGGCGGCGCGTCGACGAGCTCGTCGAGAGTGGCTCCGAATGCTCGCGCCAGCGGCAGCAGCTGTTCGAGGTTGGGGCGGCGGTGCCCGGCCTCAAGCCGGGACAAAGTGCTGATCGAGATTCCGGTCTCCTCGGAGAGGTCGGTGAGGGTGATGTCGCGGCGTTGTCGCAGCTGCTTCAGCCGCGGCCCGACAGCGTCAAGGGTGCGGTCCATGTGTTCATCCATACCCATGAGTTTGCCATTCGGCAAACTCATTTGCAATTGGCTCCTGGTGTCGTCACCATCGAAGTATCGGAGCGCCGTTGCGGTGGCTCCACAATCGTGGGAGGACGAAGACATGACAGAGAAGAAGAGTGCGATCAGAGACATCGTGATCGTCGGAGCTGGCGCAGCAGGACTGAGCGCGGCGCTGACGCTGGCACGTGCCCGCCGGACAGTGACAGTCATCGATGCCGGCCAACCTCGCAATGCCCCGGCTGACGGCGTACACGGGCTGCTCGCACATGAAGGCATCAGTCCCACGGAGCTGCTGGCCCGAGGTCGAGACGAAGTTCTGAGCTACGGCGGCGAGATCGTCGACGACCAGGTCACGAAGGTCAGCGGCGAAGTCGACAGGTTCACGCTCACCGTGGGCAGCGGAGACGAGATCGTCGGCAGACGCTTGCTCATGGCGACTGGCCTCGTCGACGAGCTGCCTGAGATTCCCGGCGTCCGCGAACAGTGGGGGCACGGAGTCATCCACTGCCCCTACTGCCACGGTTGGGAGGTACGGGACAGTCGCATCGGCATCCTTGCCACCAGTCCGATGGCTGTCCACAAAGCGTTTCTGTTCAAGCAGTGGAGCCCTCACGTGATGCTCTTTTCCGGAGACCAGCAGCTCACCGAGGAAGATCAGATCAGACTTCAAGCTCTCGACGTCCCCGTGATCGACGGCGGCATCGACAGCCTGGAGATCACCGATGACAAGCTCACGGGTGTGCGACTAGACGACGGGCAGGTCATTGCCGTCGACGCTGCAGTTGTGGCCACGCCGATGGTTGCCCGCACCGAACTGTTCGCAGGCATCGGTCTCGAGCCCACGGCCCATCCTGCCGGTGCGTTCATCGAGACAGAGGCCTTCGGGCAGACCGCGGTCGACGGCGTCTGGGTGGCTGGCAACGCTACCGATATCGGAGCCCAGGTCAGCGGTGCGGCAGCGGCGGGTGCGCTCGCCGCTCAGCACATCAACACCAACCTCACCTTCACAGACCTGGACCACGCAGTGGCAGAGCTGGAGACCAAACAAGCAGAGAAGGCGAACTGATGACACACTCTTTCGACAAGAACTACTGGGACAAGACCTGGAGCGGTGAACGAGCACCCGCGATGAGCGCAGGCGATCCGAACCCCCACCTGATCAACGAGGTCGGCGGACTCGAACCAGGTACCGCGATCGACGCCGGCTGCGGTGCCGGAGCAGAAGCGATCTGGTTGGCGAAACAGGGCTGGGCCGTCACCGGGGCCGATGTCGCGGACGCGGCGCTTGGGTACGCGAAGGACCGCGCGGCGGCCGCTGGAGTGAACGACCAGTTGCGCTGGGTTCAGGCTGATCTCTCAACATGGGAGCCAGACATGCAATATGACCTGGTCACCACCCACTATGCACACCCGGCAATGCCTCAGCTGGACTTCTATGACCGCATCGCAGACTGGGTGGCGCCGGGGGGAACGCTGCTCATCGTCGGCCACCTCCATCACGAGCACAGCACCCCAGCACACAGCACCATCAGCGAGGGCGCTCACCGCCGCGAACACGGCCATACTCACCCGCCAGTCGAGGCCTCATCCACGGCAGCCGCTATGACAGAGCGTCTGGATCCAACGGTTTGGACCGTGATCACAGCCGAGGAATCGCATCGGTCCGTCATCGGTCCAGGAGGTCGACCCGACATCATCGACGACGTCGTCCTCCGGGCGGCCCGCCGCAGCTGAGTCACGTCACTTCCCGGGTGCCAGCACCTCTGGTTCGCCGAGGGAGAGCATGAGGCGATTGGCCCAGTTGAAGAACGCCGCACAGCCTAGGACATCGATGATGTCCCCATCCTCGAGGCTGGCTTCGCGTAGTGCGTTCACATGCGACGGGCCAAATGTCTGAGGTGTGAGCGTGAGCGCCACAGAAGCGTCGACGACTGCATCCCAGACAGGATCGCCGAGGTTGGACGGCGTTTCGATGCCCATGTCGAGCAGAGTCTGCATGAGGTCCCGGCGCCCGGATTCCTCGGTGGCCCGGTCCGAGTGGATCGAGGCGCAGAACAGGCAGCCGTTGAGTCGTGAGGCCACGGTCGCCGCGAGTTCGCGTTCGGCCCGACCGAGCCCGTCGGTGGTGTTGAAGAAGATGTCGAGGTCGGTCAGCGTCCGTGCCTGCAGAGCCGCCGGGTCCCTGGCCAGGAGGCGGAAGTAGGGGTTCTTCGCCCGCCCCGCCTCGATGAGGGCCTCGCGCTGGGCATCGGAGAGGTCCGCCTCGGCGACGGGGGCGATCCAGGGCACCCATCCCAACCCGGACTGCTGGAAGAGTTTCGGGCGACTGAGTTCAGGGTGGGCGCTGACACGTTCGCCCACCCGAGCCAGGGCCTCACTTCCTTTGGAAGAAGCGGCCGGTTCCCTCGCCGAGGTGGTCTCGCCGACATCGTTGACCGCTTCCGGCGCCTCGTCGGCGACTGGGGCCTGGGCTGCGGCCGGGGCGTGGGCGAGTGCAGTCAGGCCTGTGCTGATGCGGATCTGGAAGTTGAGGAAGGATACGAGCTGTGCGAGCGTGACGATCGAGTCCTCGTCCCAGCCGGCGTCGAGCAGCAGTGCCATGTGTTCGGGCCGAGCGTCGCGCGGATGGAGGGCCAGAAGGTGCGCGAATTCTAGTCCGGCGGCCAACAGCGGACCGAGGACTTCGATGGAATTCTTCTCCACTGTAAACCACGGTCCGACAACGTTCTCTGCCGCCAGGTCAGCGGATTCGAAGGTCCCATAGGGACCGCGCACCGATGACCGGGAGTCGAGTTCGGCCAGAGCCTCGTCGAGGAGTTCGGCGATCGCCCAGGAAGCGACTTCGTCCTCGTCACGGAGGAGGTCGCGGTAGAACTCCTCGGCGGCGGGTGCGCCCAGCAGGCCAGCGGTGAAGGCGGCGACGGCGTAGCGATCGCGGTAGGAGATTCCGCCGGTTTCGGCGGGTTCCAAGAGAGCCTCGAAGCTGCGCTGCGCATTCTCCTTGGCCTGTGCACGATGATCGCGAAGGACATCGAGTGGGTCATGCGCGGCGATTCCCGCGAGGGTGTTGATGATGTCGGTCATGTCAGGCCGCCTGTTCTGTCGTCAGTATCAGTCCCAGGGCCGGCGCCACCTTAGTGGCGAGAAGTTCGATGGACCGCAGTGTCGTTTCGTTCGTTGCCGGCACCGAGTGTACCTGGAAGCTGACGTCGGTGGCTCGTGAGAGCACACGGTCCGTGGACAGGCGTTCGATGACCTGTTCGGGTGTGCCGAGGTAAGTGTCGGTGGCGATGAGCAGTTCGTCGAGGCTAAGCCCCGAGGTGTCGTAGCCGACGAGGCGGTCGGCCTCGGCCCGCAGCGCCGGCTCGGTCAGGGCACGCAGCTCAGGCAGGTCCTCGGAGTCGGCAACGACGGCGGTGCGGGAGGCGAGGATGCGGGGTTCGACTCCGGCTGGCAGTTTCGAGAGGTAGGTGTCGATGACCGGCAGCTGCACCTCGTCGAGGCTCGCCTCAGGCTTGTCCTGGGGGCGGGGCTGGGTGCGCGAGAGCATGAGGCCATCCCCGGCGGCACCGGCCGCTCCGGACCCGCCAGCGGAGAAGGTGGCCTGCCAGAGGCGTTCGGAGAGTCCGTGACCCTCAGACAAACCAGCCTCCTGGGGGTAGAGGGTGTGCCCGGTGTCCAAGGATTGACCGGCGAGGAGGGTCTTCAACGCGGAAAGGTTGTCGGCGAAGACTTCGCGGCGTTCGTCGAAGCTGGTGCCGAAGGCCGGGAAGGACTTCGGGTTTCCACCGGACCCGAGTCCGATCTCCAGGCGTCCCCCGGAGAGCACATCTGTGACTGCGGCGTCTTCGGCCACGCGCACACCGTTCTCCATGGGCAGGGTGATGATCGCCGTGCCGAGCCTGATCCGAGAGGTCTGGGCCGCGGCATGGGCGAGGAACACGAGTGGGGAAGGCAGTCCGCCTTCGGCCGCAGAGAAGTGGTGCTGGGCGACCCAGGCGGAGTCGAAGCCGTGGGTTTCGGCCGCCTGGATCTGTTCGAGCGCGAACCGATAGCGCTGGTCAGCCGGTGCATCTTCGAGCAGGCGTGTGAAGAATCCGAGCCGGGGTGCTGTGGAGCTGTTCGTCATCGTCTGGGTCTCATCTTTCTGCTGCTGCGAGCACTGTCGGATTCTTCGCGATGTTCTCCCCGTCGCCGTGGAGCATCACGGGGCGGGGGATCGCAGCGAGGAGGGAACGTGTGTAGTGGGTCTGCGGGCGCGCGAAGAGGTCCTCCGTCGGTCCGTTCTCCATCAGGCGCCCCCGCGACATCACCGACACCGTATCAGCGATCTGTCGCACGACCGCGAGATCATGGGAGATGAAGACATAAGTCAGACCCAGCTCCGCTTGAAGGTCGTCGAGGAGGGTCAGGATCTGGGCCTGCACGGTGACGTCGAGGGCCGAAACCGCTTCATCGAAGACGACGAGCTTCGGCCCCGCGATGAGGGCACGGGCGATCGCCACACGCTGCAGCTGACCGCCGGAGAGTTCCTGGGGCCGCCGGTCAAGGAAGTCGATCGGCAATGCCACCCTGTCCAGAGCCTCGGCGACAAGAGAAGGGTGTGAACTGCGGGTCCCGATGCGGAAGTTACGCAGTGGCTCGGTGAGGATCTGCCTGATCGAATGCTTGGGGTCCAGCGCCGAATACGGGTTCTGGTGCACCAGCTGGACCGTGCGTCGGAAGTCCCGGAGGCGAGCCCGGGCACCGTGGCCCCGTGACGTGTCGGTGGTGTCGAATTCGCCGATGCGTATCCGTCCGGCCTGAGGGGTGAGGAAGCCGGCCAGTGCCTTGCCTGTCGTCGTCTTCCCTGACCCGGATTCGCCCACGATCCCGTGGGTGGTTCCGCGTTCGACGCTCAGTGACACATCGTCGACGCCGATAACCTGGTCATCGTTTCGGGCATAGACCTGGGTCAGGCCCTCGACAGAGACGAAGGAGGCCTCCCATTCGGCGCGTGCATCGGGGGCTGCAGACCGGTGGCGTGACTTCGTCTTCAATGCCGGAGCGTCGGCGAGGAGTCGTGAGGTGTAGTCGGTGGCGGGCCGTGAGAAGATTCGAGCCGCCGGGCCGGTCTCGACCACGCGTCCGGTCTGCATGACGACGACCTCATCGGCACGTTCACCGGCGACAGCCAGGTCGTGGGTGATGAAGAGGACACCCATCCCGGTCTCTTCCCGCAGCTCATCGAGAAGGTCGAGGACCTGCTTCTGCACGGTCACGTCGAGCGCCGAGGTCGGCTCGTCGGCGATGAGCAGACGCGGGCGCAGAGCGATGGCGGAGGCGATGAGCACTCGTTGACGCATGCCGCCGGAGAGTTCGTGTGGGAACTGGTCGGCGCGCATCTCGGGCCGATCGATGCCGACCTTGGCCAGCAGGTCGATGACCTGGGCACGGGCGGACTTCCGGTCGGCGCGCTTGTGGATCCGCAGCGCCTCGGCGACGGATTTCCCGATGGTCTGCAGAGGATTGAGCGAGCTGCCGGGGTCCTGGGGCACATAGCCGATCTGGCTGCCGCGGATCCCACGCCAGGCGCTGGCCCCCAGTGAACCCAGATGGACCTCGCCGAGGCGGATGTGCCCACCCGTGATCAGCGCGGATTCCGGGAGCAGGCCGATGGCCGCATTCGCGGTCGTGGACTTGCCGGACCCGGATTCGCCGACGACCGCGGTCATCGACCCGGGCCGCACGGCGAAGGAGGCGCCATCGACGGCTGGTGCTGCAGGTTCATCTCGGAGTGAGTAGGCGACACGCAGATTCTCGACGGACAGCAGGGGGACGGACTCGGTCATGATGTCGCCTTTCGCAGGGTGTTGCCGATCTGGTGGGTGGCCAGGACGATGGCCATGACGACGAAACCGGGCAGCACCGTCAGCCACCAGGCGGTGGCCACGAAGTTGCGGCCCTCAGCGATGATGAGGCCCCATTCCGGTGTAGGCGGGGGAGTGCCGTAGCCCAGGAAGCCCAACGTCGAGATCTGGAGGATCGCGGACCCGATCTGCAGCACTGCCAGGGACAGCACGGGCGAAATCGAGTTGGGCAGGATGTGGCGGAACAGGACGGATAAGAAGGTGCCGCCCGAACCGTAAGCCGCAGCCACGAAGTCACTGGTGTTGATCCGCACCGCCTCTGACCTTGAGAGACGTGCGAACTGGGCGATGGCGGTGACGCCGACGGCGATGGCCGCGTTGATGGTGCCGAAGCCCAAGACGATGACGATCGAGAGGCTGAGCAGGATCGCGGGGATCGAGAGCAGCACGTCAATGAAGCGCATGAGCACATCGTCGAGCCAGCCGCGGCGAGTGCCGGCGATGAGTCCGATCGCCGTTCCCACCACGAGACCCACACCCACGGCCACCAGGGCGGCCAGCAGCGACTGGGACGCGCCGTAGACAACGCGGGTGAACGCATCACGCCCGGTCTGGTCGGTGCCGAACCAATGGTCGAGGCTCGGGGCCAACAGTGCAGGAGTGGTTCCTCCGTCATTGGGATCATGGTGGGTGAACAGTCCCGGGAAGAGTGCCCACAGGACGGCGATGAGCAGGACGAGAGCGGAGATGACCGTGGTGGGACCGATGCTTCTGCGAGTGCGGCCGCGTCGCTGCGCTTCCGGGCGCGAAGTCCAGGTGCCCGGAGCGCGAGAGAAGGTGTCGATGAGGCTCATGAGTCCCCGCCTTTCGTCGTGGACGTCCCGGGTGTTCCGGGTGCCTCGTCCCAGCTCAGGTCGACTCCGACGCTGGCAGCGGTCGTCGTCAGCGCTCGGCGGGTGGGTTCGTCGGCAGGCTTCTTGCCCGCCGAGGTGACGCCTGGCTGAGTGCGCAGACGCACGTCGATGACGGGGTAGAGCAGATCGACGATGAGGTTGATGCTCACGTAGGCCAGGGTCGCGATGGCGACGACGGCCAAGAGGATCGGATTGTCGCGGTGGGTCACGGCCTGGGCTGTGATCTGTCCGATGCCGTTGCGGCCGAACACCGTCTCGGTGACCACGGCACCGGCGACGAGTTCACCGAAGACCAGACCGATGATCGTCAGCCCGGGCAGGACCGCATTGCGGGCGACGGCATGGACAAGGATCCACAGCTCACTGGCACCCTTCGCCGCGGTGACCTTGACGAACCCGGAGGCCTTGACGTCGGTGATGGAGCGGATGAGGACCTGCGCGATGGGAGCCGAGAGCGGGACTGCCACGGTCAGGGTCGGAAGGACGAGTGCCTCGGCGGGGCCGGGGGAGACGACGGAGACCAGACCGAACTGGAAGGAGAAGATCTGGATGAGCAGGATCCCCAACCAGAACACGGGAATCGAGATGAACAGGCTGGGCACCGAGTCGAGGACCTTCCGCAGCCAGGCAAAGGGGCCGTAGGTCGCCAGCACCGCGATGACCACTGCCAGCACTAGGGCGGAGACGAATCCGGACAGGGCGAGCACAGCGGTCGAGGGCAGGGCGGCGGCGATGATCGTCGACACGGCCGCACCTGTCTGGACGGAGAAGCCGAAGTTGCCGGTGAGGAACCCGCCGAGGCTGAGGAAGTAGCGGCTGATCCAGGATTCATCGGCCCCGGTCTCGGTGCGGATCGCTGCGATCTGATCGGCCGAGAGGCCCAGTGCGGGGTCCGCGAACCGGGCGGTGACACCGTCGCCGGGGATGAGGCTGAGCAGGATGAATGCGGCCGTGAACGCCAAGAGCAGGACCAGCAGGGCCTGGCCCAGGCGCAGGAAGAGGTAGCGGATATCGAGGATCATTTCTGACCTGCCAACCATGTGCTGTAGAAGTCGGGACGGCCCACCGGTTCGGTCGCGAAACCGTTGACCCGGCGACGGAAGGAGAAGACCTGCGGCTCTTCGAAGAACGGCAGCACATAGGCGTTCTCGACGAGGTAGTCCTGGACCTTCTCCGCAGCCTTCTGCCGATTCTTCGTCACAGGCTCCGAGGCAAGTTCGTCCAGCAGTCGGTCGACCTCGGGATCAATGCTCTCATCAGCGGCGTCGTCGCGGTCCTTGCCATTGAGGAAGACGTCACGGTTGACCGAGGAGTAGTTCGAGCGCAGATTGTCGAAGTCCGCGCGGGCAACCATCGAATGGTAGATCTGTACGCGGTCGAGGTCGAGAGCATCCAGGGTCTGTTTCGACTGGTCACCGGGGTTGATGGACAGGCGCACGCCGACGTGGCGCAGCTGCTGCTGGATGAGCGTCTGCACCTCATTCGACCGTGGCTGCGGCAACGCGATGTTGACCGACAGTTCCAGAACCTGGCCGTCCTTGATGCGGAAGCCGGCGGCATTGCGCTCGCCCCAGCCCGCCTCGTCGAGGAGTCGGTTCGCCGCTTTCGGATCGTGGACCCACGATCCCGACTGATCCTTGTAGCCCATCGCACCCTTGGCCAGGAGTCCGGTGGCCAAGGGGTAGTTGGGGGTGAAGAGCTTGTCGACGATCTCCTGCCGGTCAACGGCGGCGATGATCGCCTGCCTGACCCTGAGGTCGGCAAGCAGTTTGTGCCGGAACCGGAAGTTGACGCTGTTGTTGATGCCGTTCGTGGCCTTGGCATAGAGGCGCAGACCCTGCTCGGTCACTCGTGCTTCGTCGGGAGCTTGGACGTCGCGGACGCCGTCGGCCTGCCCGGAGAGCACGGCGCCGATGCGCACCGAGTACTCGTTGTTGGTCAGGTAGTCGATGCCGTCGAGGTGGGCCCGGCCCTGATGTTTCAGGTGCGGTGGCGCCCAGTCGTAGTCCTCGCGGACCCGCACAGACAGCTTCGTGCCGATGGTCTCCTCGGTGATGTGGAAGGGCCCGCAGGTGTGGATTCCGGTGGCACCGCCGGGACCGAAGCCCTCGGCGTCGAGTCTCAGAGTCGAATCTGCGAGCAGGCCTGCATTCATCGTCGATGTCGCCTGCGCGAAGCCGGGGGAGGGGGCGCTGAAGTGGAAGCGAACCGTGTTCTCACCGAGGACTTCGCTGCGATCGTAGTTCGAGATCTGTTCGGAGACCGGAAGCGTGCGCGCCTCATCGCCCTTGCCGAAGAGGTCGAAGTTCTTCGCCACGTTCTTCGCCGTCAGCGCTGAGCCGTCGGAGTAGGTCACGCCCGGACGAATCGTGAAGGTGAACGCGGTGGCATCCTCGTTGATCTCCGGCAGTTCCGTGGCCAGCCAGGGGTGGAGTTCGAGGGTCTCCGGATCCTGCCACAGCAGCCGTGCGGAGATGTTGTTCATGATGCCGCCATTGGGATAGAACCCGACCGAGGGCGGGTAGAGCAGCGTCCACGTCTGCGGCTCGAAGTATGTGAGGACACCGCCCTGCACCGGGTTGCCGTCTTTGGGCAGAGGAGCGTCGTCGGTGGGGGTGCACGCGCTGAGCGTGATGATGGTGCCCAAGCCCAGCCCGAGGCTGAGGAAATTGCGTCGGCCGTAGGTCCGGCCGGGGCTCGCCGAGGTGGAGGGACGGAGGTCCGTCATGGAATGTGGTCCTTTGTGCAGATGAAACCGAGATCGGGCTGTGGACAGTTATTCAGGTCGCTCAACTAGTCGTTGATATAGCTCAACAATTGGAGCTGGTGACCTTCTGGAGGTCGATGTGAAGTCGGCGCCACAGCATTTGGGGCCCTGAGTGTGTCTGCATGCTTTGAGTTAAGCGCATCGGCATACTGGCAGTCAATCCGATCGCTTAATATTGAGTCATGTCGCTGCCTCCAGATTTCGACCATCTTGTCATTGCCGTTCCGAATCTTGCACAAAGTGTTGAGCAATATCACGATCTCGTTGGGGTGAAGGCTATTCCTGGCGGGACCCATCCGGGCCTGGGTACGGCCAACGCCCTGCTCGGCCTCAAGGTCGAAGCTGGCAGTCTCGAGGCTGAAGACGTGAGCGTCGACGCTCATCGCGACAGCTACATCGAAATCCTCGGACCCGACCCCGAGCAGGACCCAGCCCTTGCCGCCTCGCGCTTAGCGGGGATCACCGAGCCCACGGTGCAGCGGTGGGCCATCCATCCGGCCGATTTCGACGCAGTCGTGACTTCGTGTGCACGTTCCCTGCAGCCGGCCGCGCATTCGAAAGAACCGAACGTCGACCTCGGCGAGGTGCATTACATGTCCCGCCGCACACCGGAGGGCACGCTTCTTGAGTGGCGATTGACGAGGCGGGCACCATTGGCGCTGGGTGGAATTCAGCCGTTCCTCATTGATTGGAAGGATTCTCCGCACCCCGCGCGGCAACCGATGCCTGTGGTCGGCCTCGAGCGGTTCTGGGCGACGAGTACGGATGTAGACACAACATCCAGAGTTCTGAGATCCTTGGGGGCTACCATCGAGGTTGAGGCAGGGGTCACAGAAGCCCTGCACGCCACACTGAAAGGTCCCGGTGGATCATGGACGATCTGAGTACGATTCCCGCCAATCTTGACCACCTCATCATCACGGTGCCCGAGCTCGAAGCCGGGGTCGCTGAATTCGAGCGCATCACCGGAGTCCGCGCCGTCGCCGGTGGGCGACACCCTGGCCGAGGAACCGCCAACTATCTTGTCGGTCTCAACTCTGCAGGCGGATCTGCCGGCACCCACACCTACCTTGAGATCCTGGGCCCGGATCCACAGCAGACGCCACCGGCAGACGGCACGCTGCCGCTGGACGCACATCTGGCCGATGGCCTGACCCTGCAGACCTGGGCTATCCATCCGCACGCATTCCTCGCGAAGGTCGCCGGAGCCAATACTGAGGGAATCGACTTCGGTGAGGTCCGCGACATGTCTCGGGAGACTGCCGAGGGGGAGCTGCTGGAATGGCGTCTGACCTCCCGGGCCCCTTTGCCGGCCAAGGGCACACAGCCCTTCCTCATCGACTGGGGCGAGTCGACCCACCCCGCCGAGGCAGCTCTGCCGACGGTGGAGCTGGAAGAGTTCTCCATAGAATCCTCGGACGCCGAGGCGACCCGCCGTGTTCTTGAGGTGCTTGGTGCCAGCGATACCCAGGTAGTTGAAGGCAACGAGCACCGATTGCATGCACGCCTGCGCGGTCCCGGCGGTGTCCTCGAATTCTGAGGGCAGACTAGGCGACGATCTTCGTCGGTGGGCGGAGAGGAAACGCTAGACTCATGAGAGTGTCGAGACTTCCCCGCCTTTCACCGCGCCCACTGCTCACAACACGTCACCTGATCACGACTGGTCAGCGGCGAGCCGCCTCGGCGGTGGTTGCGGCGTCTCTGCTCTTCGGGCTCAGCGCCTGCGCACCCGACTCGGGGCAGGAGACGCGACCTGGTCCTTCCCAGAGCGAGACCGTCGCAGTCGGCGAGACCTCGACGCCGAGTGCAACGAGTCAGCCGAGCACGACCAGTGCATCGGAGTCTGCGGCGGCCGCTGCGAAGTCGGCTGGTTCGGCCGGTGTCAGCGAAGGTGACATCGATATGAAGGGAAGCAGCGATTGGGACCGTCCGAAGAAGGAGACCGGACCGAACCGGGACGAGGGCTCAACGTTCAAGGTCGCACTGCGAGTCGAGGACAATCTGCCGATCGACGTCGATGCGGCGGGCGCCTTCATCATCAAGACGCTGCAGGACAAGCGCGGCTGGCAGGACTTGGACGATGTGTCGATCAAAATGGTCGACGAGGGTGAGGACGCGATGATCTCCATCGCCAGCCCCGACACCGTGGATTCGATGTGCCTGCCGCTGCGCACCCTGGGCAAACTCTCGTGCCGCAACGGCAACAACGTCATCCTCAATGCCAAGCGCTGGGTGTCTGCCACCGATGAGTTCGACGACATCACCCAATACCGTCAGTACCTCATCAACCACGAGGTCGGTCACGCACTTGGCCACAGCCATGAATCGTGCCCGGGGCCCGGCGAGACGGCCCCGCTCATGCAGCAGCAGACCAAAGGCCTGCAGGGCTGCGAGCCCAACGGCTGGCCTTCGAAGGGCTAGTCGGGAAATCGGGACGGCACTCGGGAATAAGACCACCTCCTTCGTCGTTGATTGAGTCGTATAGGCTCAACTTTCGACAGGAGATCAGATTGGCTACGTTCTTCGGATCCGCCGGTTCTGGCGGAGATTCATTCGACGAGTTCCTTGCCCGTTTTCTGCAGGGACAGCAGGGCGCGCGCCAGGGGCGCAGCGTCGACATCAACAAGCTGCTGAGCAAGCGCAGCCACGAGGTCATCGACAACGCCGCTGACTATGCCAGAGAGCACGGTCAGGCGGAGGTCGATGCCCTGCACATTCTGCGCACCATGGCAGAGACCGAGCCCGGAGTCTCGGCGATCCGTCAGGCCGGAGCTGACCCGGAGCAGGTCGCCCGCGCCGTCGAAGACCGTCTGCCCGCATCCTCAGACACCAAGCCCGAAGGCGCACTGACCCTTACCGGTTCCGGTCAGCGCGCGCTCCTCGACGCCTACCAGGTGGCACGGGCGTTCGGTTCGACCTACGTCGACCCGGAGCACCTGTTCTTCGCCTTCGTGCTCAACCACGAGATGCCAGCAGGCCGCATCCTCGCCCAGGCGGGCGTGACACAGGAACGGCTGCAGGCCGGAGCCGAAGCCGCCGAGGCAGGCGACCCGCAGGGCGGTCCCGGAGCGGGCCAGCCGGAGGAGACCATGCTCGAGCGTTTCGGCACGGACCTCACGGCACTGGCAGCCGACGGTGAACTCGACCCGGTGATCGGACGCGCCGAGGAGATCCAGGAGACGATCGAGATCCTGGCTCGCCGCACCAAGAACAACCCGGTGCTGCTCGGTGAGGCCGGCGTCGGCAAGACCGCGATCGCCGAGGGACTGGCTCAGGCCATCCACAGCGGCGAGATCCCAGCACAGCTCTCGGGTAAGCGAGTCGTCGCACTCGACCTGCCGGGCATGCTGGCAGGCACACGCTACCGCGGTGACTTCGAGGAACGCCTGACCGGGACCCTCGACGAAGTCGCCGAGGACGGCGAGATGATCGTCTTCATCGATGAGCTCCACACCCTCGTCGGTGCCGGCGGCAACGGCGAATCCAACTCGATGGACGCCGGCAACATCCTCAAGCCCCGGCTGGCCCGTGGTGATCTGCACCTGTTGGGTGCAACCACGCTCAAGGAATACCGCACGATCGAGAAGGACTCGGCCCTCGAACGTCGGTTCCAGCCGGTGCGCGTGGGGGAGCCGAACATCGAAGATGCCGTGGCAATCCTCGACGGACTCAAGGACCGCTACGCCGAGCACCACAATGTGACCTACACGCCCGAGGCGATTCGCGCGTCGGTCGAGCTCTCCGATCGCTACATCAACGACAGGTTCCTGCCGGACAAGGCGATCGACCTCATCGACCAGGCCGGTGCTCGACTGTCTCTGCGTCGTGGGCCCAAGGTCGACACCCAGGCCCTGCGCACGGAGATCGAACGACTCGAGACCGAGAAGAACACCGCGATCAGCGAAGAGAACTATGAGCGTGCCGGGGAACTTCGCGACGAGGTCATGAGTCTCGGGGAGAAGCTGCATGCAGCCGAGAACCCGGACGACGGCGCGCAGCGCGCTGAGGCTGACGCCAAGCCGAGCATCGTCGATGCTGACCAGATCGCACAGGTCGTCTCCCGTGCCACCGGAATCCCGGCGGCGAGCATGACCCAGGGTCAGAAGGCCAAGCTGGCCAAGCTCGAAGAGATCCTCCACGGTCGCGTCATCGGTCAGGACAACGCGGTGACGGCAGTGTCGAAGGCCGTGCGCCGGTCCCAGATGGGAATGGGAGATCCGAACCGTCCCATCGGCAGCTTCCTCTTCCTCGGACCCACCGGCGTGGGCAAAACCGAGCTGGCGAAATCTCTGGCCGCGACCCTGTTCGATGACGAGTCGGCGATGATCCGATTCGACATGAGCGAGTTCGGGGAACGCCACACCGTCTCACGCCTGGTGGGTTCGCCTCCCGGCTACGTCGGCTACGACGAAGCGGGACAGCTGACCGAACAGGTTCGGCGCAAGCCGTACTCGGTGATCCTCCTCGACGAGGTCGAGAAGGCTCACCCGGACGCCTTCAACCTGCTGCTCCAGGTCCTCGACGACGGTCGTCTCACCGACGGTCAGGGCCGGACCGTGGACTTCCGGAACACCGTCATCATCATGACGAGCAACCTGGGCTCCGAGTTCATGTCCGGCAGCACCCCGCTGGGCTTCAGCTCCACCGATGCGAAGGTCACCGAGAAGGACCTGAGTGCAAAGGTGATGGGCAAGCTCAAGGAGTTCATGCGTCCCGAGTTCCTCAACCGGATCGACGAGACCGTGATGTTCTCGCGGCTCGATCGTGAGCAGCTGCGCGTCATCGTCCGTCTTCAGCTGGAGCGTTCGGTCGAGCGTCTGGCGCACCAGGGCATCGGCCTGACCGTGTCCGAGGATGCTGTGGAGTGGCTTTCCGATACCGGGTACGAACCCGAGTTCGGTGCCCGTCCGCTGCGCCGCGTGATCCAGCGTGAGCTCGATGACCGCATTGCGGACCTCCTCGTCAACGAGACAGTGTCCGAAGGCGGAAGGGTCAGCGCCACGGTTGACGACGGAACACTGCGAGTGGTCGCGGAATCACCCGAGGTTCCTGTGGCAGTCTGAGGCAGAGCCGCCTGTGCAGGGTGATCACCTGCACGGCACGGGGCCGGATCGGAAGCGATGTCTTCCGGTCCGGCCCCGCTTCATTCATGCGGCAGGAACTGCCTCTTCCTGCTCGTGAACCTTGAGGACACGGTTGAGCACGAGGCGCTCTGTCAGGGTCCAGGCTGTCGTCGTCATCAGGTAGAGCGTGGCAGCTAGAGGCACAAACAGTGCGATGACCGCGGTCATGAAGGGCATGAAGCTCAGCACCCTGGTCACGCCTGAGAGGTCCGGCATGGCGGGTCCCTCGGTGGTGGAGTTCTGGCTGCCAGACGCCCGGACGGGCGGGGTCTGCGGCATATCGGGGGTGAGCAGATGCCGCGAGAGGGCAGCGACGACGGCGATGATGATCACGATGACGCCGAAGACTGCGGCCGAGACCACGCTCAGGTTCCCTCCGGTCAGGAGACCCACGAAGCCGGCGTTGAGGGGGACGCCCAGCAGGGAATGGTTGAGAAGGTCATTGGCGTGCCCGCCGATCGTGGATTGGATGAAGATTCCATAGACGGCCATGAGCACCGGCATCTGGGCCAGCACGGGCAGGCAGCCGGCCATCGGGGAGGCCTTTTCCTCCTTGTAGAGCTCCATCATCTTCTGCTGCATAAGCTCGGGGGTCTTCTTGTACCGGGTCTGCAGCTCGGTGATCTTCGGTGCGAGGCGTTTGCGAGTGATGCCGGCTCTGACCTGTGAGAGCCCGACGGGGATGAGCACGGCGCGGACGATGATCGTGAGCACCACGATCGCCAGCGCAGCACTTGCGGTGCCAGCCAATGGTTCGAGCAGAGTCGTCAGCCAGGTGACGACCCAATAGGCGGCGTTGACGAGCAGTTCGATGGGTGGAAATTCGTAGATGTTCATGGTGATGGCCCTCCTGGGCGCTGCCGATGCAGGCAATTCGGCCGTGCAGCGTTGAGCAGCAGTGGTGATGTCGTCATGGACGTTCAACGACCGAACGACGCAGGGCGACACCACAGGCGGGATCCGTTAGGGAAACAGGCAGGAGTGGCGTCGGCGACCGTGCTTGAGGAGCACGGAGATCACGTCGTCGGTCAGGCGAAGGAGCGGACGACGAAGGAGGGGGCTCTGGCTTGAGCGGTGCCCGGAGTGCCGGGTTCCTCGGGCATGCGGAATTCGCGAACCTCGGTTCGCTCTCCCCGTCCCCAAAGACCGCGAGGAGACTGAGGAAGGAACCTGAAGAGAGCCCTTGCCAACCACGGTGCGACCGGCGACAGCAGTGCCGCACCGAGCAGCACGAGGACGATCAGATGCATCGACGACTGAGGAATGACCGTATCGGCATCGGCGCTGAGAAGCACCACGATGAACTGAACTGTCATCCACAGATTCAGCATCATTCCGTCTCGGCCTTCCCTTGACACAGTCGGGGTTTCTCGCCCGATTTTATCACGGCAGCACCATCACACCGGGCGCACAGGCACGCCGTCCGCTCACAGCGGCACCCTCCTGCTCAAGGCGGAAAAGACTTCCGACTCGGCACAGCCAGCTCCAGTGTGGAGGCATGAACACACGAATCGCACATCAGAATGCTCACAACCGACCCACCTCACCATCGCCGAGGTTCGCCGACGGTGACGAGTCCACGACGACGACCCGCATCCCCGAGTCCCAGAGAATGCTCTACGCCTACCGTTCGGTGGTCTTCAACGGGGAGCTGCGCGATGAGAACGGCATGGAGATCATCTCGCGACTCATCCTCCTCTCCGCCGAAGACTCCCACAGTGACATCCACCTGTGGATCAACTCACCGGGCGGATCGGTGCCGATGATGCACGCGATCGCCGATGTGATCGAGACTCTGCCCAACGATGTGGTCACGGTGGCGTTCGGGTGGGCCGCCTCGGCGGGGCAGTTCGTGCTCATGATGGGCACCCCCGGCAAACGACTCGCCCTGCCCCACGCCCGGATCCTGCTGCACCAGGGATCATCGGGCATCGGGGGAGCGGCCGCTGACATCGAGCTGCAGTCCGGGGACCTGCGCACCGTCCGGGACACGGTCCTGCATCGCATCGCCGAGGCGACGGGAAAGACCTATGAGCGCGTCTTCGAGGACTCCCTGCGCGATCGGTGGTTCACGGTCGAACAGGCACTGGACTACGGGCTCATCGACCGCATCGTCGAGTCCCCGGCCGATCTGCGCGGCGGGATCGGTGCGCCATGAGCCAGTACACGATTCCGAATGTCGTTGACCGCTCGGGTGGCGGGGAGAAGATCGTCGACGTGTATTCCCACCTGCTGGGCAACCGCATCATCTACCTCGGAGTGCCGATCGATGACGGGGTGGCGAATACGATCATCGCCCAGCTGCTCCACCTCGAGGCGAGCAGCCGAGAACTCCCGATCCAGCTGTACATCAACTCACCGGGCGGATCGCTGACGGCCATGACCGCCATCTACGACGCGATGCACCACATCGGTGCGCCCGTGGCGACCATCTGCGTGGGGCAGGCGGCCGCTGATGCCGCGGTGCTCCTGGCAGCTGGCGAACCCGGTCAGCGTTCGATGCTCGAACACGCTCGAGCGGTGCTGCGCCAACCCCATGCCGAGGGTGCTCGCGGGGCAATCCCCGATCTCATCGTCGCCGCCGACGAGATCGCCCGGCAGCGCCGAGATGTTGAGGCGATGCTGGCGAAGGGCACCGGGCGCAGTGTGGACCAGATCCATGCCGACCTCGACCGGGATCTCGTGCTCAATGCGCAGGCGGCCCGGGACTTCGGCCTCGTCGATCAGATCCTCTGAGTTGCTCCCGGGCCGCGGTACTCCGCGGGAAGTCCGGTCGGATACTCCCGTGGTACGACGTTGAATCCGGTGTCAGTGACTACGATCGGAGGATGAGCCGATCCTGGCGTGCCGCCGCCGAGGCGAGCGATCCCGATGCTGATCGTCGCGTCCGTCGTCGACCTCGGCTGCTCCTGGTTGCCCTGAGCGTCCTGGCCCTGCTCCTGCAGCTGCCCTTCGCCGTGTTCATGGCCACCCACGATGGTGTCGATGCCCTGGCCGGGGGCGTGCGCATCGCCGTGGCCCTGCTGTCCCCGATGATCTTCTTACTCTGTGCACGATGGCCGGGCCCGAGAGTCGCGATCATCGCCGGGCTGACGCTGGTTGACTTCGTCGTCTGGGCCGCACTGGCGGGATCCAGCCTGTCCGGTGCGTGGAGCCACGGTCCAAGTAATCGTCCCTGGTCTGGGGAGGGTCCGGGCGGAATGTGGGCGCAGGGGCTCACCGGACCTGAGATGACACCGTTCTATGCGGCGTTCCTCTTCGCTCTCGTCGTGGCCATGGTCCGCGGTCATCAGATCTGGGCCATCGCCTCGGCGGCCGGTGTCTGGTTGGGTGCCCTGCTGCTCGGTCCCTTCCTCGGTGTCGACTGGTCGGTGGGGCGTGTGGCCTCTGCGACGATCGGTCTGCTGATGACCCTGAGCATCGGAGCCTTCGCTCGGCGCAGGCACGAAGGCAGGAGGCTCGCGGCCGAGGAGGCGCAGGCCCGGCACCAGGAGGTGATTGCGGCCGAAAGGCTGCGCATCGCCAGGGACCTCCACGATGTGCTGGGCCATTCCCTGTCCCAGATCAACGTGCAGGCCGGTGTGGGCGAACACCTCATCGACCGGGACCCCGAGCAGGCCAGACGGGCGCTCGCCGCCATCAAGGAGCTGAGTCGAACGGGACTCAACGAGGTCCGTTCAGTGCTCCACACGATGCGCTCGGATGCTGCCGGCCCAAGCGATCTCGACTCCGACGCGGCCGGCACTGACGCGGCCAGTGCCGACGCAGGCGCAGCCGAGCCGCTGGCCCCAGTGCCGGGCCTCGACGAGCTGCCGGCACTCATCGCCGCAATGACCGGGCGACCAGCCATCCACCTCGATGACCGGCGCGAGCTCCGAGCCGACGGTACTCGAGAGAATCCCGGCAGTGCCGCGGATGCGGCCGCCTACCGGATCGTGCAGGAGGCGCTGACGAATATGGTCCGCCACGCTGCCGCCAGCCAGGCGAACGTCAGAGTCTTCCGTGAAGGCGAGTTCCTGCACCTCGAGATCAGTGACGATGGCCAGGGAACAGAGAACGCGATGCACGGGCGAGACGAAGGCACCGGAATCATCGGGATGCGGGAGCGGACGAAACTTCTCCACGGAACCTTCGCGATCACCTCGGCGAGCGGGGACGGCACGCACATCAGCGTCCGGCTGCCCTGGACCAGCGGACACGGACGAACAGATCGGCAGGCTCAGGCATGAACGATATCTCGGTGGCGATTGCCGATGATCACCAGCTGGTTCGCGCCGGCTTCGCTTCGCTGTTGGATGCGGAACCGGGCATCAGCGTGAGTGTGCAGGCCTCCGGCGGGGAAGAGCTGTTGGAGAAACTGGCAGCGACGCCGGTCGACGTCGTGCTCATGGACATTCGGATGCCCGACGGTGACGGACTGTGGGCCACCGAGGCGATCGCAGCCGATCCCGACCTCGGGCACGTTCGGGTGGTGCTGGTGACGACCTTCGGCCTCGACGAGTACATCGTGCGCGCGGTCAGGGCGGGTGCCAGCGGATTCCTGCTCAAGGACACCGAACCGGTCGACCTGATCCGAGCGGTGCGCGTCGTCGCCGAGGGGGAGGCGCTGCTCTCACCGGAGGTGACCCGATACCTCCTGTCGAGGATGTCCCTGGGACTGCGGGCGGAGCCGGCGAAGCATCTCGACGTGCTGACACAACGTGAACGAGAGGTGCTCGCCCTCGTCGGGCAGGGACTGTCGAACGACGAGATCGCGGCGCAGCTGGTGCTCTCACCGCTGACGGCGAAGACCCATATCTCGCGCATCATGAGCAAGGTCGCCGCACGCGACAGGGTCCACCTCGTCGTGCTCGCCTATGAGTCCGGGCTGGTCTCCCCGGGCTGGCTGCGCGAACAGTAGGAGCTCATCCTCAGCGAGTACCCGAAGTGACTCCCAGCGGGGGATTCGCCGAGGCGGCTGCAGGAGTTGGATTGATGTCATATCCACGAGCGACGTGGATTCCTGACAAGGAGGCATTATGAACATGGAACACGGACCCGCGGCCTGGCCGTTCTTGTTCCTCATCCCGATCTTCTGGGTGCTCATCATCGGACTGGTCGTCACTCTCATCATCACGCTCACTCGGCGTCGTTGGCGCCAAGCCGGGGGACCGCCCTGGGCAGATGGTCAGGGCCGATTCGGGTCGACGAAGAACGCGGAGGCGACACTGTCCGAGCGTTTCGCCCAAGGTGACATCGACGAGGCCGAGTACCGAGGCAGACTCGAGGTTCTCAGGGCCAATCGCCTCGATTCGGGTACAAGCTGAGGCACCCGGCCGGTGTGACTAGGCCACGAGGGACAGCTGCGCCCGTCCGGTGAGCCCGAATGCGGGCACCGTCGCGGGCGCGGCTGTCGGCGTTGAGCCGGCGGCGAGGACGAGCACCTGGGGGAGTGCGAGGCCGAGGACTATGGCGATTGCCTCGATGACCTCCGAAGAGGGATCCTTGAGGCCGCGTTCGACCTCGGACAGGTATTGGGTCGAGACTCCCGAGCGGCGTGAGACCTGAGCCAGGGTCAGGCCCAGCTCGGTGCGGCGCAGCCGCAGCACCCTCCCGAGCATCTCGCGCCACAGGAGCGCCGGAGTCCGGTCGGCGTACGCATCTGTGACGTGAAGTGCATCCATGATGCGATCCTAGGAGGAATCGACGAGGTTGACGCGGATTTCTGCTCTGAGCAGACGAATGCCGGCTGCCCCGCCATGTCCTTGAGCGGGACCAACGCGCGGTCGAGTTGCATCCAGGCCGCGAAGTTAAGTTAGGCTGTCCTTTGTTAAAGTGGAGAGGTCGACCACGACCCTCACCGACGAAAGGGCAGGAATGTCAGCTCATCTCACTCGCCGGGCCATGGCCATAGGCACCATCGTCACACTCGCCTTCAGCGCGAGCGCCTGCAGCCAGGACTCGGCGGATTCTGCGAAGTCAGCCTCCGACGACTTCCAGACCGTCACGATCGAACACGCACTGGGCAAGGCCGTCATCGAGGCCGAGCCCAAGCGCGTCGTGACCCTCGGGCAGGGGTCGACCGAGACCGCCATCGCGCTGGGCAAGACACCTGTCGGCATGGAGGAGTACGCCTGGGGCAGCGATGACACCGGCTATATGCCGTGGATCCATGAAGCCGTGACAGAGAAGGGCGAGGAGCTGCCGAAGCAGTTCCAGGGAGATACCGAGCTCGATGTCGAAGCCATCGCCGAACTCGAACCAGATGTCATCCTCGCACCATGGTCCGGCGTCACCGCAGATCAGTACAAGCAGCTCGACGCCATCGCACCCACGGTCGCCTACCCCAAGCAGCCGTGGACGATCGAATGGGACGAGCAGATCACGACCATCGGCAAGGCCCTGGGACAGGAGAAGGAATCCGAGGGGCTCGTCGATGACATCAAGACGCAGCTCTCCGAGGCCAAGCGGCCCGAATACGAGGGACTGACGTTCTCTTACATCTACAACGACGGACCGGGCACCCTCGGAGTCTTCTACCCCAACGAGCAGCGAGTGGCGATGGTCTCGGCTCTGGGTCTGACTCCTGACCCCGTCGTCGACGAACTCAAGAAGAACTATGACGCCCCGGGTACGGATTCCGCGCTCATCGGGCTGGAGAACGCGGACAAACTCGACGACTCCGACCTCATCTTCACGTTCTACTCCGATGAGAAGAGCAAGAAGGAGATCAAGGCACAGAGCGTGTACGCGAACATTCCGGCGATCAAGTCCGGCGCGGTCGTCGCGCCCGAAGACCAGCCGTTCGTCACAGCCTCATCGATCATCAACCCGCTCACCGTCCCATGGACGCTCAAGCGCTATGTGCCGATGATCGACAAGGCCGCAGAGAACGTCAAGAAGTAGGCAGCGCGCTCATCTTCTTCCAGTCATCCCACTCATAGACCCAGTCGGAGATGTCGCTGGCTGCGGTCGACAGGGTGGCATTCGAACCGGTGATCTCGACCGGGTCGCCGAAGATCGCCGAGTCGTAGTACTGCTTGGCCCGTTCGGTCGAGAGGTTGATGCAGCCATGGGAGACATTCGCCGACCCCTGAACCCCGGTCGACCAGGGCGCGGCATGGATGAACTCTCCGTTGTTGTGGATGCGCACGGCCCAGCGCACATCGGTTTCGTAGTCCCACTGCTCGGAGGTCATCGTGTAGTCCGAGGCCTTGGACATCACCACATGGGTTCCGTTGTAGGACGGGGACTTCGCAGCACCCAATGAGGCCGGGAAGTTCATGACCTCTTTGCCGTCGCGCGTGACGACCATGCGGTGGGTCTTGGCGTCGGCCTTGACGACCTGCTTGCGGCCGATGTCGAAATCGAGTGTGAGATCGTTCTGGCCGACGGTGTCATCGGTCGTGGGAACGTTCTTCAGCGGCACGTCGACGGAGACCTTCGAATGCGCGGGCCAGAATTCCTTGGGACGGAAGTGCAGTCGCGACTGCGGGTCATCAGGCAGCCAGGCCCATGAGCCTTCGACTTTGCGCTTCTTCCCATCGTTGTCCGTGACCTTGACCGACAAGCGGTGCTCGACGTCGTCACGGTACTTCTTGGCCACCGTGGATCCGAAGGTGAGGATGATCGGAGCTCCGACGCCCACGGTCTGGTCATCGGAGAGGATCGTGCGCACCGCCATCGGCGAGGCGTCGCCGGCCGAAACCGTGACCGTGGAGGTGAAATCGTGTTCCTCTCCATCCGCCGAGGTGGCTGTGGCCGAGAGCTCGTATGTGCTGTCGGCGACGAGGTCGTAGGCAGACATCCAGGCCGCGGCGTCGTCGGGGGCGGTGATCGCGTCTGAGTCTTCTGAGGCTGATTCGCTTGGAGTCGAAGATCCCGCCTTCGCGTCTTCGGTGCTGTCTGCTGCTTCGAGTTCGCTCCCGGCGGTGTCGAAGAAGACTCCGGGATCGGTCTTGATGCGCGGGTGGTCGGATTCGGTGATGGAGATGTCGCTCAGCGCCGCGTTCTCGACGCTGAGGCTGATGCGCTCGCCGGGGGCAGCTGTTGTCTCTGCACCGGGTTCGACCACTTCGCCGGTCTGCTGGGGAGCAGAAGTCTGTGTGCTGGTGGGCGTAGCCGAGGCGGTGGAGTTCGAAGCCTTCGCCGACGAGCCCTGTTCCGTCGCCTGGGCTGCCTCGGCTTCGGAGACGCTCCCTATTCGGAACACCGGCTCGGCTGCGGCCTCGGCTTCGGCCGTCTTCGCACCATCGCGAGTCGCGTCGGGGTCAGAGTCTGCCGGGGTGCAGGCCGTGAGTAGAGCGAGTGCTGAAAGGGCAGCAACCGCCCCGTGAATCTTCTTGGGTGACAAAACAGGGATCCTCGTTCGAGCAAAGGGATGAGAGCTGCAGACCATGCTAGTGAAGCCAAATCACGAAAGTATTAAAGCAGTGGCTGAATTCCTCGGGAAAAGGCCATTTATCGTCGTTGAGATGGGCCCTGACCTGGACTGACATAGGGGAGGGGGAGTTGTGGAATTGTAACCTTGAGAATCGAAGGACTCCCCGTGCACCCGCCAGAGCTCGCTTACCCTTGCTGCCTTCCGGCCCTGGGGGAGTTCACAAGATGACGCCGCACGGGGAGCCATCGATCAGTGTAGTCGAGAGCATCCTCGAGGCACAAAACGAGGTCCGAAGCCAGGTCCGGTGCGGCAGGGACTGGAGGGGATTCTATCTGCGATTAGTGTGATGGTTCACACTTGGCCATCTTGATTTCGCATTGTCGACACGACTCATATAGGCTGGCTCGCGGAGGATTCGCCTAGTGGCCTATGGCGCTCGCCTGGAACGCGGGTTGGGTTAACGCCCTCAGGGGTTCGAATCCCCTATCCTCCGCCACGGGAGTCCCGGTCTCGCAGTTTCTGCGGGCCGGGACTTCGTCGATTCACCCGGTTTCGAGCCGAGCGCGGGCCTCGCCGTCGCCTTTCGGGCATCCCTCACCGTTCGTGGCAATCCGGATTGGCCGTGGCATTTCCTACTGGTGCCTCCGCATCCCTCACCATTCGCAGCACTACGCACCGGTGCAACGGGGTGGTGCGCCGGTGAGGGTGAGGGATGCTGAGTGGGCCGCAGCGCAGGACCGCTGCCCGAGGCGCAAATCGCATGACGCCCCGTGGCGGAATGCCTCATTGTGACGGTGCGCGGCGGCCCGCGAAATCTGCTCGCCGTGTGTGGTCTGTGTCTCAGTAATCTGGCACAGCTCGCCCGCACACAGCACTCGGAGGTGGCCCGCGCCCACAATCGGAAAGTCCGTTTCGGACTCAACGGGTTCGTGATCGTCCGCGACACCGAAGCCGAAGCCTGCGACCAGCTGTGCGAGATCATCGCACACGCCGACGCCGAGGCGGTCGAAGGATTCCGCGAGTCCGTGCAGACCGCCGGAGCCGCGACCTCGGATAAGAAAGGCATGTGGGCGGATTCGAGCTTCGAAGACCTCGTGCAGTACAACGACGGCTTCCGTACCCAGCTCATCGGAACCCCCGAACAGGTCGCCGACCGCATCATCGAATACAAGAAGATCGGCGTCGACCTCATCCTCACCGGCTTCCTCCACTTCCAGGAGGAACTTGAAGCGTTCGGCAAGACCGTCATCCCGATCGTGCGCGAGAAGGAAGCCGAACTCGTCAACAGGGGACTGCTCACCCCTGCCGGAGTCTGAGTCAGCCAGTCGGTTTCCCTCAGGCCACGCTGAATGACGCGGACTTGAGCTTCAGCTTCGTTCGCAGCTGATCGCCGGTGAGGCTCGCGGTCTTCCCCTTCACCGAGGTGGCTTTCACCGTCTTCACCAGACCTGAGCCGGTCTTCGCCACCGCCACAGACCGGACGTCTGCCAGCCCGAAGGCCCGTGCCATGTCGGCCTGCTTGGCCGTCACCGACCACGAGGCGTTCGGGTTCTGCGCAGAGGCATACTTCGACGGAGAGTCATCGACCGAGACCAGGTACGGCACGGCCGACCCCCACACCTCGGCAGCCGAATGCGTCTTCGACCCGGCCGACGACGAGTAGACAGCATCGATGAGCCCGCCCTTGTAGGTGATGAGGCGCGCCGACCTCACCGTCGACCCGCTCGTGGTCTGTGTCGCGGCCACGGCCTTGCGCCATGGACCGGAATCGCCTGCATTCTCATGAGTCCACCCGAGGAAACGCTGCGAGGCCACCTCGTCATAGACGTTGCACCCGCAGGCCGGCTTCACCGCACCGAGATTGCGGTAGGCGTAGGTGCGCGAAGCGATGGCCTGACTGCGCAGGACCTCGGACTGCCACGACGCCGGCATCTCGGCGATGCCCGGCAGATATTCCTTGTTGAGACCCACCACGTTGATGACGTTGAGCGAGCTCTTCAGCTGACCGATCTCGAGCCGTCCGTGTCGGTAGGTGCCGGTCGCCCCGTTCTGGGCACCGCTGACCGACACCGTCGTCGCCGACGAACTCTTCCAATATCGGGTGCTCTGCCATTCGAGGGTGAGCTTCGACCCCGAATAGCTCTTCGACCCGACGGTCGCCTTGACCGAACCGGATGACGTCCGTTCGATCGTGACCTTCGAGCCCGATTCGATGGTCTTCGACCCGACCTTGACCCGCAGACGGCCGGACCGCGGAGTGACCGTCACGGACTTCTTACCGGTCAGCAGCTGCACCTTGAGACTGGCGTCGGCGTTCTTCGACATCGTCGTGACCTTGGCACCCGTGTAGTAGTGTTGCAGGATCTGCGTCGACGACTTTCCGGCTGTCGCCATTCCGCGCGCTCCGTACTGGCTCATCCCGACCCCATGGCCGAACCCCGACCCCTTGATCGTGAACGACTACGGCGCTTTCGTCAGCGTCACCTTCGCCCCGGATTTCGCCGTCCACACGATCATGCCGTTCTGGAACTTCTGCCGGGCCTCCGAACCTGAGCGGTATTCGTTGCTCGTCGGATAGCCGAGCGGACCGCGTTCCCACCCGGACTTCTTCCATGCTGTGCGGATCGCGCCCAGAGTCGCATGGGCGCCGGTGGCCTTCGTCCAATGGATGCTGCCGTGCTTGAACGACTGATAGCAGCCCTTCTGGATCAGCGTGCACCGCTGTGGGCCGACCGCTGGGCCGAGCTTGCCGGAATTCCCACCGAGCGATTTGTGCATCGTTCCGATCGCACCCGAAGTCGCATAGGCAGCATGTGCCGGAGGCTGTGTGGAGCAGAGAACGAGAAGGAACCCGATGAGCAGTGCCGCGAGGGTAGGAGTCGTCGCCTTGACAAACGGGGAAGCTGGCATGAGTAGGTCATAAGCGCGGCTGTCAAGACCCCAGGTGACGAACAGACGAACTCCCCGGAACGATCGTTCCGGGGAGTTCTTCGCCGAGGTGGTTCCGCCTCGGCGAAAGAGGCATCGTTCCAGGTCAGCTGAACTTATCAGCGATTGCCTTGTTGAAGGCGTCGAGGTCGTCGGGGCTGCGGGAGGTAATGAGGTTGCCGTCGACGACCACCTCGGTGTCGGCCCAGTCGGCTCCGGCGTTGATGAGGTCGGTCTTCGTCGAGATGAAGGACGTCAGCTTCCGTCCCTTGGCCACTCCCGCCTCGGCGAGGATCCACGGAGCATGGCAGATGGCCGCGACCGGTTTGTCGGCGGCGAAGAACGCCTTGACGAGGTTGACGGCGTCCTCATTCAGACGCAGGGCATCGGAGTTGAGGGTGCCGCCGGGCAGGACGAGGGCGTCGAAGTCATCGACCGAGGCCTCGGCGACGGGAACGTCGACGTCGAAGGTCTTCGCGTGCTCCCAATCGCCTTCCATCGCCTGCAGAGTCCCCTCTGAGGGGGAGACGATGACGGTCGTCGCTCCGGCCTCGTCGAGGGCTGTGCGGGGGCTGGTCAGTTCGACCTGCTCGACGCCGCTGGTGAGGAGGAATGCGATCTTCTTGTCAGAGAGTGCCATGATGGTGCTCCTTGTCGGTTGTGATTGGTGAGGTTGTCGAATCTGACATGGGCTCGGCTGGCCGAAACCTCGAGGCCGACGTGCAGCTGGGCCGACGCCTACATTGGACACAACAACGGAAAGTGCAGAGTTGTTCCAGATCGCGACGAACGGATTCCCCTGGTCGGGATGACCAGGGGAATGCGATTCGGGGATGCGAGACGCTCGAGGGGTACGTTTCGCGGGCTCGGCGGACGGCTCAGATGTTCGGGAACTCGAGGCTGTAGCCGATGCCGGACTGCGACGCCGAGGTGATCTTCACAGTGCCGTAGTGATTCTTGCCGGCAGCGGTGACGGTGCAGTTCTGCGATCCGCTGTGGGAGAAGATCCGCAGGTCGGAATAGCAGTCGACGGTGTCGACCGTGGTGCCCTGCTTGGCGTAGGCGTTCTTGATGTCCGCCTCGAGAACGTCGGCGGGGATCTTGCCGTTGCCGTCGGCGTCGAGTTCGACTCCGTCTTCGCCGATCCGCGGGCCCTGGTAGCCGTTGTCGGTCGTGCCGCTCGACGACGATGATCCGCTCGAGGTGGAGTCGCTCGAGGACGACGATCCGGTCGACGACGAGCCGTTCGAGGTGGAGGAGCCACTCGCCGAGGAGGCGCTGGACGAATCGGTGGATCCGCCGCTGCCGGTGGTGCCGTTGTCCGTCGTGCCGCTATCGCTCGTGCCGGACGAACCCGAACCGGCGGAGTCCGAGGTGGAGCCCGAATCCGATGCCGGTTCTTCGGCGGTCGTCTCGGTGTCCTCGGTCTGCTGCGCCTGCTGGCCGTCCTGCTCCTGGCCCTGTTCCTGCCCCTGGCCTTCTGGGCCGAAGGTGATGTTCATATCGCAGGCCGAGAGTGTCAGGGTCGCGGCGAGAGCTCCGGCAACGGTGATGGTTTTGAGAAGTGTCTGTGCCTTCATGATCTTCTCCTGGTCTCGTGTGCAAAAAGCGGTCGGTGTTTCGTACAAGACAAGCCTCTCAGCGCGGAGCCGTGACCTGGGCCGATTCGTGTTCGGATCCGGTGACGCATGTTCCAGGACGGACACATCGGCCTATTCTGGGACTGTGTTCGATGACCGGAGCCGAAGAGAAACGAGAAAACTTCGCCGCCGATGTCGAGAACACGAGTCCGGCTGCGTCCCAGACATGTCAGCGAGCACATCCCGTGCGAGCGGCACGAGACAAGGAGACCATCATGGCCAAGTACCTCATGCTCAAGCACTATCGGATGCCGGAGCAGTATATGGATTACACCCCGATGGATCAGTGGAGTCCCGACGAGGTCGACGCGCATGTGGCGTACATGAACGCCTTCGCCGACAGACTCAAGGACTCCGGCGAATTCGTCGACTCCCAGGCACTCTCGCCCGAGGGCACCTTCGTCCGATCCGGCGGACCGGGCAAGCCTCCGGTCACCGACGGTCCCTTCCCCGAGACGAAGGACCTCATCGCCGGGTGGATGGTCATCGACGTCGAGAACTACGACCGCGCTCTCGAACTCGCCGGTGAGCTGTCCGCCGCACCGGGCAAGGGAGGAGAGCCGATCAACGAATGGCTCGAACTGCGCCCCTTCCTCGACCACGCACCCAGCGTGGACGAATGATCAGGGACGCGAACGGAGTTCGCGATGATCGATCGGGATCCCCTCGCCGAGGCGGAGCTGCGTGAGCTCGTCCCCGCCGTGATCGGCATCCTCGTCAGTCGTGGAGCAGACTTCGCGACCGCCGAGGACGCCGTTCAGGACGCGCTCATCGAAGCCCTGCGATCGTGGCCGTCCGACCCGCCCCGTGACCGGCGGGGCTGGCTCGTGACGGTGGCATGGCGGAAGTTCCTCGACATCGTGCGATCTGAAGGATCGCGGATGAAACGCGAGGAACGGGTCATGGCCGCCACTCTCGCCGAGCCCGAAACCTCGTCCGAACCCGGGACGGACGGCGTCCCGAACGCCGATGACACCCTCGACCTCTACTTCCTCTGCGCCCATCCCGACCTCAGCCCCGCCTCGGCGGTGGCCCTGACCCTGAGGGCGGTCGGCGGACTGACGACGAAGCAGATCGCCGCAGCCTATATGGTGCCCGAGTCGACGATGGCTCAACGCATCAGCCGAGCCAAATCCACGATCGCAGGGTCCCGGCTCAACCGACCCGGCGGCCTGTCCTCGGTGCTCACCACCCTCTACCTCGTGTTCAACGAAGGGCACTCGGGCGAGGTCGACCTCGTCGCCGAGGCGATCCGACTGACCCGCACGCTTGCGTCGATGATCGACTCCGCCGAGGTGGACGGACTGCTCGCCCTCATGCTCCTCCACCACGCCCGCCGCGATGCCCGCTTCGGCGCCGACGGTCGCCTCATCTCGCTGGCCGATCAGGACCGCACCCTGTGGGATCAACGGCTCATCGTCGAGGGCATCGAGATCCTGCAGGCAGCCCTTGGTCGGGACGAACTCGGCCAGTATCAGGCACAGGCCGCCATCGCGGCACTCCACGCCGATGCGCAGACGGTCGAGGACACCGACTGGGTGCAGGTCGTGGAGTGGTACGACGAACTCCTCAAGCTGAACGAGAGCCCGATCGCGTCCCTCAACCGTGCCGTTGCGATCGGTGAAGCCGACGGACCGGTGGCCGGACTGGCCGAACTGGGCAGACTCGATGAGACGCTGCCGCGCTACTTCGCCGTCGAGGCCCACCTGCGAGAACGGGCAGGAGAAGACGAGGCGGCGGCGAAGCTCTACGTCGAAGCCGCGGCCAAGGCGAGCAACCTCGCCGAACGCGACCACCTCATGCGTCAGGCAGCTCGCCTGAACTCGCGGTAATCTGAGCGCATGGTCGAAGCGAACGTGGACAGCGTCATGGAGACATTGGCGGCGATGGAGGATCCCAAGGCTCGTGCCGTCAACGAGAAGCACGGTGATGATCACGGTGTGAATCTGAGCAAGCTGCGGGCCGTGGCCAAGGAGCTGAAGAAGAACGACGAGCTCGCCGTCGAACTGTGGACCACCGGCGATACCGCGGCGCGCCTCGTCGCGATCCTCATCATGCGTCCCCGCAGCTATGACGCACAGCATCTCGATGCCATGCTGCGCGAGGCGCGTGTGCCGAAGGTCCACGGCTGGCTGGTCAACTACATCGTCAAGAAGTCGAAGCATGCCGAATCGCTGCGCCTGGACTGGATGGACGACCCTGATCCGATCGTGGCGTCGGCAGGCTGGGCACTGACCAGCGAGCGTGTGAACAAGTCACCCGAGGGCCTTGACCTGTCCGGTCTCCTCGACACCATCGAGGCGCAGATGCTCGGCGCCGATGAGCGCCTGCAGTGGGCGATGAACGAAACCCTGTCCTACATCGGCATCGAGAACGAGGACCTGCGGCCACGGGCCATCGACATCGGCAACCGCCTCGGCGTCCTCAAGGACTATCCGACCCCGCCGAACTGCACGTCGCCCTTCGCCCCGACCTGGATCACGGAGATCGTGGCCCGCAGAGCAGGGGCCTGAGTCAGATCAGAAGTCTGACGCACAGGAATCAGCTCAGAGTGCGGTGACGGCCGATCGGGAGCATCAGCGGCTGACCGGAGACAGGATCCTCGATGACCCTGTTCTCGAGACCGAACACGTTGCGGACATTGTCTTCGGTGAGCACCTCGGCGGGAGCCCCGGAGGCATGGATCCCGCCGTCGGCGATCATGACGAGCCGATCACAGTACCGTGCGGCCAGATTGAGATCATGCAGGACCATCACGATAGTCACGCCTGAACCCTGGTTGAGTTCGGTGAGCAGATCGAGGACCTCCACCTGATGGTTGACGTCGAGGAAGGTGGTCGGTTCATCGAGCAGGAGGATGTCGGTCTGCTGGGCGAGGGCCATTGCGATCCACACTCGTTGCCGTTGGCCGCCGGAGAGTTCGTCGACGGGACGGTCGGCCAGGTCCGCGGTTCCGGTGGTATCCAGAGCCTGGGCGACAGCGAGATCGTCCTGGGCATTCCATCGTGAGAAGGCCCCCTGGTGGGGATGGCGACCGCGTCCGACGAGATCGGCGACCGTGATGCCCTCGGGAGCGATCGGTGTCTGTGGGAGGAGTCCCAGGGCCCGCGCGAGCTGCTTCGCCGGCATCGTGTGTACCTGTCTGCCGTCGAGGATGACAGCGCCGGATCTGGGCGTCAGCAGTCGGGACATCGATTTGAGCAGCGTGGACTTGCCGCAGGCGTTGGCCCCGACGATGCCCGTGATCTGGCCGGGCGGCAGGGTCAGATCAAGTCCCTTGATGATCTCTGTGTCACCGTAGGCCAGATGCAGGTCCTGGGCGGCAAGCGAATGGTCCTTGGTCACAGGGAACCTCCCGAACGATTGATCCTGATGATGAGATAGATGAGGTAGGGGGCACCGAGGATGCCCGTGACGACTCCGACCGGGTAACGGGTGCCGAGGCCGAACTGTCCGACGAGGTCGGCGACGAGCACGAGCAGGGCTCCGACGAGTGCGGCGGGGATGAGCGGCGAGGGTCCCGGCCCGATGAGTCGAGAGGCGATCGGGCCCGAGAGGAAGGCGACGAAGGCGACCGGTCCGGCAGCGGCGGTGGCGAAGGAGATGAGGCCGACAGCGGCGACGATGACGAGAAGCCTGGTCCTCGACACACGCACTCCCAACGCTTCCGCGGTCTCGTCCCCGAGCTGCGTGATGGAGAGGTTCCTCGACTGCCCCAAGAGAATGGGAACCAGCACGATGAGCGCGCACAGCAGCGGCACGACCTTGTCCCAGCTCGCCCCGTTGAGGCTTCCGGCCAGCCACCGCAGCGCCTCCTGCAGATCCCACTGCGCGGCCCGGGTCAGCTCCCAGTTGATGAGCGCATTGAGCATTGAGGAGACGCCGATGCCCACCAGAATCAACCGGATACCGGCCGCGCCATTCCGGTAGGACAACATGTAGATGACCAACGCCACCGCAAGACCGGCGACGATGGCCATGACCGAGACTCCCGTGCTGCCCAGGCCCAGAGTCACGATCGCGAACACAGCCGCGGCCGAAGCTCCGGAGCTGATCCCGATGATGTCGGGGCTGGCCAGGGGATTGCGCAGCATGGTCTGGAACGTCACCCCGCCGAGGCCGAAGCTCAGACCCACGAGGAGCGCGAGAACGGCTCGGGGGAGTCTCAGGCGCCCGACCGTGAAGGTGGCGCCGGGGACCTGATCGCCGCCGATGACGCGAAGGACCTTGTCGAAGGAATAGAAGGTCTGACCGACCATGAGGCTGAGCAGGAAAGTAAGCAGCACCAGCCCGCTGAAGATGAGGACGAAGCCGGTCCAACGGGCGGAGCGTCGTCTCCGCAGCTGTGCCACGGCAGCGATCGTCGATGTCGATTCTGCCGTGCTGGTCGGCGCGAGGAGTGGGTTCGCGGGGTTCGGTGGGGTCACAGCGAACGGACCTTCTGTCTGCGGACGATGGCGATGAAGAACGGGGCGCCGATCAGCGCGGTGAGGATGCCCACGTCGAGTTCGGCCGGTCGAGCGATGATGCGACCGAGGATGTCCGAGGCTGTGAGCAGTGCGGCTCCGGTGACTGCCGAGAACGGGATCAGCCAGCGGTGATCGATGCCGATGAGCAGACGGCAGGCATGGGGGATGACGAGCCCGACGAAGCCGATCGGTCCAGCGACGGCGGTGGCTGCCCCGCAGAGGAGGACCGCACCTGCAGCGGAGACCATTCTGGTGGTGCCGACGTGCTGTCCCAGCCCGGCGGCGAGCTCATCGCCGAGGGCCAGGGCATTGAGGCCAGGCGCCGAATAGACGCTGATGAGCAAGCCGACGATGAGGAAGGGAAGGATGAGTGTGACCGAATCGAACGTCACACCCCCGACCCCGCCGATCTGCCAATCGCGTGCCAGATCCGCGATGTCTCCGCGGGGGAGGACCACGGCGCTGATGAACGACGACAGTGCAGCGGCGGTGGCCGCCCCGGCCAGGGCCAGCTTGAGCGGGGTCGCACCCTGCCTCCCGAGTGACCCGACCGCATAGACGAACACCGCGGTGAGAGTGGCGCCGACGATGGCGAACCAGATGTAGCCGTCGGCCGTTGACAGTCCGAAGAAGGCGATGCCGATGACCACGGCCAGGGACGCGCCGGTGTTGACACCGAGGATGCCTGGGTCGGCCAGAGGATTCCTCGTCACGCCCTGCATCACAGCCCCGGAGATGCCCAGAGCCGCTCCCACGCACACGGCGAGCAGGGTCCGCGGAATGCGTTTGGCGACCGCGGCCTGATCGAATCCCGCGGCCGACCCGCCGTAGGCGGCAAGAACGTCGTCGAGGCCGACGTTGCGGGAGCCGATCATCGTGGACAGGATCATGAGGACGGCAACCACTGCAAGAGCGGCCAGCATCCATGCGAGGCGGACATGAGTCGACCGCCGCAGCTTGGCGGCGGTCGACTCGACTGTCGATTGTGACGTCATCGTGTGAAGTGTCCGCTTCTACTTCGCTGCCGTGGCGGCCTTGTCGAGTTCGTCGAGGTAGTCATCGAGAACGAAGGAGATGGACAGCGGTGTGGGGTTCGTAGCAGTGCCGAGCGGGGCATCACCGGGCAGGTTGACGATCGACTTGTTCTTGACCGCGGGCATCTGAGACAGCAGCTCGTCGTCTTCGAGCGTCGTGACCAGGTCGTCGCCGCCGTAGGTGACGATGATGTCGACATCGTCGAAGACGTCGGCCTGTTCGGCGCTGACGGTCGAGGAGAATTGATCGGTCTCGTCGGAGGCCTTCTGGATGCTGGCGGGTGCCTGCATGCCCAGGTCCTCGAAGAACATGGCGCGGGTGTCATGCGTGGTGTAGAAGTTCACCTCGGACAGGTCCGAGGGATCCACGTGGGTCAGGAACATCGTCGACATGTCCTTGATCGCAGGGTGGTCGGCGACCGCCGAGTCGATCTCGGTCTCGAGGTCCTTGACGAGCTCCTCGCCTTCCTCTGCCAGACCGATCGCCTTGCTGTTGATCTCGATCATCTCTCGCCAGGGAGTTCCCCAAGCGGTCTCCGGGTAGGCGACGACGGGCGCGATCTCGCTGAGGGTGTCGTAGTCCTCCTGGGTGAGACCGGAATACCCGGCGAGGATGACGTCGGGCTGGGTATCGGCGACAGCCTCGAAGTCGATGCCGTCGGTCTCGTCGAAGAGAGCCGGAGTCTCTGCATCCAGCTCCTCGAGCTTGTCTTCGACCCAGGGGAGGACGCCGTTGCCGTCATCGTCGCCGAAGTCGGCACTGGCCATGCCCACCGGGACGACGCCCAGTGCCAACGGCACCTCGTGGTTGGCCCAGTTGACGGTGGCCACCCTTTCGGGCTTCTCCTCGATCGTGGTGGTGCCGAGTGCGTGCTCGATAGTCACCGGTGTCCAGGACTCGTCGCCGCCCTTCGCATCTGCGGGGGTCTCGGTAGATGAGCAGGCGGTGAGCACGAGTGCGGTGGACATGGCTGCTGCAACGGTCATTGCGCGAAGCGGACGGGACATCTCTTCCTTTCGGAGGTGCTTCTCAGCACACCCCAGAAGCGAGATTGAGTTAGGTGTGCCTAAACAAACTATCGGAGGAATCGCCTGCGCGCAATGGCGTATTTACGACAGATGATTTCGCGAAACGGACACGAGTGATCTTCAGCTCGCGTGCTCCTCAGTTCGCGCTGGGGCGGAACTGTCCCGGTGTGGTGCCCGTGATGCGCTTGAATGCAGTCGTGAATGCACTGACCGAGCGATAGCCGACGCCGGCGGCCGCTTCGTCGACCTCTCCGCCGAGGCTGATCATGCTCACCGCGTGCTGGACCCGTGCCGTCGTCGCCCAGCGCCCGAAGCCGAGACCCGTCTCTGCCTCGAAGGCGCGGGTGATGGTGCGGCCGCTGATCCCCAGTTTCCTCGCCCAGTCCTGGAGACTCGAGGCATCCGCCGGGCCCTCGATGATCGCGTTGGCGATCGGAGCGATGAGCGGATTGCTCGGCATGTGAAGCAGAAGCTCGTTGTCCGCTGGCGTCATGACGTCGAGGATCATCGCCTCGGTGAGTGAGTAGGAGGAAGTCCCCGGATCGGTGTGCTGAAGTCGATCGAGAAGGAGCCGGAGCAGAGGGGTGATGGCGATGGCAGTGGGCCGATCGCTGACAAGCGGGTTGTCGAGGCTGAACTGCGCGGCGTAGACGACGACGCCGGCGGGCGTCCATCCGGAGTGCCGTACTCCTGCGGGAATCCACATCCCTAAGGGCGGGGTGATCGTCCACGTGCGCTGATCGATCGTGACCGTGCCGACCCCGGCCTCGCGCCAGAGCAGCTCATGTGTCGGATGCGAATGTTCGGACCAGTAGGTCTCGTGCTCCATCGCCTCCTGGGAGCCGATGATCCGCAGCGGCATCTCCACCTGACCTGCGGTGTAGCTCGGCAGCGTCCGTTCGGAGGCCGTCGCCACGCGTGCGGTCTTGGAGCGGAAGGGTCTGATCGTGGGCACCTCACCAGGATAGGCGCAGCCGACCGCGATCTGCGCCCCCGACCTGGGCAGGCGCAGTGAGCCTCGACTAGACGGCCACGATGTGAGGGTGCTGTCGGTGGAAATCGGTGGCCTGCTGGAAGGTATGCCCAGCGGCCAGCAGCAGGCCCTCCTTGAAGTCACCGGCGACGAACTGAGCAGCCAGCGGGGTGCCGCGCTCGGTGAAGCCGGCGGGCAGAGTGATCGAGGGCATGCCACAGTTGTCGATCGGTGCCGTCGGAATCGTGACTCCGGCGAACAGCTCGGCGTCGGAGCCGAGATTCTCCATCTGTGAAATCGTCGGTGAGGCGGCTCCGATGCCTGGAAGCAGCAGCAGGTCGATGTCGGACATGAGAGCGCGCATGCGACCGGTGAATGCTCGCCGGGATTCGAGCAGCTCGTGGTAGTCGATGGCGCTGAGGCCGCGCCCGATCTCGATGAGGCCGGCGAGGTCGGGACCGTACTCGGCCGACCTCGACGGGTAGTTCTCTGCGTGAACGCCCGCGGTCTCGATTCCGCACAGGGCAGTCCATTCCTGTGCCGCTTCGGCGAATCCGGGGGTGCGCACGTCGAGGACGCGCCAACCGAGGTCGAGGAGCACCTCGATGGTGGATTCGAGCATCTCGTTGGTGACGTCATCGAAATGTTCGGCTGCCAGTTCGCGGTCGAATCCGACGACCGGGGTGGTCTCGAGCCTGAGCTGCCGGCTGTAGCGGGGCACCGGTTCAAGCGCCGACGTCGGGTCGTTCGGGTCATGGCCGGCGATGGCCTCGAGGATGATGGCGGCATCGCGTGCGCTGCGCGTCATCGGTCCGATGTGGTCAAGGCTCGGCGCCAAGGGAAAGATGCCGTTGCGTGAGACCCGGCCCCAGGTGGATTTGAGTCCGGTGACCCCATTGGCCGAGGACGGCAGTCGGATCGAACCTCCGGTGTCCGAGCCCAACGAGCCGTAGCAGAGGCCGGCTGCGGTCGCGACGCCCGAACCGCTCGAGGAGACCCCTGACCAGGTGTTGGGCTCCCAAGGGTTGACCGGGGTCGGCAGGTCGGGATGATGTCCGGTGAACGCACCCTCGGTGAGCCGCAGCTTTCCCAGGATCACCGCCCCGGCCGCCCGCAGGCGAGCCACGACGGTGGCGTCGAAGTCGGGCTGGAAGTCGGCGTGGATCGTGGTGCCCGCACCTGTCGGCGCGTCATGGGTGTAGGCCAGGTCTTTGATCGCCAGCGGCACACCGTGCAGCGGACCCAGCCAGTCCCCGCGCGCCAGACGTTCATCGAGGTCGTCGGCGGCGGCCAAGGCCGATTCGCGCATCAGGGTGACGAAGGACAGGAGGTGAGGGTCGAGTTCGTCGATCCGGTCGAACATGGCCTCGGTGGCTGCCCTGGAGCTCAGCCGCCCGGATCTGATGAGTTCCGAGACCTCGTGCAGCTCACGGAACTCGAGTCCGCTGTTCGCCGAGGTGGTTGTGCTGCTGGCCATGGACGCCTCCTTGCATCGGTTGTCCCCATGCTAACCGGGAAATCTCAGAACGTCACTGCTGGTCAGCGCCGCCCCCGGCGAGCTCCCGCAGGGCCTGAACGTGAGCGTCGAGTCGGGCGCTCCCGTCTGTGCTGATGGCGACCCATGTGCGGGGGCGTTTGCCGACATAGCCCTTTCGGACCTCGACCAGCCCCGCCTTCTCGAGGGCGGAGATGTGGCGGGAGAGCACGGAGTCGGAAACGCCGAGGGAGTCGCGCAGGAGTTTGAATTCCGCGCGGTCCCGATTCTTCAGACTCGCCACGATGCCGAGTCGAGTGGGATTGTTCAGATCTGATTCGATCCGAGTCAAGGACTCGCCGAGGTTGTCCATCGTGTCATCGGATTCGTCGTCGGTGCTGATGTAGGGATTCATGATCGTGCCTCGTCCTTTCTCAGCGGCGCAGTCCGACAAGGGCCATGATGGGGGAGAGGACCCAGATGAAGCCGGCAGCGGCGAACGGCACCCACGACGTGGGAGTGAACGAGTCGACGATGATCGCTGTGAACAGGGCGACGAAGGTCAGCGGCAGCCAGGTGCAGAGCAGGACGGTTGACCGGCGACTCCAGCTCAGGGCCTTCACGGAATAGACGATGAGGGCCGGCACCAGCCAGGCGCCGCCGGCGCCGAGGATGATCAGTTGGATCGTATTGTCCTCGATGAGTCCGACGGCGAGGATCCCCACAGAGATGGCCGCACTGTAGACGAAGAGCATCGTGACCAGCGGCCAGGCATCGCTGGATCGGGCGTGGGCCTGATTCGACTCGACCTGTGAGAGAAGGTCCTTGGCCTGCTGCGGGGTGGGCGTGGTCATGACAACTCCTTTGTTGCTGTCCTCACCGAGAAACGGTGACTTCCTGATGGAAGTAATTACAGCTTAGCAAGTACTTTCCATAATGGAAAGTACTTTCGCGAAGTTGTTCTCGCAGCAGGGCTCAGGCAGAAGCCGCAGCAGCCACTGTGGCTGCAAGCTCGGTGGTCGCGCCGAGGTGGTCGGCGGTGACCTCGCCGGTGACGATGAGCGGGTCGAAGGCGAGCCTCCAGCCCAGACCCGTCGTGATCTGCTTCATCGCGGTCTCCGCTCCGGTCGTGTCGTAGCCGCCGTGGATCCAATAGGAGAACGGGCGACCGGCGGTCGGCTCCCTGACCGCGTCGTACGTGGTGTCGAAGAAGTGCTTGAGGGCTCCGGAGATGTAGCCGAAGTTCGCCGTCGTGCCGAGGACGAACCCATCGGCGGCGAGCACGTCCTCGGCCGTCGCCTCCAAGGCGGGACGGACTATGACGTCGACGTCACCCAGCTCCGGCATGCGCAGTCCGGACAGGGCCGCCTCGGCGATTTCAGTCGTTGCCTGTGACGGGGAATGATGAACGAGCAATATGCTGACCATGGGACCAGACTAACCCTGCAGCATTTCGACGAGGGAGGATTCGTGGCAGTCATCTTTGATCCGCTCCGCGGGCGGACACGACCCGAGCCCAGCCACAGCGATGATGAGATCATCGACGTGCTCACCGGCGCTGCCGGGGCCGTGGGAATCGACACTTCCGGGTGGGCGGTGCTGACCGGGGCCGGGATGAGCACGGATTCGGGAGTCCCCGACTATCGGGGACCCGACGCCGTTCCCCGCCAGCCGATGACGATCCAGACCTTCCTATCCCATCCCGACCAGCGAGCCCGCTACTGGGCGCGTTCCTGGGTGGGCTGGCCGCGGATGCGCTCTGCCCGGCCTAATGCGGCACATCTGGGGCTCGCTCAGCTGCCCGTCGCCGGCATCGTCACGCAGAATGTCGACGGACTCCACCAGGCCGCGGCACGGGAGGAGGGCAGTCGCAGTCCGGTCATCGATCTGCATGGCAGCCTGGATCGTGTCATCTGCCTCAAGGAAGGGCACATGTTCGACCGAGACTGGGTCCAGATCCAGTTGAGCGAGCTCAACCCCGAGTTCGCGAAACTCGTGGGAATCGATCCGATCGATGTCGAGACGGCCCCCGACGGTGACGTGGATCTGGAGGAGACGGCGGACTTCGTGGTCACCGACTGCCCCCGCTGCGGTGGAATCCTCAAACCCGATGTCGTGTACTTCGGTGACTCCGTGCCTCCGGCGAGGCTGCAGGAGGCGAATCGCATCTGCGCTGAGGCGAGTGGAATCGTCGTGCTCGGATCCTCGCTCGCGGTGTTGTCGGGGCTGCGTTTCGTGCGGGCGGCGGCGAAGGCCGGGAAGCCGGTGGTCATCGTCACAGACGGTCCCACCAGGGGAGATGAGCTTGCTGACTACCGCTCGATCTCCCGCGTCGGCGACTTCGTCAAGGGGTGGGCACTCAGAGGAATCCAAGGCGATGATGACAAGCTTCAGGCATGAGCAATCTTGCCCGAACCGAACGCCTCCGCCTCGTCGATACAGCCAACAGGGCCGGTGAAGACGCCCCGACGCTGTGCGAGGGCTGGACGACACGTGACCTTGCCACCCACCTCGTCATCCGCGAACGCCACCCCGTGGCCGCCCTCGGCATCTTCATGCCGAAGCTCGAAGGCAAGCGCGAGGAGCAGGAACGTGTGTATGCCGCGATGCCGTATTCGAGTCTGCTGGGTCTCGTGGCATCCCCGCCGAGGTGGACCCCGGGTCGGTGGCCCGGCGTCGAATCCGTGATGAACACCGCCGAATACATCGTCCACCACGAGGACATCCGACGCGCGGAGATCGAATGGATCCCACGCAGGCTGTCCCTGCCGGAGAACCGTGCCGTGTGGACAGCGTGCCGAACCGCGCTCCTACCCTTCGCTGCCAAGGCCGAGGGCCGCGTCACGATCGTCAGCCCCGGATTCGGCCAGCACAGCACGGGCAGAAAATCCGGCGGGAGTAAGGGCGGTGCCCAGGGGCTCACCATCACCGGTGAACCCGTGGAGATCCTGCTCTACCTCATGGGCCGAGAGGACCATGCCCTCGTCGATGTGAAGTGAGGGACCGCATCGTTGGGCGAGGCGGGGGAAAACCCCCGAACAGCTGAACGGTTTGTATCATTCCCCTGCCAAGTGCAAGTTCCTAAGCTGATACCAACAGCAGCCGCACAAGCAGAGGCAGAAAGATGAACCCCACCCCCACCCCCAACTCCGACTACACAGCAGAGACCAACTACCCCTCGAACACCGGCAGCCAGGGCTACCTGGAACCGAACCAGGGCTACGCCACCGGCGCACAGCCACCGCAGTCCTACCGCGCCCGGGCAGAGGAAGATCCGGGCAAGGTCCTGGGAATCATCTCCCTCGTCGCGACCCTCTCGACCTTCCTGGGCTTCAACTTCCTCGGCCCCATCGTCGGCATCATCACCGGCCATATGGCGCGCAAGAACTCACGAAGCGCGGGTTTCGGCGACAACGAGATGGGCAAATGGGGCTTCATCCTCGGCATCGTCTTCATCTCAGTGGCGGTGCTGGGCGGACTGCTCGGGCTGTCCATCGCAGGATTCGCCGGACTGGCAGGACTCCTCGGGGCCTAGTACCCGACCCAGGCTCCGCGCTCCTGGTCGAGCACGCGAGGGTGGAGCAGGGTCGAGGCCTCAACATCACCGACGGAAGCCCGATCACGGTCGGGCGCGAACGTGGTGGAGGACGCGAGCACTTCAGCCGTCGCGAATTTCAATCCCTCGGGAGCATCCCGGGGGATTGTCACGTTCGGACCCTGCTCCTCGGCTCCACTGCCTTCGGAGGCATCGGCCAGGAAATAGCCCCAGTCACCGAAGCTGGGGACATCGACGTGATAGGGCGTGGTGGCCAGGCCCGCCTCGGCGACGGCTTCCCCGATGCCCCAATAGGCCTCCGGAGCGAAGTACGGGGAGCCAGCCTGGACGACGAGCCTGGCCTCGGGGGACATGACCTGTTTGATCAGTCCGTAGAACTCGATGCTGTAGAGCTTCGAGGTGGCGACATCGTCCGGATCCGGGAGATCGGCGATGACCGCATCGTAGGCGGTGTGCTCGGCTTCGCGCAGCCAGGTGAACGCATCGGCGGCGATGGTCTTCACTCGGGGATCATCGAGGGAGTCTTCGTTGAAGTCAGTGAAGTGGTCCGATGTCTTGGCGAGTTCGAGGACGCGGGGGTCGAGGTCGACGAGTGTCACCGATTCGACATCGGGATATTTGAGGATCTCCCGCACAGCCAGACCGTCCCCGCCGCCGAGGACGAGGACATTGCGCTTGGGCCCATCCATGAGCGGATGGACCAGGGACTCGTGATAGCGATATTCGTCGGCCGAAGCGAACTGCAGATCTCCATTGAGGTAGAGCCGCGTGTCCCCGGTCTTCTGTGACTCGGTGAGCACGATCTCCTGGTAGTCCGTGCGCTGGGAATAGACGATCGGATCCCGGTAGAGGCGCTGCCGGGTCGTCATCTCGATGTCGTCGGTGAACACCCAGACCACGGTGAGTCCGCCGACGATGAAGACGAGCAGGCCAGCCAGGATCACCTGTGTGCGGGTGCGGATCTCGGTGCGGAAGAGCCAGAGCACGATGAGGATGCCGACGACGGCATTCGTGATCCCCACCGCCAGAGCGCCTCTGGGCAGACCGAAGATCGGGAGCAGGATGAAGGGGAAGGCGAGCCCGCCGACCAGCCCGCCGACGTAGTCCGCGGCGAAGAGATCGGCGACGGCGCTGGAGGCCTTCTGCGCCCGGATGCGTTGGACGAGCTCCATGAGCAGGGGGATCTCCGCGCCGATGAGCGCGCCGATGACGAAGGCGAGGGCGACCATCGCGACTGTGTAGATGTCGGCGAAGGCGAAGGCGAGGTAGAGCAGGATGACCGAGAGGCCGCCGATGATGCCCAGCGCGGCCTCGATGAGGGCGAAGGCGACTGCGGCGAACTCGGTCAGGCGCTTCGTGGCCAGGGACCCGATGCCCATCGCGAATACCATGACCGAAAGGACGATCGAGGCCTGAACGATGGTGTCGCCGAGGAGGTAGGAGCCGAGTGCGACGAGCGCGAGCTCGTAGACCATGCCGCAGCTGGCGCAGATGAAGACGGCCAGGAGCACGAAGAAGCGGGCGGGTCCTGGCTTCAGCGGCAGCGTGATCGGTTTGCTGCCGCCGATGCTATCGGCGTCAGCGGATTCTGTCGGTGAACTCAAAGGAGCGCTGCGGCCATGATGCCCGCGATGCCCACATGAGCGGAGGCATTGACCCACACTTCAGGGTGAAACGCATCGGGTTTGATCATGTCGCCGAGCTTGCCGGGGGTGAAGGCGTCGATGAGCAGGAAGCTCAGGGCCATGAGGATGATGCCGACGATGCCGAAGACCAGGGTGGAGATGATGCCGAAGACGAAGTCATCCGCGCTGGCACGGATCGCGGCGATGACGATGATCGCCACACCGAGGAGGTCGGACGCGACGAGGATCACGGCATTCTTCGACTTCTGCTGCCAGAGGATGACGTGCAGCTTTCCCGGGGTGAGGAGGTCGACGACGAAGTAGCCGATGAGCATGAGCGCGAGGCCGCTCACGGCGTAGGAGAGGACGATCCCGATCTCAAGGAAGAGTTCTGCCAACATGATTGCCTTTCAGAGTGCTGTCGGTGCTGTCATTTGCCGCGAACGCTGTCATTTGCCGGTGCCGGGTCCGCCGCCGCGGAATCCCGAGCCGTCGCCGTAGTTCGATCCGACGCTGCTGGAGCCGCCGCCGAAGAAGGGCAGGAAGAAGAATCCGCCGCCACCGCCACCCGAGCCGTCCGAGTCATCCGTGCAGCCATTCATGATGTTGCCGAGGATCAGGACGATGACTACCAGTGCGATGACGGTGCCGCAGCCGGAGCGTTTCTTCGGGCCGCCGGAATTGTTGTTCGAGGGTCCGGAGCCGCGGTCTCCGCCGCCGGAGCCGCGCCCGTTCTCGGCGTCGAAGTTGAAGGAGCCTCCGCCCATGGAGACATTGGGATCGCGGCTCATGATCTCCTCCTCAGTTCGCTGTGGCTGTGCACGATCTGTCGGTGCTGTGGATAGCAGTGCCAGCTCCGCCAGGAGAGTTGCTCGGAACTGCAGTCGGTCAGGGCCAGCGCCGTCAGCGCACCTGGTTCACCGGGGAAGTCAACGACGAGGTGACGGTCGTGGGCACTCGAACGGGCCACCACCTCGGCGGCGGCATCACTGAAGCTGCCGGGAACATCTGTGAGCTCGCAGCGGAACTGATGTCGGGTGAATCCCGACCAGGTTCCAGCGGTGGTGCGGGTCGTGTCCCAGCCGGGACGCTCATCCTCGCCGAGGCAGGCGAAGGTTTCGATGAACGCGTCAGTGTTGTTGTCGCTCAGGATCACTTGGTGGGAGGAGCCGATGACGTGGAGCTCGAGCTGCAAACGATCCTGCCCATTCGACGACGGCAGGTCGATGAAGTCGGAGGCCAGAGGGGTGATGCGGCCATGGTTGAGGCTGAAGGTCAGCGCCTGGGCAGACGTATCGGCGAAGGCCACGTCGACGCTCAGGTGCTGGGCCGGCACCGGGTGTGTCAATGGGGGAGTGAGTGTCATCAGCTGCCCGAATAGATGGTGAAGGAACCGACCGGGATCGATTCGCCGGTGCTCACTTCCCAACGACCGTGGTCGAAGCGTTCGAAGGCGAGCAGCTTGTGGTCATCGGACTCGTAGTCGACGTAGTCGACGCCGCCCTTCTCATTGAGGCCGGTGGTGCCCTCGGAGCGATAGGAGGCGGTGCCGTGCTCGACGAGTTTGTACTCGGTGCCCTCGATCGTGATGGTCTTGGCCTTGGGCTCGATGTCGAGCTCGGGGCGATCACTCCACCGGGAGACCTGCAGATCGGGATCATTCTCGACGGTCAGCCACAGGCGGGTAGCCGACTGGTCGGCCTGGAAGAAGTGCTCGGCCCAGTCGTAGCCGCCCTCTGAGATGCGCAGGGTGCCGCGGACGAAGAACTTCTCATTGCCGAATTCGAGCAGGTCACCGGCCTTGATCGTCTCCGGATCCCCGCCTGCGTTCTGCTCCGGCGCGAACGGATCCTGTGGTCGGCGGGGTGCGGCCGCATTCTCTTCGAACTTGGGGCGGCTGGCAGCACGCCTGCGGATGACGATCACCGTGATGAGAACGACGATGATGAACACCAAGACGGTGATGAGGATATTCGATGACACGGGTGCCTGCTTCGATCAGATAGCCGGAACTTTCACACTCAACTGTAGTCGAAACGTCCCTCGAGCGCGGTCATGGAATCCGCAGGGAAGAAGCCGAGATCCCGGTTGAGCGCGTGCATCGGCCCATTGCCCGTGGCTGTGTAGGTCTGGATCCAGTCGGCCTGGGCGACTTCCGGGATCTCGTGGAGCTGGCGCATGTTCGCGACCTTGAGCCCGCGTCCGATGCCACGACCGCGATACGCTGCCTCGACGAAGGTGTCCTCCTGGACGACGATGTCCGTCTCGTGGCGAGAGACCATGATCTCCGTGTACCCGACAGCAACCGGCCCGTCAGCGGCATTGTCGTCGACCTCGGCGGTGTGGTCGTCGACGTGGGCGATCGAGCTGACCAGAATCCAGCCCTGGTCGGCCATCCGCTCCTCATGGGTGCGGATCGCGTCGGCACCGGCATGCTTGAGCGTGCGCGTGAGGTCACCGACCGGGACGTCCTCGTCCATCTGCTGACGCAGCCGTGCCCAGTCCTCGACTGCTTCGTCCGGGCAGCCACCGATCCACGAGGTGATGGACACATTCGGATCGGGGTCTATCGCCAGCCGTGACTTCACAGCCGGGTCCCTGTAGCGGTTGGCATCATCACGCAGGTAGGCCGGCAGGTCCAGCAGCAGCCGCTGTTCCTCATTGCCGATGATCAGTCCCTGTGCCTGTGCGAAGGCCACCCCCTCCGGGCAGTAGGTTTCGGTCTGGACGAGCTCCGTGCGTCCACGCAGCAGATCCGCGACGGCTCCGGCGATCGACGTGCCGTGTCCCTGTCGTCGGTGCGCGGGCAGGATCCCGATTTCGACATCGGCAGGGGCGTCGGTGACGATGTTGATCTCGGCGCCGCCGACGGGTACTTCGCCGAGGTGGGCCACGAGTGCGATGTCGGCCTTGTCGGAGCGCGGCTGTGCGAATTGGGTGAGGGTCGACTCGAGGCTCTGCCACCAGGCGGCGGTGCGGCCGACGGTGTAGGCCTCACACATGAGCGCACGCCATTGCGTGAGCCCGTCGACGTCGTCGGGCTCGATGCGGGCGATCTGGACATCGACCATGACTTGAGTCGACCACGCTTCGACCCGGATTTCAAGGATTCGAGGGAGGGTCCGATCCGTCCTCAGGTCCCACCTCGGCGTTGGGATCCTCTGTGGGCAGGCGGGAGCCGATGTGTGCGTTGGGACGATTCATCACCCGGTAGACGAGGAAGGCACCCACGCTGAAGACCACGATGATGGTCAGGATGAGGAAGATGACGGCGCCGAGACCCGGCTCCATCACTTGGCCATCCGACGACGGTCGAGGAAATTCGCGAAGCGGGCCCGGAAGGAACCCATGCCGATCGAGCCGGTGACTTCGATGATCGGCTTGCGGCCCTCTGGAACAGCGTTGACCACGGACTTCACCGAGCCCCAGGACTTGGACAGGTCGTCGACGTTGACGGCCCAGTCATCGGGAACGACGACGACGACCGACCCCATTCCGGCGACGACTTCGACATGGATGACCTCAAGGTCGGTCTCGACCTCGAGGAAGTTCAGTTCGACGTTCGACATCGACGGCTCGCACCTGATGTAGGGCGGGACCTGCCACCGCCCGCGGCGGAGGTCGCTCTCCCAGCCGGCCTTGATGACCAACGGCTTGCCTGAGTCGATGGCCCGGCCCGCAGGAGTCGATCGGGCGACAGCGCTACCGGGACGGAATCGATCAGAGGGCAGTTGGATGGTGAGGTCGGAGAGGACCTCGTCGAGGTCAACCGGGAAGCGGGCAGCGTGGACCTTCTCCATGCGTTCGTCGAGCTCCTCCACCGTGATGCGACCGTCGCCGGCGGCTTCGCGCAGGACTTCGATCGCTTCGTCACGCTCTTTGTGCCCGATGCGGTAGGTCTTCGCCGGATCGTTTTCGGCATGATCGTCGTCAGGGAAATGGGAGGAGGAGTTGCTCATGATCTCTATCGTGCCCGATTCACGCGCTTGTCCACAACGACAGTGGGCGCAAGCTCACGATGGCGACGAGGAACGGGTGCGTGTGTCGTGTCAGCCGTTGGCATTAGGCTAAGCATGTGTCCACCGCACTGTACAGAAGATACCGCCCAGAGACCTTCGATGAGGTCATCGGTCAAGAGCATGTGACCGATCCGCTCAAGGCCGCGATCGAACGTGGCCGCATCAACCATGCCTACCTGTTCTCCGGCCCCCGAGGGTGTGGCAAGACCACCTCGGCACGGATCCTGGCGAGGTGTCTCAACTGTGCCAAGGGGCCGACTCCGGTGCCCTGTGGTGAGTGCCCGAGCTGTGAGGACCTGGCCAACGGCGGCCCGGGTTCGCTCGACGTCGTGGAGATCGACGCAGCCAGCCACAACGGCGTCGACGATGCCCGCGACCTGCGTGAGCGCGCGATCTATGCCCCGGCCCGTGATCGGTACAAGGTCTTCATCCTCGATGAGGCCCATATGGTGACCTCGCAGGGCTTCAACGCGCTGCTCAAGATCGTCGAAGAGCCGCCGCCTCACATCAAGTTCATCTTCGCGACGACCGAGCCTGAGAAGGTCATCGGCACAATCCGCTCGCGAACCCATCACTACCCGTTCCGCCTGGTCCCGCCCGAGGCTTTGGGCAACTACATGGAAGACCTGTGCAACCGCGAAGGTGTGCAGGTTGCCAAGGGTGTGCTGCCGCTCGTCGTGCGCGCCGGCGGCGGATCCGTGCGTGACACCCTGTCCGTGCTCGACCAGCTCATCGCCGGTTCGGGTCCCGACGGCGTCGACTACGCCGGAGCCATCGCGCTCCTGGGGTACACACCTGACTCCCTGCTCAGTGACATCGTCGATGCCTTCTCCGCCGGCGACGGCGGCGGTGTCTACCGTGCCGTCGAGCGGGTCATCGAATCGGGACAGGACCCGCGTCGCTTCGTCGAGGATCTGCTCGAACGCATGCGCGACCTCATCGTCATCAATGCTGCCCCCGAGGCGGCTCATGCCTTCTTGCCGGAGGTCCCTCCGGACCGCCTCGAGCGACTGACCCTGCAGGCCAGAGGTTTCGGCCAGGGAGAGCTCTCTCGAGCGGCGGACCTGCTCAACCAGGGCCTGACCGAAATGTCAGGAGCAACCTCGCCGAGGCTGCAGCTCGAGCTGATCTGTGCGCGCATCCTTCTGCCCGGCTCGGGTCGCAGTCGCGACGCCGTGCTCAGCCGTGTCGAACGGATGGAACGCCGCATCGGCATGTCCGCTTCGGGAACGGCCGCGAACATTCCCCCTGCCCCGCAAGAGGGAGCAGCTCAGCCGGATGTCGGTGTCCAGCAGCGAGAAGCCGCACCACAGACGGCAGTCGCTCCGCAGGCCGGAGCTGTCCCACAGGATGCAGGGCAGAACGCCACAGCGCAGCCGAATTCGGGGCAGCCAGCGCAAAGTCAGGGGCAGTCAGCGCCGAGTCAGGCGCCTGCGGCGCAGTCCTCGAGTCCAGCACCGCGCGATGATTTCGACGACCTTGCCGAGATGGCTGCCGCTGCGGAATCCATGCTCAACGAGCCACCGGCCTCGACTCCCGCGGACAGTCCTCAGGAATCTTCGGAATCTCGGCCGTCCGTCCCCGAGGAAGAGCCTCGCGAACAGCCCGTGGCCGAGCCTGCGCCTCAGGAGCAGACTTCGCGGCCTCCTGCACCAGCGAGCCAGGCTACCCAGCCTCCGGTTACTCAGCCTCCGTCTGAACAGGCCCGAACGCCTCAGCCCCAGAATGAGCAGGAGACGAACGGGCCGTCTGAACAGTCGGCGTCAGAAGCAGACTCTGCTTCGGAGACTGGAACTGTGGCTGGTGCCGGAAACATCGGTGGCGAAATCGAAGCGATTCGACGGGCCTGGCCGAGCATCCTTGCCGCCGTCGAGAAACGCAGCCGCCTGACCAGGGCGATCATTGCTGCGAATGCAATCCCGCAGTCGTACTCCGATGGTGTTGTCTACCTCGGATTCAACAACGCGGGTTCGGTTCAGGGCTTCCAGCAGAGAGACCACGCAGCGAAACTGGCGATGGCGATCAACGATGTCCTCGGCATTCAGGCGCGCATCGACATCGGCGATGTCGGTCGCATCGGCGGAAGTTCGAGTCAGACGGGTGCCGGAGGCGGAACCAGCGGCAAGGGTGCCTCGGTGCCGACTGTGAACGAGACCACCGGCAACCGGGGGCCAGCCCCCGCGCAGAGACGACCCAGTCCGCAGGAAGTGGCCGCGGTCGTCGGTACTCGCGAGGTCGACAAGCCACAGGTCGATCACGAGAAATTCTGGGAGACCAGCGGTTCACCTCAGGGCCCATGGTCCGATGACGACGAGGAGGGAGAACCGCCGGCGACACATGAGGCACCACCGTCACCGACTGGCTCCGAACCCGATCGATCGGCGGAAACACCCAGCGACGCCAACGACGCTCCGGCAGGAGCGCCTGCTTCGGCCGACGAATTCACACCGGATGCCTATCAGGCCTCGGACAGTGCTGCTGGGCCGGCCTCGGACAGTGCTGCCATGCCAGACACCCCATCGTCCACGCGCGAAGAGCCAGCGGCGTCCGCTGACCCAGTGTCGGAAGAGTCAGCCCCGGACTCGGATATCGTCGTACCCGATCTCTCTGACGATGATTTCTTCAGCGGACCCTCCGACTACGCAACGGATGAGCAATCGGACTCGCCGACGCAGACTACGTCCCAAGCACCCACTGTCGCGCAAGCGGCATCGGAAGCGCCGATGGAGTACGTGCAGCCACAGTGGGAGGAACCGACCTGGCACGATGGACCAAGCGACGGGCCAAGCAATGGGGCACCGAACCTCGGCGAGTCCCCAGACCGTGAAGCTCAGTCGCCAGATCCAAGCGACGAGGCCACGAGTGCGGGGTCGGGTGCTGTGGAAGTCGGGGCACTGGTTGTGCCTCCACCGGAAGATGATGATCTCGACTTCCTCGGTGACTACGCGGATGCGGATATGGGATTGTCGGATTCTGCGGCACAGCCACCCGAACAGTCACAGCCTCAGGTACCGCCACCACAGGCTGCACGACCGCAGGGACATGGGGGTGCGAAGCCATTCAAATCCCGGTTCGCTGCTCTTGCCGAGAAGCACGGCGGCAGCACACCACAGCCCCAGGCCGCCTCGGGAGGGAACGGATACCCGCAGAATGCGGACGGTTCGTTGACTGGAAACGCGGCGATTGACGCCGACGCGGATGCCCAACCCCAGGCCTCCGGCTCCGACGAGGACGAGTATGATCCGGAGACGGACCTTGACATCTCCGAGGCCCCACAGATCGGAGTGGCTGTGATCGCACGAGTCCTCGGCGGCGAAATCATTGATGAAAGAGAAGTATGAGCGCGGTTTACGAAGGTGCCCTGCAGGACCTGGTCGAGGAATTCGGCAAACTTCCGGGCATCGGCCCGAAGTCTGCGCAGAGGCTGGCGTTCCACATTCTCCAGTCCGAATCGGCCGATGTCAGCGCCCTGGCCCAGGCTCTGACCGATGTGAAGAAGCGCGTGCGTTTCTGCGATATCTGCGGCAACGTCTCTGAGGAGACTGAGTGCACAGTCTGCCAGGATCCGCGCCGCGATCGTTCGATGATCTGCGTCGTCGAAGAACCGAAGGACGTCGTCGCCATCGAGCGCACTCGCGAATACAGGGGGCTCTATCACGTCCTCGGCGGCGCGATCGACCCCATGGCAGGAGTCGGTCCCGACAACCTGCGCATCAAGGAACTGATGCCGCGTCTGCAAAACGGCGAAGTCAAGGAATGTGTCATCGCCACCGACCCCAACCTCGAGGGCGAAGCCACGGCCACTTACCTTGTGCGGCTGCTCAACTCGCTAGGTGTGACTGTGACGCGGCTGGCCTCGGGACTGCCGGTCGGCGGCGACCTCGAATACGCCGATGAGGTCACTTTGGGCCGCGCGTTCTCCGGCCGTCGCGAAATGGACTGAGCTGACTCCAGAGCCCCGCCTCTGCTGATCGTTTTCCTGTCGTCAGGGAGCGTCTCCTTCTGTCATTGATCGTTCGAGCCCCGTCCTTGACGCCATATCGATTATCGTGAAATATATTGTTTATCGATATATCGACTAGCGATAACTATTTGCAAATCGATGCGGTGGATTCGGGCCGACGGTTCGGAGGTCCACAGAGGTTTGCCGAAGAGACAAGGCAGGATCATGACACAGGAAAACGGAGGCGACGAACCGCCCGAGGAACCAGACGATACCGTCATCGGAAACCCCAAGGGCGGGATGAAGCGGGGAGACAGCGCTGCCGAGCGGAAGGCCTTGGGGTCGGGTTACGAACTCTGGGTCGGGATGGCGATCAGTTTCTACGTGATCTATGCCGTGACAGAGTTGATTGCCGATCTGGTCCATCGGCAAATCAAGCTGCCGCTCGAATTCGAATCCGAGACTGTGGCGGCACTGGACTTCCCCGGAGCCACTGCAACACTGAGCGGCCTGACTCAGATCACTGCGTCGACGACCGATCTCGCCACCGAGGCGATAGTCTTTCTCCTCGTCGCGAAGATCGGCCTCATTCTCGGACTCCTCGCCGGCGCGATAACGATTGTGCCGGTGATCAGGGATATCGCCAAAGGCGATCCATTTACCACCCGCTCGATTAAGGCGCTGGGGGTTCTCGAATGGTGCATCGCCAGCGGATGGCTGGTGTATTTCATCGCTATGGTTCTCGGTAGCAACCTGGTTTCTCGTGATCTCGATATCGCCAAGGATGTCGGCCCTGGTATATCAACTGTGCAGGCCTTCATTGTGATGGGAATACTCGGCGGACTTGAGCTTCTGCGCCGCTGCTTCAAGTCGGGGCAGAAGGCCCAGGAAGAGCTCGAGGGACTCGTCTGATGGTCGAGGAATTCGAATCGCTGCACGTCGTCTGTCATCTTGACTCACTGCTGACACAGAGAGGGCTCAGCCTCACCGAGTTGTCGAAGCTCGTCGACGTGTCCTTAGCCAACTTATCGGTGCTCAAGAACAACCGCGCCAAAGCCATCAGATACTCCACGCTCATCGCACTGTGCCAAGTGCTGGATTGTCAGCCTGGCGACCTTTTCACCGTCAACGTCAGACCCGAATGAGACGAGCAGGCTGCATCATCGGCGCCCACCCGAGATCGCCGAAAGCGCGGGGATTTCGGCTGATCCGCCACGTGAATCTTGAGGACCTGAGCGGTGTCTGAATGATGGGCGAAGGTGAAGTGAAGCGGCTGACCTCATACAATGGTCGAGGTGCCGGAGAGCCGACACGGCTGAAATCCTGATCGATGCAAGCACGAGGCAACCATGTTTGGAATCATGGAATCGATCGCCCGGCACGGAACTTATCAGCGATAAGGAAGAGACTGCAGTGAGCATAGTCGTCCAGAAGTTTGGCGGGTCCTCGGTAGCCGATGCGGAATCGGTGAAGCGGGTGGCCAAGCGAATTGTCGAGAACCGTCAGGCCGGTCACGAAGTTGTTGTCGTGGTGTCGGCCATGGGAGACAGCACCGACGATCTCATCGACTTGGCCCAACAGGTCTCTCCGATGCCCCCAGCCCGTGAACTCGACATGCTGCTCACTGCAGGTGAGCGCATCTCCATGGCAGTACTGGCCATGGCGATTGCCAACCTCGGCGAGGAAGCACAGTCATTCACCGGTTCGCAGGCCGGTGTGATCACCGATGAGCAGTTCGGCAAAGCGCGCATCATCGACGTCACGCCAGGTCGCATCCGCTCGGCACTCGATCAGGGATATGTCGCCATCGTGGCCGGGTTCCAGGGGGTCAGCCAGACAGCGAAGAACATCACCACACTGGGACGCGGCGGATCGGATACAACTGCGGTTGCCCTTGCGGCGGCATTGGGTGCCGACGTGTGTGAGATCTACACCGACGTCGACGGTGTCTTCACCGCCGACCCCCGCATCGTGCCGAGCGCACACAAGATCGATGAGATCGGTTACGAGGAGATGATGGAGATGGCGGCCTCGGGCGCCAAGGTCCTCATGCTACGGTGCGTCGAATACGCCCGCCGCTACAACGTGCCGGTGCACGTGCGGTCCTCATTCTCACGAAATCAAGGCACCTGGGTGACCGACTCACCCATTCCTGAAGCCTTCCGGCCGGCAAAGGGATCGAAGGCCCCGGCACCAGCGGTATCAGAAACGGAGTCCAACATGGAACAGGCAATCATTTCCGGAGTCGCCCATGATCGCTCGGAAGCCAAGGTCACGATCGTCGGCGTTCCCGACGTTCCCGGCAAGGCCGCCGAGATCTTCACCACCATGGCCACCACGGAGATCAACATCGACATGATCGTCCAGAACATCTCCACGCGCGAGCCCGGCAAGACGGACATCTCCTTCACCCTGCCGATGGATGACGGCGCCAAGGCGCTCGAAGCCCTGGACGCGGTGAAGGCCTCGATCGGCTTCGACCAGGTGCGCTACGACGACCAGATCGGCAAGCTCTCCGTCGTCGGTGCGGGCATGCGCTCTCACCCCGGCGTGACCGCCATCCTGTTCGAGGCCCTGAGCAACGCCCAGGTCAACATCGACATGATCTCCACTTCGGAGATCCGCATCAGCGTCGTCACACGAGCAGACATCCTCGACGACGCCGTCCGTGCCGCGCATGCCGCGTACGGACTCGACAGTGAAGACGACGAAGCAGTGGTTTACGGAGGTACCGGACGATGAGCGTTAATATCGGAGTTATCGGAGCAACAGGCCAGGTAGGCGGCGTCATGCTTGACCTGCTGGCAGACAATCCTGGATTCGAGATCAACAGCCTGAGGCTCTTCGCCTCGGCGAGGTCAGCGGGCAAGGTCATCGAGTTCAACGGTGAGAAGATCACCGTCGAAGATGCCGCCGAGGCGGACCCCAGCGGGCTCGACATCGCATTGTTCTCCGCCGGTGGAGCCACATCCCGTGCCCAGGCGGAGCGATTCGCGGCAGTGGGCGCCATCGTCGTCGATAACTCTTCGGCCTGGCGCTCGGACCCTGACGTTCCCTTGGTCGTCAGCGAGGTCAACCCGGAGGCCCTCGACACACTACCCAAGGGCATCATCGCCAACCCGAACTGCACCACGATGGCCGCAATGCCGGTCCTCAAGGCGCTCGATTCCGTCGCTGGCCTCCAGCGACTCATCGTCAGCACCTACCAGGCAGTGTCCGGTTCAGGCGTGAGCGGAGTCGAGGAACTTGCCGGTCAGCTCGAGGCCGGCGTCGCCGACTCCCGCAAGCTAGCTCGCGACGGCAGTGCCGTGAACCTGCCTGCCCCGGACAACTACGTCGAACCAATCGCGTTCAACGTTCTGCCCATGGCCGGGTCCATTGTTGATGACGGTGAACTTGAGACCGACGAAGAGAAGAAGCTGCGCAACGAGAGCCGCAAGATCCTGGGCAAGCCCGATCTCCTCGTGGCAGGAACCTGCGTGCGCGTTCCCGTGTTCACAGGACACAGCCTGAGCATCCACGCGGAGTTCGACTCCGAGATCACCCCTGCCCAGGCCACGGAAGTGCTCACCGAGGCGCCCGGGGTCGAGCTTGATGATGTGCCCACACCGCTGAAGGCGGCAGGCAAGGATTCAAGCTTCGTGGGCCGTATCCGCGCCGACCAGTCTGCCCCGGCAGGCAAGGGTCTCGTCCTGTTCGTTGCCAACGACAACCTGCGCAAGGGTGCTGCTCTGAACACGGTTCAGATCGCGGCGCTGCTGGCGAAGAAGGTCGAGTCACAGGCGGCCTGAGCTCTGAGCTGAAACGAACCGCCCGGGAGCCGATGCTCCCGGGCGGTTCGACGTTGCGCGGCCCGGTGCGCAGCTGGCGATCAACGCGGAGTCGGAATTCATCGTCGCCGGCGACGATCTTTTCGAGATCGGCGTTGATCGACCCCCGACAGCGGTACACATAAACAAGTTGCTATATATAAATATTTATATTAGTGGTGAGCCTTCGGGCTGAGTAATGTGAACGTCGTTGACATACCGATCTTCGCTCACTCTCTGAAAGGCACTTCATGCGCTCTTCCCTACTCGGCATCATGTCCGGGGCTATCGCTCTGAGCACTGTTGCCGCACTGAGCGGGTGCGGAGGGCAGGCCTCTGGGTCCACAGAGCTCTCGGTCGTCGCCTCAACCAACGTCTACGCCGACATCGTGTCCCAGGTGGCGGGCGACTTCGCGAAGGTGAGTGCAGTCATCGACGATCCTAATCAGGATCCGCACTCCTATGAGGCGACGACACATGACCGGCTGATGTTGTCGAAGTCCGATCTGGTCGTCCAGAACGGCGGCGGCTATGACTCGTTCATGACCACGATGCTTGAAGCATCCGACGTCGAGGTCGACACCATCGACACAGTCTCGATCTCCGGACTGCCCGGTTCTGAAGGTGTCGGCAACGAATCGCATGAGCACGGTGATGAGGAAGCCAGCGGTGGCGGCCACGTCCATGATCATGGCGAAGAAGAAGGCCACGATCATGGCGACGAAGGCCACGATCACGCACACGGGGAGTTCAACGAACATCTCTGGTATTCGGTCCCCACGATGACGAAGCTGGTTGACGAGGTCGCGACCCACCTCGGCGAGGCGGATCCCGAACACAAGGATGACTTCGCAGCCAACGCAGACGACTACACGAAGACGCTGGAGAAACTGCAGTCACAGATCGATGACGCTCGGGACCAGCATGAGGGTGATGAGGTTGCGACCACTGAGCCCGTGCCGCTGTGGCTGTTTGCGGACATGGGACTGAAGAACATCACCTCCGATGAGTTCCTCGAAGCCGTGGAGGAGGGCAATGATGTGCCGCCGCTGGTTCTGAAGAAGGCCGAGGAACAGATCTCATCTGGTGACGCGTTGCTGCTTGGGTACAATACTCAGGCGGCAGGTCCACAGGCAGAGCAGCTGAAATCCACGGCTGAGGAATCCGATGTTCCGGTCGTCGACCTCGGTGAGACGATGCCGGCCGGTGCGCATTATGCGGCTTGGATGGGCGACTACATCACCGAAATCTCCACTGCGCTCGAAGGACATGAACACTGAGAATGGCCCTTGATCACGACGTTTCTCCCCAGCGAACCGCAGGTGCCGAGCACCCACCGGTGATCCGACTGCGCGATGCCGAGCTGCGGTTCGGAGAGCGTGTGCTCTGGCACGACCTCGACCTCGATGTCTCACCGGGGGAGTTCGTAGCGGTGTTGGGCCCGAACGGGACAGGAAAGACCTCGCTTCTCAAGGTGCTGCTGGGCCAGCATGCGCTGTCCACCGGCTCGGCCGAGGTCAACGGCAGGCACGTCCACGCGGGAAACTCGGCCATCGGCTACATTCCCCAGCAGCGCGGAATCGATCCGCACACCCCGATGCGCGGTCGCGATCTGGTCCGGATGGGCATCGACGGCCACCGCTGGGGGCCAGGTCGGTTCTTGAAGCGACGTCGCCAACAGGTCGATGAACTTCTTGAGTCAGTCGGTGCCTGCGATTATGCAGACGCTCCGGCCGGGACGCTTTCCGGCGGTGAGCTGCAGCGCCTGCGCGTGGCTCAAGCCCTGGCCAACGACCCTTCAGTGCTGCTGTGCGACGAACCCTTGCTGTCCTTAGATATCCATCATCAGAAGGTTGTGGCCAGCCTGCTCCATGAGCAGCGACTCAAACGCAACACTGCCGTCGTCTTCGTCACCCACGAGATCAATCCGATACTGCCCTACGTCGACCGGGTGCTCTACATCGTCGGCGGCCACTTCCTCGTCGGCACTCCCGCCGAGGTGATGACCACCAAATCGCTGACCCGGCTCTATGGTTCCCCGGTCGAGGTGGTCCGCGTGGGCGGGCGACTCATCGTCGTCGGCGGCGAAGCCGAATGCGTTGACCACCACATCCACGAGGATGAGATGAGCACGGAACGAGGTGCGATCTGATGACGGCTCAGGAGATCTTCGGCAGTCTGTTCACCTTCGAGGACTACAGCGAATTGGTGGCGCTGCTGTCCAACTCGCTCATCGCAGCCGGACTGCTCGGCGTCGTTGGGGGTCTCATCAGCGTCTTCGTGATGGCCCGCGACATTCCCTTCGCCGTCCACGGAGTCTCCGAACTCTCATTCGCCGGTGCCGCGTTCGCTCTTCTTATCGGTTTCGACGTGGTGGGCGGATCCATCATCGGCTCGATCATCGCCGCGCTCATCATCGGCGTGGGAGGGGCCAAAGCATCAGAGAAGAACGCCATCATCGGTGTGCTCATGCCCTTCGGCTTGGGCCTCGCGATCTTGTTCCTCGCTCTCTACGATGGCCGTGCCGCCAGCAAATTCGGGCTGCTGACCGGCCAGATCGTGGCAATCACGCCGGGCCAGATCATGACTCTCGTCGTGTGTTCGCTGATCGTGCTCCTCGTCCTCGTTGTGATCTGGCGGCCCCTCATGTTCGCCAGCCTCGACCCCGAGGTGGCACGTGCCAAAGGTGTGCCGGTGTCCGGGCTGACGATCGTGTTCATGCTTGTCCTCGGCCTGGCCGTGGCGTTGAGCGTGCAGGTCGTGGGCGTCCTTCTGGTGCTGGCTCTGCTCATCACTCCGGCCGCGGCGGCCACCCAGCTCTCGGCATCCCCGGTGTGGGTTCCGGTGCTCAGCGTCATCTTCGCCGTCTCGTCCTCCGTCGGTGGAATCCTCATCGCACTCGGCTCTCCGGTCGTGCCGATCAGCCCGTTCGTCACCACGATCTCCTTCCTCATCTACGTCGTCTGCCGTCTCGTTGGGCAGCGCCGGATGAAGCATCTGCATCGTCGCCGCACGGCGCGTGCCGCCGATGAGCATGAGAAGCCGGTGGCGTTCCCCAGTTGAGCCCGGTCCCAACTGGGCGAGTGCAGACCCTGAGTCCGACTAGAGTTGGACGAATGAAGAAGCGTGCACTATTCGCCGGAGCCCTCGCGATCCCCGCGGCGGCCGGCATCTGGGGTGCGGTCATCGAACCGCACCTCTTCGCCATCCGACGCCACACCCTGCCGATCCTGCCTGCCGGGGCAGAGCGCATCAAGATGCTGCACGTCTCTGATCTGCATCTGGCCCCCTGGCAGAAACACCGGGCCGCCTGGGTCAAGGCGCTGACACGCCTGGAGCCAGATATCGTCGTCAACACCGGGGACAACCTCTCTGCCGATATCGTGCCGGACGTCCTCGACGTCTTCGACGGACTCCTCGATGTTCCCGGCGTCTTCGTCCTCGGGTCCAACGACTTCTTCTCACCCACGGCCAAGAATCCAGCCAAGTACCTGCGCTCACCCTCTGAGGTGAAACACCGCGTCGAGCCCGATCTTGATGTCAAAGCGCTTATCCGCGGGTTCGAAGGCAGTGACACGCCCGCTGCGTCCCGGGGATGGCACTTCCTCGACAACGCCGAGGCGACCATGAATATCCGTGGGACCCGAATAGATTTCTGCGGGTTGGGTGACGCCCACATCGACCGCGACAGGATCCGGGTCAGCCCCGAGGAGGGGTTCAGCGACGACGTCGCCGCAAATGGCGAGAGTCTTGCGTCTCCGCGGTTTGCCGCCGAGGCGGGCGTGAAGGTGGGCGTGACCCATGCGCCGTATTCGCGCACATTGGAGGCGTTCGCCTCGGCGGGGGCCGACCTCATCATGACCGGGCACACTCACGGGGGACAGATCCGAGTGCCGTTCTGGGGTGCACCGGTAACGAACTGCGACCTCGATCGGACACGCGCGAGAGGTCTGTTTCCCTACCGGAAATCTCTCGTCGAAATATCCGCAGGATTGGGATTCTCGCCCTTCTCACCGGTGCGTTTCGCCTGCCGTCCCGAGGTCAGCCTCCTGACCTTGGTTCCCAGAGCCTGACGTTCTCAACGATTTTTGAGAATTTGCACAACTCATATTAGTTAAACTGGTTGGCATGGTGTCTCCTGAGTCAAATCCGAATCCGACCAAGGCCGGTGCGTTCCTCCAGTTCGTCGCAGTGAGTGCGGTGGCAGGAATCGTCGCAGCTGGTCTTGCCATCCCCGGAGTCGGTGTAGCTACTGCCAGCGCAAACAGTGCCGTCGAGATCTTCAACTCTCTTCCCGCGACCCTGGAGGTAGAGGATCTGGGGGAGAAATCGACGATGCTTGCCTCCGACGGGTCGGAGATTGCGGAGTTCTACTGGCAGAACCGCGTCGAGGTGCCCCTCGACAAGATCTCGAAGAACATGCAGAACGCCACGATCGCGGTCGAAGACTATCGGTACTTCGAACACGGCGGTGTCGATATCGAGGGCATCGCCCGTGCAGCGGTGCACAATATGGTGTCCTCGACGACGCAGGGCGGTTCAACGCTGACTCAGCAGTATGTGAAGAACGTGCTGGCAGAGAACGCCCATGCCAAAGAGAACAAAGAGGGCGTGTCTGCGGCCAAGGAGTCAGAGGGCACGGCCGGCTACGCACGTAAGCTGCGTGAGGCCAAGCTCGCTGTTGCAGTTGAGAAGAAGTATGAGAAGAAGGACATTCTCAATCGCTACATGAACATTAACAACTACTCCGGTTCACCTAACGCGTATGGAGTCCAGGCGGCGGCCCACAAATACTGGGGCATCGACGCGAAGGACCTGAATATTCAGCAGTCTGCGATGCTCGCCGGCATTGTGCAGAACCCTTCGGCCTTCAACCCGCAGCGGTTCCCTGACCAGGTGCTCAAACGCCGCAATACGGTGCTGGGACAGATGCTCAAATACAAGCACATCACTCAGAAGGAATACGACAAGGCGGTCAAGACCGACCTCGACCTCGACATCCACAAGACTCCCAACGGCTGTTCGGCGGCGAAGAACAACGCGGCATTCTTCTGCGACTACGTTGAAAACGTCATCAAGAACGACGACACCTTCGGCAAGACCGTTGAAGAACGCCTCGCCTTCCTGCAGCGCGGCGGACTGACGATCAAGACCAGCCTCAATCCTGACATTCAGAAGATCGCGGACAAGCAGATCAAGAGCCGTGTCCCCGTGGGCGATCCGTCCGGTGCCGGACATGCTCTGGTGACGATTGAACCGGGCACGGGCGAAGTCATCGCCATGGCCGAGAACCGCGAATACACGGTCGGTGATGTCAAAAAGAAGGATAAGAACAAGAAGACGTCCATCAACTACACCGTCGACCGGAAGCACAACGGCGGGGGCGGTTTCCAGGTCGGTTCGACGTGGAAGCCCTTCGTGCTGGCCACGTGGCTGAAATCCGGCAAGGGCCTCAACACCACAGTCAACGCCACGAAGCGTAACTTCCCAGCGAGTTCATGGAAGTACGATGGCTGCCCGAACATGGGCGGTGACTGGGACCCGAATAACGCTGGGGACGGTGAGGGCAAGGGCTCGATGACCGCGCTGGAAGCCACGAAGCACTCCGTGAATACCGGCTACGCAGCAATGGGCAACCAGCTCAACATGTGCAAGATCATGGACACAGCCATGGACCTGGGCATTCGCTACGGCAGCGGCGAGAAACTCGATTTCAAGAACAAGCAGGGATTTATTCAGGCGCTGTCACCGTCGTCGATCCTGGGTACAACAGAGACCACCCCGATCGCCATGGCAGCGGCATTCGCCGCTTTCGCCAACGAGGGTGAGTTCTGCGGTCCGAAGCCGATCACTTCGATCAAGGACCGTAACGGCAAGAGCATCGATGTGCCCGGTGAAGGCTGCAAGCGAGTCCTCGATAAGGAGGTCGCCAAGGGCGTTGCCTACGCTCTGACGCAGACGTTCAACGGAGGCACCACAAGTCAGCTGAAGATCGGCGTTCCGGCGGGAGCCAAGACTGGTACTACGAACTTCGATGTCGGACACACCTGGCTGCTTGGCTTCACCAAGACACTGTCGACCGCCGTGTGGACCGGTGACCCCGTGGGCACTCGCGACTGGCGGACTAACGGTCAGGGTGCGGTCCGCGGCTTCGTCTACGGTGCCACGATCTCCGGTAAGACCTGGCAGGCATATATGAGCCAGGCTGTGAAGGAGACCAAGGGCAACACCGGTTTCCCCAAGCCGAGCGGTAAGTACATGGGCGGTGGAGGCTCCGGCGGCGGAGGTGGCACCGGCGGCGGTGGCACCGGCAGCCAGAACGGTGGCGGCGGCAACGGCGGCGGTGGAACCGGCGGCGGTGGCGGCGGCAGCAACAACGGCGGAGGCGGCACCGGTGGCGGAGGAGACGGCGGTAACGGCGGCGGTGGCGGCGACGAGGACGAAGCACCGGGCCTCGGCGGCAACTGAGTGCCGGGCATCCTGAGAGACAACGGGGTGGGACGATCTTTACGATCGTTCCACCCCGTTCTCGTCACTGTGGGCTTTCACACTGTGGCACGGCTGGCTGTGGGGCTGCGGGTTCTCGGCTAGTGTTGGAAACGACGAAGATCGCCGGTCGCGCTCGTGCAGAACGATCGGCGTTTCGTCCATGCAGACGCTCGCTCCGGTGACGCATCGGGGACGCGGGCACACAGATACTCAAGGAGAATCATGACCAAGTGGGAATACGTCACAGTGCCGCTCATCGTCCATGCGACGAAGCAGATCCTCGACCAGTGGGGCGAAGACGGCTACGAGCTCGTTCAGGTTATTCCGGGTCCCGACAACAACGGGCTCGTGGCCTACCTCAAGCGCCCCAAAGCCTGAGCACCCAACTGACTTGAAACACCCTCATCGAAGGACCTACCATGTCGAAGACCCTAGACCGCATTGCTGAACTCGGTCTCACCCTGCCCGATGTCGCCGCACCCGCCGGCGTCTACGTACCGGCGCTGCGCACCGGCAACTACGTCTACACCTCGGGCCAGCTGCCCGTCGTCGATGGGAAACTTCCCGCGATAGGCCACATCGGCTCGGATGTCGATCTAGAGACCGGGTACGACCTGGCACGGACCGCAGGACTCAACGCTCTCGCAGCGGTTGCCGGCGTCATCGGCGACCTCGACAAGATCGTCCGCATCGTCAAGGTCACCGGGTTCGTGAACTCGGCCGATGACTTCACACAGCAGCCAGCCGTCATCAACGGAGTCTCCGAACTCTACGGTGAGATCTTCGGCGACCGCGGCCAGCACACGCGCAGCGCCGTTGGTGTGAACACTCTTCCTCTCGGCACCCCCGTCGAGGTCGAGGTCGTCGTCGAGGTCGAGGACGATGCCGTTTAACGGACGTACCCTGGCCGTCTCGTCGGAGCTGCGTTGGCTCTTGGACCAATGGCAGTCCGACGGGCGGTTCCCGGTCCCCGAAGCACCACGCCCCGCCTCGGCGATCGTGCTGATCAGGGACTCCCTCGAAGGCTTGGAAACCTTCATCACCCGACAACTTGATGCCAGAGGAGTCGAAGACCGTAACCGCTGGGCCTACCCGGTCAGCAATCTGCGTCTCGGCGACCTGCGCAACCTGCCGCTGGCCGGATGGAACTCGGCTCGCTGCGCACGGACTCTGAGCATCGAGAACAAGTCACGGGCACTGCACCACTTCTCAGCAGCGGCCCGCATCTCGTTCGCCGCAACGGGGGTCCTGCTGGCCGAAGACGTCGACCGTGACATTGTCGCCGCACCCCAGACCGATTGGCGCGGAACACGCTCACGGCTGTTCTCCAGCGAAATCTCCTGGTCTCAGATCCTGCGCGAACGTGATCTCAAGCTGCGTCCGGATCTCTGCAAACCCTGGCTGCGGTGGATCAACACGCCAACTCAGCTGCATCGCTTCGATACCACCTATTTTGTGGCCACAGTGCCCTTCGGCCAGGACATCGACTTCCTCTCTCCGAATGAGACCTCGGGCGGGTGGAAACGGCCAGCAGACATCCTCGCCGAGGCCGGTGGGGACCCCGATAAGATCAGCGCGAGCACACGCATCATCGCCGAAAGCCTGGTCGATGTGCCCAGCGTGGGAGCCGCCATGGCCCAGGTCCGTGACCTGCATCCGCTGCGGCCCGAGGTCACCGATGACGACGGTGAATGGCGAGTCGTCATCCACCCGGGACGCGACCTCTACCGAAAAGGCACTCTGCGTGACTATGCGGTCGCCGTCGGCGATGACGAGAACGACCAGAGTCCAGGGTTCCTATCCCAGAGCGACGATGATAACAATGCCGAAACCGGCGAGGAAGAGACCGAGGAATCATGAGGATCCGCGCGAACAACCCATCCCCGATGACGCTGACGGGCACCAACACCTACGTCATCACCTCAGCCGACGACACTTCGGCAGTACTCATCGATCCGGGCCCCGAGCTGGCTGAGCACCGGGAAAATTTTCTGGCTCAGATCGGTGAGCGGAAGCTCTCAGCCATCATCCTCACCCATCAGCATGCCGACCACTCGGAGATGCTGGGCAGCGTGGAGGCATGGGCACCGGACGTGCCCGTGTACGCAGTCCTTGAGAAGTTCTCCCGCCTGAGCTCTCCTGTAGCCGATGGTGACATGATCGTATTCGGCACTGACACGGCCGATATGATGGAGGTCGTGTCGACGCCGGGGCACACGATAGACAGCATCAGCCTCATCCACGATCACGTGCTCTACAGCGGCGACACAGTGCTGGGGGAGGGGACGACGATCGTCACCCACCCGGAAGGGTCTCTGAGCGACTACCTTGAGTCACTCGACCGGCTGATCCGATTCCACGGTGACGGTGTGTTCGTGAGCATCGAGCCGGCTCATGGCCCCACGATCGAGTCTCCCGCCGAGGTTCTCGCCTACTACCGAAGCCACCGGCTTGAGCGGATCGACCAGGTCAAGGCAGCCCTGGCGCAAGGAGCGAGGACCGCATCTGCGGTCTGCGACATCGTCTACCACGACGTTGATCCCAGCGTCCGTGGGGCAGCCGAGCAGATCGTGCGGGCGCAGCTGAACTACCTCGGCGCGCTCATGCCCGAGGACGGATGAGCGGCGGTCGGACGAAGCGACGGTCAAGACGGCGAATCTGGGCCAGTCCGCGGCTGTATCTCGGGCTCAGCGTGCCTGCCATCGTGCTCACGCTCTTCCACACGTGGGGCCTCGGATACTCGCTGAGCAACCGCGGCAGCCCTGATCAGCCATGGTGTCCCGCCACGCCAGAGGGCATACCTCTCGAGCATGGACTCGGTTATGACACGAGCTTCTTCCCGCCGGGGATCAGGTGCAGCGTCGGTGCCACTGGAACCGAATGGTCGGACGAACGCTTCACTGTGCTGCCCCTCGACTTCACGATCATGTCCGTCGCCGGGATAATCGCAGTCATCAGTGTGATCGTCCTTTTCCGGAGGGCAACAACCTCCCGGCTTCTGACCGACTCATAAAACCTTCTCGCCGACTCTTAAAACAAGGAACTCCCCAGCCATAAAGCTGGGGAGTTCCTTGTCGTGCGACCGCGGCTTGAGATCTCAGCCGCATTCGCGCAGTGATCAGCGGGCGCGGTTGCGCATGCGCTCCATGTCGAGGATGACGACGGAACGAGCCTCGAGGCGAATGAAGCCGCGAGCTGCGAAGTCGGCGAGGGCCTTGTTCACGGTCTCACGTGAGGCGCCGACGAGCTGTGCGAGCTCTTCCTGCGTCAGATCGTGTGCGACGAGGACACCGTCCGGTGCCGGCTTCGAGAAGCGAGACGCGAGGTCCAGCAGAGCCTTGGCAACACGACCGGGGACATCGGAGAACACGAGGTCGCCCACGGTCTCGTTCGTACGGCGCAGACGCTGTGCGAGAGCCTTGAGCAGGTTCATTGCGGCCCGGGGACGCTCATCGAGCCAGGTCGTGAGGTCCTCGTGCTTGAGGCTGAGCAGCTCGGACTGAGAGACAGCGGTGACGGAGGTCGAGCGTGGACCCGGATCGAAGAGGCTGAGCTCACCGATGATCTCGCCCGGCCCGATGACCGAGAGCAGATTTTCGCGGCCGTCGGAGGACTCGCGGCCGATCTTGAGCTTGCCACTGGAGACGATATAAAGTTCGTCACCGGCATCGCCCTCGTGAAAGAGCACGGTTCCCCGACGGAGACTCCGCGGGTTCATGAACTTCATCAAAGCGCTCGTCGATTCATCGTCCAAACCTGCGAAGAGCGTTGCGCCCCGCACAACTTCAATATCCACTGTGTCCTCCTTGTCGTGGTAATCACAGATAAATCTACCTGGTCAACGGTGCTGATACCAGCAAAGGCGCGGGAGTTTGCGGCATTAGTGCAAAACAAGGGGTTTTGGTTGCGTTTCTTCCGCCCTCGCCGAGGTGGGCCACGGTTGCGTGCGAACGTTCCCGTTCGCCGGGTCAGTGTAGGGCCACCTCGGCGATGTGAGGCACGCAACTGCGGAAATCCGGGGCACGGATTAGGATGGTGAGTCGTGTTGACGGTGGCAGAGAAGAGCGCGCGGAAGTTCGCCAAGGAAACCCCATTGGGCAAGACCCGACGGGCCAGGAAGATTCATCGCATCCTCGCGGAGGTGTACCCGAATGCGAAATGCGAGCTCGACTTCGAGACCCCGTTCCAACTCCTCATCGCCACGGTCCTTTCCGCGCAGACCACAGACATCAGGGTCAATGCGGTGACACCGGGACTGTTCTCTGTCTTCCCTGATGCGCACAGCCTCGCGGTGGCCAACCTCATCGAGGTCGAGGAGCTCATCCACTCGACCGGCTTCTACCGGGCGAAGTCCCGCAACATCGTCAAACTCGCCAACGAACTCGTCGACACCTACGACGGCGAGGTTCCGAACTCCTTGGACAAGCTGGTCAAGCTTGCCGGTGTCGGACGAAAGACCGCGAATGTGGTGCTCGGCAACGCGTTCGACACCCCCGGCCTGACCGTGGACACGCACATGGGGCGATTGGCACGCAGGCTCGGCTGGACCGACGAAACTGATGCGGTCAAGGCCGAACACGACATCGCGGCATTGTTCCCGAAGAAAGAACTGACCCTGCTCTCCCACCGCGTCATCTTCCACGGACGGCGCATCTGCCACTCGCGCAGACCCGCCTGCGGAGTCTGCCCACTGATGGCTTTGTGTCCCTCGTTCGGGACCGGGGAACTGGAGCCGGAGAAGGCGCGCGCGATGCTCCGATTCGAAATGGCGCCTGAAGCATGAGCGCCGAAGCGTATGAGCATTCGCAGGTGGGACAGAGTTTGACCGGGCAGGGAACCTCTGGGCAAGGGATGAGCGGGCATGACTCCGTCGCACACGATCAGACGCTGCGAACCCAACTGGAACACCTGGCTGCCTCGAATGGTTCACCCGAATGGCTGCGACTCGCTCAGGCTCCCGACGACGGTTCGGTGCATGATGCCGCCGTCCTCATGCTCTTCGGCAGGGGAGGGCAACCGCGCACAGACGCCGGCCGAGCCGAGTCATCACGCTTGGCTGACTTCGGCGTCGACGATGTCGATATCGTCTTGCTCCAGCGGGCCAGCACGCTTCGCAACCATCCCGGGCAGGTGGCTTTTCCCGGTGGCGGGCGGGACCCGGAAGACGACTCCTTGGCCGCTGCGGCACTGCGTGAGGCGCAGGAGGAAGCTGGGATTGTGCCCTCGACGGTCGAGGTGCTCGGGCAGATGGACTCGCTCTACATTCCCGTCAGCAAGTTCCAGGTCACCCCTGTCATCGGGTACTGGGCGCAGCCGGGGGCGGTGCGAGTGATGGACAAGTCAGAGTCGTATTCCGTCTACCGAATCTCTGCCGCTGACCTGGTGGCACCGGCCAATCGGGGCACGTTCTCCCGGCCGGATCTGAAGCTCACCACTCCGGCCTTCGACGTCGGAGTGCTCAAGGTGTGGGGCTTCACAGCGGGCATCCTCGACTTCGCTCTCGATCACCTCGGCTGGGCGACGGACTGGGACCGCGACGTCCATATCGATATCGACTTCTGAGGCCGGTGCTTCCTTCGTTTCGGCGGTGAGGGCTCGCGGCAAATGTCGTGTCATTGGCGAGTACTAGCCTGTTTGGTATGGAAGCAGAGACGGTTCCCGACGTCACCACCGAGATCCACCGGTGGCATGAGGTGCTGTCGAATCTGCCTCCGGCCCTCAGCGAGGTTGAGGCGATCGCTCGGATCACTGCACTCGAGGAACTGACGTCTGCCGCGACCGCTGCCCAAGCCAGGGAAACCCTGACCTTCGACATGCACCGACGCAACAGCGAAGCCGAAGACGGAGTGCCAAGCAGAATGCAGGGCAAGAGTGTCGGCGCAGAGATCGCACTCGCCCGCAAAGTCTCCCGAGCCCGAGGCAGCACGCTGCTGAAATTCTCGCGCTCCCTGCTCATCGATCTGCCCCAGACTTATTCGGCGCTGAAATCCGGCCGCACATCCGAAGAGAAGGCTCGTGCCGTTGCGAAGGAAACCGATGGGCTTCCCCGGGACAAACGTCGACAGATCGACGAGCGGATGGCCGATCGCCTCGCCGAGGTGGGAGTCGGGCGGTTGGGCAACGAAGTCCGGGCTCTGGCACAGCAGGTCGACCAGAAGGCCGCCGTTGAGCACCTTGAGAAATGCACTGAGGAACGGGCAGTCTCGGTTCGTCCGGCCCCAGGCAACATGGCCTATCTCAGTGCACTGCTGCCCATGCTCCAGGCCGTGGCCGTGTACACAAACCTGAAGAAGTCGGCGGCCTCCCTGATTGGGACGGGAGATGCAGGCCAACGCTCACAGTCCCAGGTGATAGCGGACCTGCTCGTCGAGCGGACAACTGGCCAGGAGTGTGCCGCCGCGGTTCCGACCGAGATCCATCTTGTGATGAATGATGACAGCTTGGTGTGCGCCGGCGAGGAGCCGGCCTGGCTTCCGGGTTTCGGCCCCGTACCCGCTGGAGCCGCCCGGAAGTTCGTGGCAGGGAACGAAGCGGCCGTCTTCCTGCGCAGGCTCTATGCACGCCCCGACGACGGCCAGCTGGTGCGCATGGATTCCCGGCGTAGGGAGTTCCCCGGGCTGCTGCGACGCATGATCGTCATTCGTGACGACGTCTGCCGCTCACCGTGGTGCGATGCACAGATCAAGCACGCCGACCATGCCAGAGCCTTCGCCGCCGGCGGCGATACGGATTGGGACAACGCCTCGGGCCTGTGCGCCGCCTGTAACTTCGTCAAGGAACTCAACGGTCGGAAGCACTTAGCGACTCCCGAGAAGCTGATTGTGAAGACCCCGACGGGCAACCGCTACGAGACCCGGACCAAACCCATCGACTCCCGCGCCGGCAAGTCCTCTGCAGTCGACAGTGAGGTTGAGGCAGCCGAGAGCAAACCTGGTGAGGTTGAGGCAGCCGAGGGTGAGTTCGACGTGACGAAGCGACGACGTCGCCCGGAAACCAGCCGGGCCCACGGCCCGCCGAAAAAACGAAGACAGCCACATGACAAGCCACGATCACGTCGCGAGAGCAGCCCGGTCGAATTCCTGTTCGGCGAAAAGATCTGCGCGTACATCATCACAATGCCTGCCGAGTGAATGCACTCGGTGGCGCCGGGCCGAGCCCGACGCCACCGAGTGTGGAGCTGTTCTGCTGTGCTTTGTTGCGAGATCTGTCAGTAACGCGGACCTGAAGGGTTCTTCAGTGCGCGCTTGACCGAGGCGAACAACGACTTGGCCGAATCGATCGCTGTGCCCGGAACCGGGTTGCCCTTCTTGAACAGCGGCAGGGCAATCAGAACGAGGATGATGGCGAGCACCGCGAGGATGCCGAAGACAATGAGGAAGCTTCCCCACCACGGCCAACCCAGGCCCTCGTGGAATGCGGCGGCCCCGGCGAAAATCACCATGAACGATGACAAGAACAAGAAAAACAGGGCCACGACAGCAAGTGCCGATCCAATGCCCAAGTTCTTCGCCCCGGCTGTGGCTTCAGCCTTGGCCAGCGCAATTTCTTCCTCGGCGATCGCTTTGGAATCGTCGCCGATGCCTTTGATCAGTTCGCTGATCGACCTCTCAGCCATGAGTGCTCCTATCGACAAAAACTTGGACAATCTTTCTTAAGAGTAGTCTGAACGCGCCCGGTGACCAAAGAAATACGGGCAGTAAAACGAGAAAAACCCGCCAGATGAATCCGGAACGGCTCTTTGCGAGCATCCGTTCTCACCGGCGGGTTTGCCTCAGTGTCGCCTTAATGCAGCAGGATCAGTCCTTCGACACAGATTCTTCGATCAGGTCCATGACCGAGGAGTCGGCCAGGGTCGAGGAGTCTCCCACCTTGCGGTGTTCGGCGACGTCTTTGAGCAGGCGGCGCATGATCTTGCCGGAGCGTGTCTTCGGCAGTTCGGACACGATATGAACCTTTTTCGGCTTCGCGATCGGCCCGATGTCCTTGCCGACATGCTTCCGCAGCGTCTCGGACGTTTCCGGAGAGTCCTCGACATCGTTGCCCACGATGACGAACGCGACGACGGCCTGACCGGACGTATCGTCGGCAGCTCCGACCACAGCTGCCTCGGCGACATAGGGGTGAGCAACCAAGGAGGACTCGATCTCAGTAGTCGACAGACGGTGCCCCGACACGTTCATCACGTCATCGACACGCCCGAGGAACCAGATGTCACCATCTTCATCGCGCCTGGCACCATCCCCTGCGAAATAGGTGTCCTCGAAGCGTGACCAATAGGTCTCTTTGAAGCGCTCGGGATCTTTCCAGATACCGCGCAGCATGGACGGCCACGGCTGACGAATGACGAGCAGCCCGCCCTCTGGGCCGGCGGGGCTGTTGCCCTCATCGTCGACGACATCGACGGAGACGCCGGGAATGGGACGCTGCGAGGATCCTGGCTTCGTCGACATCACACCGGGAAGCGGAGCGATCATATGCGCGCCGGTCTCCGTCTGCCACCAGGTGTCGACGATGGGGCAATTCTCACCGCCGACGACGCGGTGGTACCAGCGCCAGGCTTCCGGGTTGATCGGTTCGCCGACGCTGCCGAGCAGGCGAAGGCTGGAGAGATCGTACTTGGCTGGGATCTCCTCGCCCCATTTCATGAACGTGCGGATCGCCGTCGGTGCGGCATAGAGGATCGTTGCCTTGTACTTCTCGATGATCTCCCACCAGCGGCCCTGGTGAGGAGTGTCGGGTGTGCCTTCGTAGACAATCTGCGTGACGCCAGCGGCCAACGGACCGTAGGTGACGTAGGAATGTCCGGTGACCCAGCCGACGTCGGCCGTGCACCAGAAGACATCGGATTCGGGCTTGATGTCGAAGACGGCCTTCATGGAGTAGAGCACCTGAGTGAGGTATCCGCCTGAAGTGTGCAGAATGCCTTTCGGCTTACCTGTCGTTCCCGAGGTGTAGAGAATGAACAGCGGGTTCTCGGAATCGAAGAACTCGCATTCGTGTTCAGGACTCATGGTTTCCATGGTCTCGTCCCACCACTGATCCCGGCCGTCGACCATTTCGACGTCCTGACCGGTGCGGCGGACCACGAGAACGGTTTCGACGGGAGTGTCTCCGTGCGACATAGCTTCGTCGACGGCGGGTTTGAGGCTGGTGGCCTTGGTGCGGCGGTAGCTGCCGTCCGCGGTGATGACCACGCGTGCCTCGGCATCGATGATGCGTGAGCGCAGCGCGTCGGCAGAGAAGCCGCCGAAGACAACAGAATGGGCTGCGCCGAGGCGGGCGCAGGCGAGCATTGAGATCATCGCTTCAGGGATCATGGGCAGGTAGATTGCCACGCGATCTCCGGCTTTGACCCCGAGGTCGGTGAGGGCGTTGGCCGCTTTGGACACTTCGGCGAGCAGTTCTGCGTAGGTGAAGGAACGGGAGTCGCCGGGTTCCCCCTCGAAGTTGATGGCAACGCGATCGCCGTTGCCCGCGATGACGTGGCGGTCGAGGCAGTTGTAGGCCACGTTGAGTTTGCCGCCGATGAACCACTTGGCGAATGGAGGGTCAGTCCAGTCGAGCACTTCGCCGAAGTCTTCGTTCCAGTCAACGAGGTCACGAGACTGCTCGGCCCAGAAGCTCAGGTAATCGGCATCGGCACGTTCGTATTCGTCGGCCTTGACATTGGCGGCAGCAACGAACTCTTCAGATGGGGCAAAGGTTTCGGATTCTGCTGTGCTGTCGGTCATTTTTCCCTCCGGCTTCATTGATGGATCGAAAATTCTAGTTGCACTGTATACCCGAGAAGGGCCCCGGGGGCACCGTCGTCCGTTCGATGAACGGTGGTTTGCGGGGGTAGCAATCGCACAGAGCCTGTGCTATACGGCACACTCTATGAGCCGAGTGAAACGGGAGCGAGGCCCATCCTGATATTCAACGACAGCTGACAGGCGGCACAGAAGGAGTGCGCAGGGGGTCCTGTTCTGCAAGGATGGGGTCGGAGTCTGTCAGGATGGAAACTAGACAGACACATGAAGTTTGACGACCCTGTCCCCACGAGCGACTGGAGCAATCGATGAGTTCGCCGCAGCACCCCACCGGATCGGGACCACAGCAGTGGCACGATCCGCACGCGCAGAACCCCGGGCCGAGTAACCAACCACCGTTCGGCCAGGGGCCGGCGTACGGATCAGGACCTGCTTTCGGTGCCGGCCATGAATCTCAGTCGTCCGGGCCCGGAGGGTACGGCGGTGGTCCTGTGGGTTCGGCTGGCCCAGGTCCCTATGGTTCAGGTGGACCGGGACCCTATGGTTCAGGAGGCCCAGGGCCTTACGGTTCAGCCGGACCAGGACCCTACGGTTCGGGTCCAGTCCCGCAGAACACCGGCCCGAGCCCTTACGGTTCAGCTCCAGGACCCGGTCCCTACGGCTCAGCGCCGGGGCCATATGGTTCGGGAGGACCGGGACCCTATGGTTCTGCGCCTGGTCAGTTCGGCTCTGCGGGGCCTGGCGTTCAGAAGAGTCCTCGCACCGGACCGGGTCTTCTCGGTCCGCTGACCCTGCGCGATCTGTTCCTGCTCTTCGCGGGACTTCTTTCGCTGGTTGTTCTCTTCGTGCCGTTCAAGACCGCTGGATTCGTCTCGTGGTCGATGTGGCAGTGGTCCATCGACGCTATGGGCACCCTGACTTTCGATGTGTTCGGAATCTGGTTGATCGTGGCTGCTGTCCTTGTCGGCAAATTCGGCAACGGCAGTCTCAAGGTCGGTTCCCTCAGTCTTGATCAGGCGATCTCGGTTCTCTCCGGTGCTGCGTTCACCTTCGCATTCGTTCATCTGCTGACCTCGGTTCAGTTCTGGCACGTCGGAGCGTACCTCGCGTTCTTCGCAGCTTTGATTGCCTTCTTTGCGGGCGTATTCACAATGCTCCCCTTCTTCAACAAGGAGTTCGTGATTCGCGAGGACGTTGCCGCGCATCCGAAGGCACGCCCGGTGACCAAGAGCGTGCCGCACCCAGCCCCAGTAGCGAATATGCCAGGTGCCCACAACGGCCCGGGTGGGTTCGGTGCGCCCTACGGTAGCCAGCCCAATGGCGGCCAGCCCAACGGTCCGATCGGTTCGCAGGGTCAGCCAGGTGCCCCTATGCATCCGGGACAGCCAGGCGGCCCCGGACAGTACGATGGACAGAACCAGTTCGGCGCAGGGGGACAGCCAGGACAGCCCGGTCAGCCAGGTGGCGCCGATCAGTTCGGACAGCCCGGTCAGCAGGGTGGAGCGAATCAGTTCAGCCAGCACGATCAGCAAGGGCAGTTCGGCCAGCCAGGCCAGTCGGGGCAGTTCGCTGCGCCGGAGCAGAACGGCCAGCCCGGTGGACAAGACCAGTTCGGTCAGCCGATCGGAACCGGTGGCAACAGTCCATATGCTCCACCCGAGCAGCAGGCGCAGGAGTCGTCTTTTGACTCTGCAGCGGCTGCCGATGACTCGGCGGACCAGGCAGTGCAGAACACCGGGTCAGGTCAGACCTACCTGGGCGACCAGCACCCACAAGACCCACAGCACACTCAGAGTGAACCGACGCAGACTTTTGGCTTCGGTGCTCATCGTGAAGAGTCGCCGTGGAGCAATGACGGTGAAACAGCAGTTCAGGCTCCGGTGCCTGCTGACAGTTCAAACGTCAGCGCCCCACAGTCTGACAGCGGTGACAACGATTCGTCGGGAGCGGGCACGACTGCTGCTGTCGCAGGTGCAGGCGTCTTGGGCGCCGGTGCAGCTGTTGCCGGAGCAGCATCCGCGAGCTCGGATTCGGACCGGAGCTCGGATTCCGAAAACGGTTCTGAATCGGAACGTCGGCGCGGACGGCATGCCGCCCCGAGCACGGACACCGATTCCGAGGCAACTGGCGCACAGACCGACAGCGAAACCGATCATGTTGCAGGTGAGACCGCGACATCGTCTCCGGAAGAGTCCTCAGCACTGATCGGCGACGATTCTGCTTCTCCTGCGGAGGGCAGTTCGTTCGCCACGAAGGTCAACGCTCACGACTCGGACACCAACGTTCGTGCCTCCGAGGGAGTAGCGCTGAAGCCGGAGAACGATTCGAACGGCTCGACTGACTCAGCCGATTCAGCCGACTCTGCGAATGCCGACCGCAGCGAGGGCAGCACGACAGGAGGCGACGCCACTGTCGTCAACGGATCCGCCGCAACCAGCGTTGCAGAGTCCGATTCGGAACGTCAGACTCATCCGGAAGCTGACGAACCGACGCAGTATGTGCCCGTCGGCGGTCACAGCAATGACGACCGCAGCAATAACGGTCACAGCGGCAGCGGCTCGGACACCGGAGAAGCAAGGGGACGTGCCGGAGACAACGCCGAGAATGCGCCCTCAGCTCCACAGTTCGGAGCTGCGAACGTTTCATCGAATTCGTCGTCGAACACCTCCACGGTCGACGAGGACGAGACTGTCGTCCAGAGCGCAGTTCAGCCCGGCAATAATCCTGACGACCGCGAGGACGGGGCGGGTGAGAACCGGAATGACGCTGATCAGGGCGGGGCCAACCACGGAAATGGCCAGACCGTCATCCAAGCGTTCTGGTTCGCCGTTCCCGAACCGCGCGAAGCCGTGGATGCGACCACCGGTATGCCGGTGTTCACGATCTACCCGGGAGACTGGTTCCTCGGGCTCGAGGACAACGGTTCGTGGTTCAAGGTCCGTGATTCCGACGGTCGTGAAGGACTCCTGCGCAACACCGAAGGTGTCCAGCGGGGCTGATTCCATATCGGTCGACTCGTGTGCTCGGGCTTGTGGACAATGATCCGAGCACACGACGTCTGACCAACTGAGCTGAAAGCGCCGAACCGCGCCCGTGGGGCACATGGCCAGGCCAGATGCTCAAGCCGACCAGACAGGGGCGGCTCCTGTGACTTAAGCGCACAGGAGCCGCCCCTTCTGTGTTCTGTCCACAGGCTGTCTATCCGTGCTGTCCTCAACGAGGAGGGCAGGACCACGCTGTGAACATGCAGGTAGCACTCATCACCGACCTCGGCGCCATCACCGACGAATGCGCACGAGTGGCCGAAAGCATCGGCATCTCACTCAAGGTTCTGCCTCCGGATTCGGGCGGTTGGCAGAACGCTTCGCTCATTCTCCTCGGCGAGGACGTTCGCGAAGCCCCGCCCACCGACCATGCGGACCGCATCCTCGTCGTCCTTGACGGGGATGAACCCAGCTCGGCATGGAAACGTGCGGCCCACCTCGGCGTCGAACAATTGGCGGTTCTGCCCTCTGCCGCCGAATGGCTGAGCGGACGCATGATCGCAGCCGTCGAACCACCTGTGACACCTGGTGTGACTGTCGGAGTTGTCGCCGGGTGCGGAGGAGCGGGCGCTTCGGTGCTCTCGTGTGCTCTCGCCCGCCGCGCCGGACCGGATGTGAGCACCGTCCTCGTCGACGCCGATCCCCTGGGCGGTGGACTCGATCTGGTGCTCGGAGCAGAGCAGGTCCCCGGACCCCGTTGGGCCGATCTCAGCGCTTCACGCGGACAGCTTCGCCCCTCGACTCTGAGTCAGGCATTGCCACGCCACGAGGGCCTGGCGATCCTGTCCTGGGGCCGGGACGACATCCTCGATCTCGACCCGGATGTCTTCGATGACTTCCTGGCCGCTGCCGGGCAGGCGTTCGAACTCGTCATCGTGGATCTGCCACGCCACGCCCCACCGCAGTGGACTCGCCGCTGCCATCATGTTCTCCTTGTCTCCCCGGCACGGGTCAGGTCGGCAGTGGCGGCATCTCAAGTCGCCAAACGACTGTCCCAATCCCATCCTGACGTTCGTCTCGTCGTTCGTGACACCGGCGCCGGAGGGCTCGATGCCGAGCTCCTCGCGGAATCCATCGGCCTCGACCTCGCCGGCAGCATCCGCGACGACCGCGGTCTGTCCGCGGCCGTCGACCGCGGCGAGGGCATACCGGGCGGGGCACGGCTGGGAAAGCTCGTCGACCGACTCCTGGGGGAGTGGGTGGATTGAGCGAATGGCTCGACGCCACGCTCGTGGCGGAGGTGCGCAAGACTCTGCTCGACAATCCGGGACCAGTGACCACAGCAGCCGTCGCCGAGGCGGTTCAACGGACCGGTCGGGTGCTCGGTTCCAGCGCCCTCCTCGAACTTGTGAACCGACTGTCCGCGCAACTCTCAGGTGCCGGCCCCCTCCAATCGGTGCTCGAAGTTGCCGACACCACCGATGTCTTCGTCAACGGACCACGTGAGATCTTCGCCGACACCGGAACGGGCCCCCAGCTACTCGACCTGTCTTTGGGCTCCGAGGACGAAGTACGGTCCTTGGCCGTGCGCTTGGCGGCTCTGGGCGGCCGGCGTCTCGATGATTCCTCGCCGTTCGTCGATGTCAGACTGCCCGACGGGGTGCGCATGAACGCGATCGTGCCACCGATCTCCGGTGAGCACACCACGATCTCCTTCCGCGTTCCCCGGCACGCTGGTTTCACCTTTGACCAACTGTGCGCGGGCGGATTCATTCCCGACGAGGTGCACGAACTCCTCATCGAAGCGGTCCGATCTCGCGCCAACATCCTCATCTCCGGTGGCACAGGAACCGGAAAGACGGTCCTCCTCGGCGCGCTTCTGGGGCTTGTCGACTCGGATCACCGCATCGTCATCGTCGAGGACTCTCGGGAGCTCATCGTCGGACACTCCCACGTGGTCCAGCTCGCCGCGCGCCAAGCCAATGTCGAAGGCGGTGGTGAGGTGACGTTGACGGACCTCGTCCGCAACGCCCTGCGGATGCGCCCCGACCGCCTCGTCGTCGGAGAGTGTCGCGGAGCCGAGGTTCGGGACATGCTCACGGCACTGAACACCGGCCACGAGGGCGGCAGCGCCACAATCCATGCGAACACGGCCGAAGCCGTACCCAGCCGCGTGGCAGCACTGGGAGCCTTGGCGAACATGAGTCCACAAGCCGTGTTCTCACAATTTTCCACCGCCATCGACCTCGTCATCCACCTGCGACGAATCGGAGCGGATCGAGGAATCACGGAACTGGCAATCCCGATCCGGGAGAACAGCAGCGGGGTCACGATGGAACCCGTCTGGGGTCGTCCCTCTCCGCTGTCCGAGGGAACGTTCAATCGTCGTGCGCTGAGCCGATTCGAAGCAGTGCTCGAGCAGAAGGCAGCCTGATGATCGCCGCCCTCGGAGTGCTGATGGCACTGAGCATCATCCTCAGCGCACCGCTGGATCCGGCAGCGCGACTGCAGGATCTGCTCCGCCCACGTCAGGACCGAGACGACTCCAGCCGGGGTCGACGACAAACCAAAGAGGACCCAGAGCAGGAGAAACTATGGGCGATTTCAGCGGTGGAGAACTGTGCGCATCTGCTCAAGGTGGGCATGACTCCGCAGGCAGTGATGGCGACTCTGAGCAGGCAGAATGCACAACTGGCACCGATCTCACGTGCGATCTCTCTGGGGGAAGAGCCCGGACGAGCCATTGCCACCAGGGGAGCGGCACTGCCAGCGGCAGCGGCCGCAATATTTGCCGGCATGTCGTCCGTGTGGACCGTGTCGGAACGGTCCGGTGCACCCGCAGCCGACATGATTCTCCGGTATGCGAAGGCACAGCGCAGTGCCCTCGACGCCGATCGGGAAAGACGTATCGCCATGGCCGGACCTCGCGCGACAGTCCGCGTGCTCAGCTGGCTGCCACTGATCGGTATCGGTCTCGGCCTGCTGATCGGCGTCCAACCAGGTGAACTCTTCTCGGGCCTGCCGGGGCGGTTGAGTATCGGGGGTGGATTCGCCCTCTACTTTCTTGGTCGCTGGTGGATGAGGCGAATGATGATTCGGGCGGAGCGCTGAACGATATGACCGCAGTCCTGGTGGGCGCACTCATCGCGATCGGAGCCCTGCTGTGGTCGGGCAGGTCCGACGGGCGGCTGAGACGTCTGCTCGACGGGCAGGGTGTACGAGTTGGCGGTTCCTCTGGTCGAGATGGCGTCGACCGCACTGCTGCAGATGAACCCCGCAGGAATTCGCAGCTTGATACCCGGCCGGTTTCTCGGGTAGACGATGACCTGCTCGCCTTCGACCTTGACCTCGTGGCCATCTGCCTCACCTCCGGGCTGCCGATCCCGGTTGCACTGGCATTGACCGCCGAGGCGACAGACGACCGATCACGCCTGGGGCGAATCTCGCGATCCATGACGATCGGAGGCCAAGACCTGTCCGATGATGACCGACTTGTTCCCGTTCTCGAGGTCTTCGAATTCTCTGAACACACGGGCGTCGGTCCGGCCCCACTCATCGAGTCTGTCGCGAAGGAACTGCGGGACTCCTCCCGCCGGCGACGACAGGAGGCAGCTGCGGCCTTGGGCGTCAAACTTGTCGTGCCGCTCGGAGTCTGCATCCTGCCGTCATTCCTGCTGCTATCGGTCGTTCCCGTTGTCATTTCGCTGCTATCGGATCTGACGACCGTCTTCTTCTGACACAACCTGCCGACTTCACGCTTCGACTGCGCTCGCTGACCCCACCCGTCGTGTGCCCATTTCGGCTGTTTCAAGCGACCGTCGACCGGCCGTTCAGCTGACCTTGCTAAGGTCGGGGGATGGCACCGGTAACGCCCTTCGATCAACTGTCCAACGTCGAACAAGCTGAAGCATACGCTGACAACCTCTTCACAGGTCGGCACGTACGGCTTCGTCCGCTCCAGCAAGAGGATCTTCCCTACCTCGAACAGTGGTGGTTCGACCCCTCGATCGTGGTCCTTCAGAACCACACAGTCCTCCCGCGTCCCGAAGGCGGAGTGTCCGAAGAGTTCTCGCTGTGGAGCGCGAACAAGGACACGAACGCAGTCGGCTTCAGCATCGAACTGCTCGAGACCGAAGAATTCGTCGGCCACGTGACACTCTTCGGCCGGAATTCGGTCAACCAGTCCGCCACCCTGGCCATCATCCTCGGACCCGAGTTCCACGGCCGCGGCTATGGCTCCGATGCTGTGCGTTTGGGCATCAAATACGGCTTCCTGCAGTTGGGACTCAATCGTATCGAGCTGCAGACATGGGCGTTCAACACTCGCGGTATCGCCTCATACACGAAGGCCGGATTCGTCGAAGAAGGGCGCCGTCGTGAGGCTGTCTTCTTCAACGGTCGCCGTCACGATGAAGTCCTGATGGCGATCCTCAAGGAGGAGTGGGCAGGCAGAGGCTGACCCTTGGCCGTCTGATCCACACACTCCGTGCTTCGCAGGTTGAGGCTCAGTCGATCGAACCGACTCGAGTGCGCCAGCCTGTGGAGTCTGGCTCGACTCGAGCGTGTATCGGCTGTGGACGCTGAACCTGTTTCCACAGCCTGATTGTCGGCTCTGGACGTGAGCCCGCGTCCCCTCCAACACTGAAATTCCCTTCGCAGACCGCGAACGGGGGCTTCAACGAGGAGGAGACTATGAGCACAGGAACTAAGGCGAAGGACTGTGACGGGCCGTTGTACCCGCAATGGGGCGATGCGCGCGGCGTCGGTACCGACACCAGCACCGACACCGACCCAGATACGTCTGCAGGCGCCATCGACAGCGCAGAATCGTGGCGAGAGGACGACTCCCCAGAACCATGGGGCCCCGACGCAGGAGCGACGACCGCAGAATATGCGATCACCACCCTCGCAGCCTGCGGATTCGCAGCGCTGTTGGTCGTCATTCTGAAATCGGAACCGATCAAAGAACTCGTCACCGGCGTGATCCAGACAGCGCTCGGACTCGGAGCCTGACGTGGCGACCGGATGTTCCTGTGACCGACGAGGAAAGCAGCACCGGGATGCGGGTACGGCCACGGCCGAATTCGCTGTCGTCATGCCCGCCATCGTGCTTCTCATCATCGTGCTCACAGGAGCAGCCGCCGTCGGCTTCTCCCAGCTGAGAGCCTTCGACGCAGCCAGATCTGCGGCCCGGGAAATCGCCCGCGGCGAGCCTCAGGCAGCGGTCGTGACCGAAGCGAAGAAGCACGCCGGACAGGCCTCCGAAGTGCTGGTCCGTTCCGAAGGCGGATATTCGACGGTGACCGTCACCATCGAACTTCCCGCGGCAATCATCTTCATCAACGAGGTCGAGGCCGAGGCAACGGCGCGAACTGAGGGCGACCGCTCCACTACCAGTGAGGCGCTGGGTCCTCACACGTCAGGCGGACTGCCGTGACGAATATCGTTGCCGGACTGTGTTCGATGATCCTGGTCCTCGTCACCGCCATCGGTGGACTCAGCCAAGCCTTCGCGGCCCACAGCACGGCGCAGAGTGCCGCCGATCTGGCCGTGCTCGCAGCAGCAGACGCAGTTCGCGGACTCGCTGCCGGTGAACCCTGCGACATCGCGAAGGAGGTCGCGAAGCGCAACGGGGCAGCCGTCACCGACTGTCGAGCCTCAACGTCTGAGCAGAGCGCCTATATTCAGGTTGAAGTCGACATCCCCGGTCCCCTCCCCAAAGTGAAGGAGAAGGCCGTGGCCGGGAAGTAGAACAGATGGTCAGAGATGAAGGAGCTGGTCAGTCCAAGATGGTGCGCAACAGCCGCAAAGCTGCATCCTTCTCCAAGGGTTCATTGCCGTTTCCACACTTCGGTGACTGTACGCACGACGGGCAGCCATCGGCGCAATCGCACGCCGAGATTGCATCGCGTGTCGCTCCGAGCCATCCTTCGATGACCTCATAGCCGCGTTCGGCGAATCCGGCACCACCGGCAAGACCGTCGTAGACGAAGACCGTGGCCATTCCGGTGTCAGCGTGCCGGGCGGTGGAGACACCGCCGATGTCCCAGCGGTCGCAGCCGGCAAACAGCGGCAATAGGCCGATGGAGGCATGCTCGGCCGCATGAACGGCGCCGGGCAGGTCAGCGGCGACGATCTCAGCTTCATCCAACAGGGTCTGTGGAATCGTCCACCACACTGCCTTGGTCTCCAAGGAACGTTCGGGCAGATCGAGCTCGTGTTCGGCGATGATCGCCCCGCCACGCTTGGCCCGCATCCGGTACGCGACGACATGATCTTTCACGCCGACAGTCCCGCTGCACACCGTGACTCCAGACGGCAGAGCCCGCTGCTGATCGGTGCCGACGATGTCGATCTCGGTCTGCGACCGGGCCTGCGTCGTGTAATCGACCTCGGCGCGCTCCACGAATGCAACATGATCCTCGAGATCAAGATCGAGGACAGTGAAATCGGCACCCTGATGCGTGTAGACCGCGCCGGGATGGGCGCCGGTGAAGGCCCCGGACTCATCGACAGTGCCCAAGAGTGCACCGGTGCTGGCCTCGACCAGACGGAACTGGCCGCCACCGCTGCCACGAATATCAGACATGTTCGCTGCCGGTTCATCCTTGGCCCAGAACCATCCGGTAGGGCGTGCGCGCAGGAGCTTTCGCTCGACCAGATCAGCGAGCACCTCGGCGGAGTTGGACGGAAAATGGACAAGATCGGCTTCCCGCAACGGCACCTCTGCAGCCGCAGCACACAGGTGCCCTCCCAGAACATGCGGATTCCCGGGATGGATGACTCCCGCATCGACGGGAGCATCGAAGATGACCTCAGGATGGTTCACAACATAAGTGTCCAGCGGGTCGTCACGGGCGATGAACACGGCCATCCACCGCTGTCCCGCACGACCGGCGCGTCCCGCCTGCTGCCACAGTGACGCCAAGGTACCGGGCCAGCCGGAGATGATGACGAGGTCAAGGCCGGAGATGTCGATTCCGAGCTCAAGGGCATTCGTCGACGCAACCGCCAGCAGACGACCCGACCGCAGTGCGGATTCGAGAAGTCTGCGCTCCTCGGCTAGATAGCCGCCGCGATAGGCCGCGACCTTGTCCTTCAATGAGCCATCGACCTGACTGACCTGGTCACGGACGGTCGAGGCCAGGGCCTCCGTGCCGCGACGGGAGGCGATGAACGCAATCGAGCGATACCCTGCACACATTGCATCGGTGAGGATATCGGCGGCTTCGACCAGTCCGCTGCGGCGCTCGCCTCCCGGAGAGACCGGTGGTTCCCAGAGAGCGAAGCTGCCCTGGGCTCGAGGAGACGAATCCTGACTGACTGCGTGCACTTCGCGTCCGGTGAGCTTGGAGAACGCCTCATCTGGGTTCGCCATCGTCGCCGAAGCTCCAATGACCACTGGGTGTGCCCCATAATGGGCGGCGATGCGCAGCAGACGCCGCAGGATCAGTGCGACATGAGAGCCGAAGACTCCCCGGTAGCGGTGGGCCTCGTCGATGACGATGAAGCGCAGTGATTTGAACAGCCGCGAGAACCGTTCATGCTGCGGCAGTATCCCACGATGAAGCATGTCCGGGTTGGTGAAAATGATGTTCGCATGCCGCCGGGCCCAGTCCTTGGACTCCTGAGGCGTGTCACCGTCGTAGGTCGCCGGCCGCATTCCCTGGACGATGAGCTTCTCCAAGTTCGCCATCTGATCGGCGGCCAACGCCTTCGTCGGTGCGATGTAGATAGCCGAGGAGGTGCGCAGCTTCGTGCGGGTGCTCTGAATGGCTTCGAGGACCGGAAGCCAGAATCCCAAGGATTTCCCCGAGGCGGTGGGGGTGGCTATGACGACATCGGATCCGTCTCGCGCGGCCTGTGCTGCCTCGCACTGGTGGTCCCACAGCTGATCGACGCCGATGGCATGACAGGCGTGTTTGAGTTCCTCATCGATCCACTCCGGCCAGTCCGACTCATGTTCGAACCGCTGTGGAATATCGCGCACGTGGACGATCCGGTCATCCCGGGCACCGAAACCGGTGACGATGTCGAGAAGAGCAGAAGAGGCCATGGCCCCAATTATGGCTCAGTCGGACACATCGGGGCACAGTCGTTAGGATCTGTGTGTGAGTGAACAAGACATGACCCTCGTGGCAGACCGACTCTACAAGGCTGGATACACAGAGCCGCGACTCCGACAGTTCTGGGGTGGACCCATCGCCTCCGCGCTGGTGCGCAACAACGCCGCCCCCGCGATCCACCACTGCCAGAAGGTGTTCGAAGCAGCCGAGACACAGACGACTTTTGACCAGCACCTGGCGGCGCTTGCCATGCTCTTTCACTTCCATCGTTCGGTCAGCACCGAAGCGGCGCGTGCCGCACTCGGTGAGGACGCGTTCGGAGTCGCCATCCACAGTGGACTGCTCGAGACGAGCAACCACGCCGAAACCAGCACCCGCGCCGAGGTGGGGGATAATGGACGCGTGTCCGCTCCGTTCGCGGTCACCCCTTATGACTTGCCGGTCGGCGTCCCTCGGGGATTGCGTCACGGTGACGAAAATCTCTACCTCGTCAGTGACCATGGGACACTCATCAATCCCGAAGTCCTCGACGGCGACTTCGTGCTCGGCCTCGGAGGGGCAGGACGCACACTCGTGTCACTGACACCCCGCGAGCACGTCAGACTCTCCGCCGACATCGGCACCGGATGCGGAATCCAAGCTCTGCTTCTGGCCCGCCACAGCGACCGCGTCATCGCCACCGACATCTCACAGCGAGCCCTGCACCTGACCGGACTCAGCGCGAGACTCAACGGCGTGGACAACATCGAATTCCGGGCAGGGTCCATGCTCGAACCACTCACCGAGCCAGTCGACCTGCTCGTGTCCAATCCTCCCTTCGTCATCACCCCGCGCACCACCGTGACCAACTTCGAGTACCGGGACGGTGGAATGACCGGCGACCGGTTGGTGCGGTCCCTGTTCACCGCGATTCCCGACCATCTCCAACCGAAAGGACGGTCCGTGTGCCTCGGGAACTGGGAGACCACCTCGGCGGTGGATGCAGGGCCGGAAGCCTGGGTTACCGACCCGGACACCTCAGTGCTCGTCATCGAACGTGAAGCCCTCGACCCCGTCGCCTATGCGGAGACGTGGATTCGAGACGGCGGAATTCCTCGTGCCGGCCAGGATTGGAACGAGGCAACCGCAGCCTGGATGGACGACTTCGATACACGCGAGGTGAGCGAAGTCGTCTTCGGCTACGTCATCATGCACAAGTCAGAACAGGCATCCTCCACGTTCAAGACCAAGGTCAGGACCACCTCGGCGATTGCGAACAATCCGCATGGACTCGGACAGTTCGTCGCGACCACATTTGAGCTGAAGTCGTGGCTGGCCACGGCTGGGGCCGAGGAGATCGCGGAGACGGTCTTCACCCGATCCCCGGACCTCGTCGAACACCGCCACCATGTGCCCGGGGAATCGGATCCGAGCTCGATCACGTTGGAGCAGGGGATCGGATTCGGGCAGGTCTTCGACCTCGATACGGCCTTAGCCGGTTTCGTCTCGGTTGCCGACGGCAGCCTGTCTCTGCGGCAGACCGCGGTGGCTCTGGCACAGCTGCTCGACGTCAACCCGACCGCGCTCGAAGACCAGCTCATTGCTCAGGTGAGACAGCTCGTCGCCGCTGGCGCAGTGCTGCCTGTGAACGGTGGGAAGACGGAATAACGGTAGGATCGAATACCGTTGCCGTAGAGATTCACTGCATCAACCCGATGCAGGTCGTGCACGATCATCAGTGTTACATTGGGCCGGATCGTCCGTTTATTCGATCATCCGGCGCCGTGAGAGGAATGTGAAAGCGTGACCACAACCGAGAAGCAGCCCCGCCGTCTCGTCATCGTCGAGTCCCCGACGAAGGCGCGAACGATCGTTGGGTACCTCGGAGAGGGTTACGACGTTGAGGCGTCGGTCGGCCACATCCGCGACCTTCCCACCCCGTCCGAACTCCCGGCAGACATGAAGAAGGGTCCGTACGGCAAGTTTGCTGTCGACGTCGACAACAACTTCGACCCTTACTACCGTGTCGACCCGGGCAAGAAGAAGAAGGTCACCGAACTCAAGCGCCTCCTCAAAGACGCCGACGAACTCTATCTCGCAACAGATGAGGACCGCGAAGGTGAGGCCATTGCCTGGCACCTTCTCGAAGTCCTCAAGCCGAAGATCCCCGTCAAGCGCATGGTCTTCCACGAGATCACCCCCGAGGCCATCGAACGGGCTTTGGAGAACACCCGTGAGATCGACACCGCACTCGTCGACGCGCAGGAGACTCGCCGTATCCTCGACCGGCTCTACGGCTACGAGATCTCACCGGTCCTGTGGCGCAAGATCCGTGCTGGCCTCTCTGCTGGCCGTGTCCAGTCCGTGGCGACGCGCCTTGTCGTCGAACGCGAACGCGAACGCATGGCCTTCGTCTCCGCCGACTACTGGGACCTCGACGTCGACCTGGGACTGCCCGACGGCACCAGCCCATTTGCAGCGAATCTGTCGACCCTCGACGGCTCACGTGTGGCCTCGGGCCGCGACTTCAACGACAAGGGCGAACTGAAGAACTCTTCGGCCATTGTCGTCGACCAGGCCAGGGCCGAGTCCTTGGCCACAGAACTCAACGGCACCGCGAAGGACGCGCTGACGGTCACGGCCGTCGAATCGAAGCCGTACTCACGCAAACCGGCCGCTCCGTTCACGACCTCGACCCTGCAGCAGGAAGCCGGCCGCAAGCTGCGCATGAGCGCCCGTCAGGCCATGCGCACCGCCCAGTCGCTGTACGAACACGGCTACATCACCTATATGCGTACCGACTCCTCATCGCTGTCGGGCCAGGCGATCTCCGCTGCTCGCAAGCAGGTGACCGAACTCTACGGTCCCGAATTCGTCCCGCAGTCGCCTCGCACCTACTCGGGCAAGCAGAAGTCAGCGCAGGAGGCTCACGAGGCGATCCGTCCCTCCGGTGATTCCTTCCGCACACCAGCTCAGGTCTCGAAATCACTCAGCGGTGATGAATTCCGCCTCTACGACCTGATCTGGAAGCGCACCGTCGCCAGCCAGATGGCCGACGCCAAGGGCAAGACCGCAACGATCAAGGTCCGCGCCGACCTCGCCGACGGCCACGACGCCGGCTTCAGTGCCAGTGGCACCGTCATCACCTTCCGAGGGTTCCTCGCAGCCTACGAAGAGGGCACCGACGCCGGACGCTATGACAAGAAATCGGACGAGTCACGACTGCCCCAGGTCGAAGAGGGACAGTCGCTGTCCGTGGTCAAGGCCGAAGCCGACGGGCACACAACGGCTCCACCACCACGCTTCACAGAAGCCAGCCTGGTCAAACAGCTCGAAGAACTCGGCATCGGCCGTCCTTCGACCTACGCAGCCACGATCTCCGTGATCCAGGACCGCGGCTATGTCACGACTCGCGGCAACGCATTGGTGCCCAGCTGGTTGGCATTCTCGGTCGTCCGTCTCCTCGAAGAGCACTTCACCAGGCTCGTCGACTACGCGTTCACCGCCGATTTGGAGTCCGAGCTCGACCGCATCGCCATGGGCGAGGAAGACCGCAATGCGTGGTTGGCCAGCTTCTACTTCGGTGACAAGTCCCAGGACCGTGAAGGCTTGAGAGAAGTCGTCGATGACCTCGGCGACATCGATGCCCGTGAGGTCAACACCGTCGTCATCAGCGAGGGTGTGAACCTGCGTGTGGGTCGTTACGGCCCGTACCTCGAGGTTCCGGCCACCGAAGAGGGTGCCGACCCGAAGCGTGTGTCGGTCCCCGAAGACCTGGCACCGGATGAGCTGACAGCAGCCAAGGCCGCTGAACTCATCGAATCGCAGGGCGACGGTGACCGTGAACTCGGTGTCGACCCCGAGACCGGACACACGATCGTGGCGAAGAACGGGCGTTTCGGCCCGTACGTCTCCGAAGTCCTGCCCGAACCTGAAGAGAAGCCCAAGCGCGGAGCGAAGAAGCCTAAGCCTCGCACCGGCTCCCTGTTCAAGTCCATGGACCTGAATTCGATCGACCTTGAGACGGCACTGACTCTGCTCAGCCTTCCCCGCGTCGTCGGCCAGGACGAAGAAGGCACCGACATCACCGCCCAGAACGGCCGCTACGGACCGTACCTGAAGAAGGGCACCGACTCACGGTCGCTGACCGAGGAAGATCAGATCTTCAACATCACCTTGGAAGAGGCGCTGAAGATCTACGCTCAGCCGAAGCAGCGCGGCGGTCGCCAAGCGGCAGCACCGTTGAAGGAACTCGGCGAGGACCCGGTGTCGAAGAAGCCTGTCGTCGTCAAGGACGGTCGTTTCGGCCCCTACGTCACCGACAGCGAGTTCAACGCCACTCTGCGCAAGGACGATTCAGTCGAGTCGATGACCCTCTCTCGCGCCGCCGAGCTCCTGGCTGAGAAGCGTGCGAAGGGACCAGCCAAGAAGAAGGCGCCCGCCAAAAAGGCTCCGGCCAAGAAGGCTCCTGCGAAGAAGTCGACGGCTGCGAAGACCACTGCTGCCAAGAAGGCTCCAGCGAAGACCGCAGCTAAGTCGACGACTGCGACGAAGTCGACTGCGGCGAAGAAGACGACCGCTAAATCAACGGCTGCCAAGTCAACGACCGCCAAGTCAACGACCGCGGCGAAGAAGTCCACGACGGCTAGGCCGAAGACTCCCTGAGGGAGCGATTGAGGTGCTTACGCTCCGGCGTTGCGTGCCTCGAGCTTCGACCAGCTTCTTCAGCGCGACGAGTTGAGGACGATCTGTGTCGGTTTCTCCGCGGAGGATCGGCACAGATCGTCCTCGACTCGCACCTGATCGCACAGGGCAGAGCGAACACAGGCCTCAGACAATGGAGTCCGAACCATGGCAGATGCACCATCGCTTTCGATCCACCTCAATGACCCAGCCGGTGACGACGCTTTCCACGCGTGGCACGGGGTGTTCGCTGCGGCGAGCTCCCACGATCGAGGTCCGGATGCTCCGGTATGGCCCGAAGCCGAACTGAGCGCCGAACTGCGCACGCAGCGAAGCTCGTCAACGACCGAGGTCTACCTCGTACACGGAGCAGCGGAAGCCGATTCGGCGATCGGCGCAATCACGCTGACGATGCCGCTCAGCGATAACCTGCACAGAGTCGACCTGGGACTCTACGTCGAACCCGGATCCCGGCGCCGAGGTGTCGGCTCCGCGATGCTCGAATTCGTTCGCTCACGCACCCGGGAGCTGGACCGACGAGTGATCGCCTCGGAGGTCTTCCGTCCCTACCGCGACGAGAAGGCAGGCGAAGGATCTGCCGATGCCGAGATCACAGTGCCCGGGATCGCCTTCGCCGAACACCACGGTTTCGCCTCTGCCATCGGAGACCTCCGCAGTGAATGCCAGCTGCCGCTGGACCCCGCGCTCGTTCGGACGATCGCCGATGAAGCGCGACCGTTCCACGAAGGGTACGTTCTCCACTCCTGGTCCGGAGACGTGCCGGAGGCGTTCGTCGAGCAATGGGCTCTCATGGAGGGCCTCATCGAAACCGATGCGCCCACGGGGGATCGAGATGTCGAACCCGAGGTCACCTCGGCGGAAGACATCCGCGAACAAGAGGCCATCTTCGTCAGGCAGTGGCGAACAAGCTTCGCAGCGATCGCTGTCGACTCAACCGGTGAAATCGCTGCATACACTCAGCTGGTCCACTCGTCGGTCGAGGCCATGGTCTATCAGTGGGGAACCCTTGTCCGTGACCAGCATCGGGGTCATCGTCTCGGGGCAGCGGTGAAAGCCGCAGCTGCGCATCAGTTCTTACAGGCGGGCTTGGACGCCCGAGCGATCATCACCTACAACGCCGAAGAGAACGAGCACATGCTCGCGATCAACCAGAGATTCGGGTTCCGTCCAGTCGAGCGGATCGAAGAGGTTGAACTCAACCTCGACGCGTCAGGCTGAGACACAGCCGGGACTGCCTAGCGGCTACTGTCCAGCCGACTCGGAGGCGAAGGAGCACAATGCTGCACCGTCGAGGCGGAAGGTCTCCCACTCGTCCTGTGCCTGCGAGCCCAGTGAGCGGTAGAACCCGATTGAGGGCTCGTTCCACTTGAGGACGCACCATTCGAGTCGAGTCAGTCCCCGCTCCTGGCAGATCTGGGCCAAGCGTCCCAGCAGGGCTTTTCCTGCCCCGTTGCCGCGATGATCGGGGTCGACGAACAGATCCTCTAACCAGATCCCGTTCTTTCCCGTCCAGGTGGAGAAGGAGTGGAACCAGATCGCGATGCCGATGATCTGTCCCTCCACCTCGGCGACGAGCCCGTATGTGTTCGCACGCCCATCGTCTGGAAACATCACAGCGGCGAAATCGTCTTCCGTGGCTTCGACCGCCTCGGGTTCGCGCTCGTAGACTGCCAGAGCATGAACCAGTCGGAGAATGTCCGGCAGGTCGTTCTTCGTCGCTTCGCGCACATTCATGAGGTCATGGTCTCCAATCGCTTGAGTTTCGTGAGCCAGGGGTCCTGGTTGTGTCGTGGTGCAGTGCTTGTCACAGCAGGTGGGTGCCGATTTTGTCCGGCAATGCCGCCAGCTCCTCGGCGGTGGGTTCACCGGGCGTGTGCGGGTCGGCGTAGGCATAGTAGGCGGCGAACGCCTCGGCGACGGTCTCCGTGGTTACCTCCGGGTGAGCCTCACTGATCGACCCGCCCGTTGCCGGGTCCCATTCGATGCCCAGAGCCGCTTCGACGTCGGTGAGGACGGCACGGATGGGGTCGGGATCCTCCACGATCACGGATGACGAGAACAGCCAGGCGCCCGAGACCACGCGCTGTGCTGTTCCGATCGCCTTGATCCGGCCGGCCACATTCACGCTGTGCTCACCGGGGCAGTATTCGCCGGGAATCTCGCCGAGGCGGGCGTCGACTCCGATGCCCCGCAGCACCTCGACGTAGTCGCGTCCGAATCCGGTGAACCTGGCGGTCGTGTCCTTGATGAACGCGTCACTGGGTTCGATGTGGTCGATGACCAGGGATCCGCGATGATAGGCGGCGGCTCGACCGCCGAGGCTGCGCAGGGCTGGAGTGAAACCATGGTCTCGGGCCGCTTCGATGGCTGTGGGGAACCCGGGGAGGAAACGGTCCCTGGCCCCGAACGCCACTGTCGGTGCTGGTCGGTACATCCGCAGCGTCGCGCCGCGGCTGCCATGTTTGACCGAGTCGAGGAGGACTCGCGCGAAGGCGAGTTCCTCGATCGGACCCAGCCCGGTAGTCGCTACTGCTGACATGGCGGTATTCGTTGTATGCACGCAATCAAGAGTAGAGGATCAGACATCGGTGAGAAGAGATCCGGGCTGTTCCGAGAGATATGTCAGTCGCGGCAGATATTGTAGGTCTGTGAGTATGTTGACGACTACAGGACATCGACTTCCCGGAGCCCCTGGCCGGTTGGTTGCCGAAACCGCTGCCTGGGGCGCGCTGATCGTACTCGTGGCGATCAGCTATGTCGTGGCTGGCACCAGCGGATTCTTCGCCACGATCGGCGGTCGAGCCTTCACCACGACGGCGGACAGCCTTGGCGCGGGAGGCTTCGATAATCGGCTGGGAAGCGTGTCGCTTCTCATCGTCTTCGTCCTCGCTGGCGCCGGACTGTTCATCCCGCAGAAGATTCTGGCGAGCAGGGGACCCGCTGTCCGCAAACTCGCGCTGAGCATTGCCGCGCTCGTCGAGGCGGGCCTGCTCATCGTCCTCAGCCTCGCGCCGAGCGCCTGGCTGACCTGGGTGGCCGCGTTGTTCCTCGGAGCCGTCGTCGGCCTCCTGATGAGCATCAACCCCTTCACCAACGAGAAGCCGTGGCGTCGGGTCGGCATTCCCGCTGCACTCCTCGTCTTCGTGTCCTTCGCCTTCCAGATCATCGGAGGTTCTGCCGCAGGCACACGGGCTCTGGGCTGGATGAGCCTCCTGGTGGGCATCGCCATGGCCGTCGGCGCCGTGATCATCTTCCTCACTCCCGAGCGGGCCCTCCACGCGGAATCTGCGACGACAGGCGCGTTCCCCTCGAACAAGGCCCGCGTGGCCAGACCTGCCGCAACCATCAAGATGCCGTGGGTGTGCATCGCATTGTTCGCGGTATTGGGAACCACAGTCATTCTGGCGCAGCCGACCGCCGTCCAACACAGCTTCGGCCAAGCCGGCTTCGCCCTCATGATTGCGTCCTGCCTCGTGGGTTGGGCCATCGGCTTCGAAATGGGTCCCACCTTCGCGCCCGGAATGTCGAGGCCGCGCGTCTCCGCGTTCGCCCTGACCGTATCGGGGATCCTCTTGATCGCCACGGGCGCCATCAACGAGCTTTCCGGCAAGTTCGTCCTCACCGCCGTCATCGCCTTCCTCGTCGGAATCGGCGTGCGCTCACAGCCCTATGACTTCTCTCGCCGGATCGGAGCCGTCGGTGGTGCTGTCGTCGCGCTCATCCTCAATGCTGTTGACTTCGGCGTCACCATCCCGGTCGGCTCGGCCATGGAATGGATGCTGGCACCCAGCGACGTGGCGTTCGGAATCATGGGACTGGCAACTCTGGTCGCCGGAGTCATCGGTCTCTTCATCTTCGACCCCCATGGTCTCCAAGGACTGTCCGTCGATATCGTTCACGGATTCCGTCCGCCCAGCGCCGCTGAGAACGGTGCCAACGACGGCATCGGAAACTCCGCGGAACGTCTGGGAGCCGGATTCTTCATCGCCATTGAGGGCGGGGACGGTTCGGGCAAGAGCACACAGATCAAACGGATTTCACAGACGCTGGCCGATGAGGGCCACAATGTCGAAGCGACCCGCGAACCAGGTGGGACAGAACTGGGACGACAGATCCGTTCGGTGCTCTTCGACTCCGAACCTCCGAGCTCCCGCACCGAGGCTCTGCTCTTCGCCGCCGACCGTGCCCACCATGTGGCCTCATTGGTGGATCCGAGCCTCGACGCCGGCAGCATCGTCATCACCGACAGGTACATCGATTCGACGATCGCCTACCAGGCCGCTGGTCGCAACTTCGATCCGAAGACAATCCTGGCGCTGAGCAAGTGGGCGACTCAGGGACTCGTCCCGCACCTGACGATCGTCCTCGACATCGACCCCGAGACTGCCGCGGCCCGGATGGGCAAACGCGGTGAGAGCAACTACCTCGACGAGGAAGACCAGCAGTTCCACCAGCGAGTGCGTCAGACCTACCTGACCCGTGCACACAAGGAACCCGCTCGCTACGTCGTCCTCGACGCCGCGGTGTCCGAAGACGAACTGACTGCCGAAATCCTCACCGCCATCCGGACCCGCCTGCCGCGCAAGGTAAGCAGTGTGTCCGAATCCGAGGCAGGCACTGTCACCGGTAAGTCCACCGGCGCCGAGGTGGCCGGAAGCCATCCGTCCCAGGCAGCCGTCGGCGGCCCGGCCGAGGAATCGGAAGACGGAGCATCGACTACCGCCGACGAGGCGGTCGCGCCCGAGCCCGGAGCCCGATTCGTTCCGGCCTCGAGCGAACGGTTCTTCCCGCAGGCCGCTGACCGTCGCGAATCCGAAGAACGCAATGACGGGGTCGAAACGGAAAGAGTCGACCTCGGCGCTGACCTGCGAGCCCCAGATGTGCAGGGTGATGACGAAGCAGCCACGACGGTGCTTCCGGCTCACGCAAGCGAACCCGAGTCCGAGGTCGCACCTCGGTTCGAGTCCGAAGTTGCAGCCGAAGCCGAACCCGAGTCCGAAACCGAATCCGACGAGGATGCGGCCACTACTGTGCTGCCAGCCCGCGGAATCACACCGAGTGCACCCTTGGCCGATGACGATGACGATGACGATGACGATGACGATGACGATGACGATGACGATGGTGATGAGGACGCTGTGCCGACGAATGAGATCGCACGGCCCGATTCCGAGGAAGCAGAAACCCGGGTGGTCAGTCAGGTCGACCGTGGTAACGAGGACGGGACACCGCCGAGGACCGATTCTCAGCCAGCAGGCGGGACCGATGCGGGGGATGAAGACGCCGCGACAACAGTTCTGCCCGTGCGCACCGCCCGACAGATGAGTCGAGAGCGACTGCAGGCCCAGGCGGAGATCGAACGTCAGGCACGTGAGCGCCTGCGTAAGCAGCGCGAACGCAACCACCAGCGCTTCAACAACCCGGAAGGTCACTGAGTGAGCGTCTTCAATGAGCTCGTCGGCCAGGACGACGTCATCACCCAGCTCGAGTATGCACTGCACTCGCCGGGCGCGATGACCCACGCCTGGCTGTTCACCGGCCCTCCGGGGTCGGGTCGTTCCAATGCGGCTCGAGCCTTCGCCGCGGCACTGATCTCAGGCGGTGAAGAACCCAATGACGTCACCGCACGCGTACTCAAAGGCCATCACGAATCGCTGACGATCATGTCGACTCAGAAATCGGTGATCACCATTGACGAAGTGCGAGAACTGGTGACGAAAGCACAGTCTGCTCCGGTCAATTCCCCGTGGCGAGTCGTCATCATCGAAGACGCAGATCGGATGAGCGAACGTACGGCCAACGTCTTACTCAAGGCCATCGAGGAACCGCCTCCAGCCACAGTGTGGCTGCTGTGCGCGCCCAGCCCCATCGATGTTCTCACCACGATCCGTTCTCGGTGCCGGCCCGTCCGCCTGCGCATTCCCTCTCGGGATGCCGTGGCCAAGCTCCTCATCGAACGTGATCACATCGATGAGGACAGGGCTAAGTGGGCGGCCGCAGTCGCGCAGAACCACATCGGTCGGGCCAAGTACATGGCGCTCAATGAATCCGCCGGTGAGGAGCGCAAACAGATCCTCGCGATCCCAGGGAAGCTGACCTCTGTCGGGGCGACTATCCGCTTGGCGGGACGCATCGTCGATGAAGCCGCGGAGACCGCGAAGTCTCGGGTCGAGGAACGCAATGCCACGGAACGAACCGATCTGATGGCGACTCTGGGCATCGAATCGGAGAAGTCCATCCCACCCTCGGCAAGATCCCAGATCAGGAAGCTTGAGGAAGAGCAGAAACGCCGATCAGTCCGCGCCCGCAACGACGAACTCGACCGGATCTTCCTCGAACTCATGAGCCTCTACCGGGACATCCTCATGCACCAGTTGGGGATCCGCGACGGGTGGATCAACGCTGGCGAAGGCGACCTCATCTCCGAACAGGCGAATAGGGACGGACCTGACACGACTCTGCTGCGCATCGACGCTATCACCGAGGCGAGACGACGATTGCAGACGAACATGTCGCCTGTGCTCATCGTCGAATCAGCGTTCGTGCTGCTGTCGAACCCCTGGCTGCTCGAGGACCGCACAGGGGCACTCTGAGGTTCAGTCCTCGTCGAGGAGCTCGCCGACCAATGCGGTGGTGAGCTCGACTCGGCGAGGAATCCACACCTGCAGGGCGTGCTCTGTCCTTGCGTGCGACCCGCCGCCCACTGTGCCGAGTCCGTCAATGGTCGGAGTTCCTACACCGGCTGTGAAATTACCGTCCGACCCACCGCCGACGGCAACGGACCGCAATGGCGGGTGCCCCAAGTGGGCGCTCAGCCGTTGGGCTCGGGCGTAGAGACCCAGTGCCATCTTCTCCTCCAGCGGGGCCCGGTTGATTCCGCCTCTGACATCGACCTTGGCTCCGGCCACAGTAGGGGAGAGGGAGCTGAGAATGCCGTCGATACGCTCCTGTTCCGCCACCGAGGCAGCGCGGGAGTCGACGCCGACAACAGCCTTGGCCGGCACAGTGTTCGTCGTCGAACCGCTGTGCATGACGGTCGGTACAACCGATGTGCCCACGGACGGATCATGCAGCTCAGCGATCTTGACGACCTGATTGGCCACTTCGATTGTGGCGTTGATGCCCTTCTCCGGTTCGACCCCGGCATGGGCGGCGAGACCGGTGACTTCGAGGGAATAGATGGCAACGCCCTTGCGAGCGATCTTCACTGCCCCGTCGGGTGCGCCGCTTTCGAAGACCAGTGCCGCCTTGGCTCCACGGGCTTCGTCCTCAATGATCTGACGTGAACCGGGGGAGCCGAGCTCTTCGTCGCCGGTCATGAGGATGCTGACGCCATCGAGACTCCCGCGCTGTTGGCGTAGTCGCGCCATGGCATAGAGAGCGATGAGCAGGCCGCCCTTCATGTCGTCAGCGCCTGGTCCACGTACGACACCGTCCGCAACCGAATAGGGAAAATCGGTGAGAGTGCCTGTCGGCCATACGGTGTCATGGTGACCGATGAGCACAACCTTGCGAGGTCCGGTGCCGAAGCGCCACAGCACGTGCGGGTGAGAATCGGTTTCGATGAGGTGAGGAGCTGCCCCGAGAAGACCAGTGCCGATCCGCGAAACCAGCTGAGCACTGCGGGCCAGTGATTCGGGGTCCTGGGAGAACGACTCACATTCGATGAGCGTCTGGAAATCACTCATGAAGTCCTTCGAGTCGAACTCGACCACGTGCGTCACCCTTTTCTCTCTTCGAATGTCTGTCTCCACCAGGTTAACGGGTGCGGTGTCCCTGAAACGTCAGCGCACGGTGCTTCACCTGTTTCGTCGAAGATCCCTCACCTCGGTGCGGGGAGCGAAGCCAGCGGATGAGTACGCGGCGACAGCGGCCACATTCGAACTCTCCGTGCCCACCGCTGCTGACGAAGATCCCAACTGTTGCAGGGCTCTTGCCGCAGCGATCGCCATGGCCTTCCCGTAGCCGTGACCCTGGTGGTCACGGTGCACAGCCAACGGCTCGAGCAGCCCCGGCCGGTTCGGACCTGCGGGCCACACCGTCGTCACTGCAACCGGCTGGTCTGAGTCGTCATACCCCAGCAGACTCTGTGCACACGAGGAGAAAGGGCCAGACATCATCGTGTGCCACCGTTGGACGAAGCGCTGTTTGTCGTCCACGGTGTAGGGCATACCGCGGAATGCTGACCAATGAACGGCAGTCCATGCCTCAGCGCTATCCGGCCCGGCAACCTCCACCCGGAGGTCGGGTTCCTCAACTGGCAGATTCAGGTCACGATTCAGAGGCGTCCACGGCTCGTCTGCCTCCCATCCGCGTTCTGCCAACCGAGCAACGAGGCAGGTTGCTCCTCGAGCCTCGACGATTGCCGATCCTTTCCCGAAGACGGCGTTGTCTAGGGGAGGGACAGCGCTGTCTGACGGGTCGATGTCGGATTCGATCTGTTGTGCCAAAGAGTCGTCATGGCTGAAGTCCGGGTCCACGGCCAGGCGCAGAAGGTCTTCCCCGTCCAGCAGTCCGATTGCCAGGACCTTGTCGTCGCACCGCCAGATCCGCATTGCTTGAGCTGTAGCTTCGGAGTCTCTCAGCGAATACCAGCCGAGGTCGCCTGTGTGAAGATGGAGCGGTCCGTCGTCGGTCTGCCAGCTGTCGAGCACGGCGCCGATGCTGGGAAGTTCTGCGGCCGTTGGAACGGCCATCTGTGCGGTGCTCATGTGACTCCTGAAGTGCGAAATGAATGCGCGGAGAAGCCCAGCATATGTGAGTTGCGTTACGTACTGAGGTCTCAGTCATTCTCCTTTTGACCAGGAGTCCTGGTTTTGGCTAAAGTTAGGTCGGTTGCCGCCTTAGCTCAGTCGGTAGAGCGATTCACTCGTAATGAATAGGTCGGGAGTTCGATTCTCCCAGGCGGCTCAGCACACCCCCTCCCGCCAGGCTTGACGGTCTGGGGGAGGGGATTTTACTTGCCTGAAGCCGGTCAGGAATGCGGTTACGAGGCGCTTTGAGACCATTCGTCGAGCATGCCACGACGGACTCAGTGCCGAAATTGTGGTGCAGCGCGTATAGTTTCGTGGTCGTGCCGACCTCCGAATGTCCCAGTTGGGCCGACGCCAGCGCTAGTCCGGCTGGCGTGAAAAAGGTCGTACCGATGGTGTTTCTGATCGTCCTCGGCGTCATCCAGCCGAACTTTGCACGCCGAACTCAAACTGGGCCCAAATCAAACTTCGCCTACTCCAGCTACTAACTCCGGCTCCCATCTCCATGCTCTGCGCAAAAATGCGCACACTGCCTACCCCGAAGACTTCGAGACCTTCTGGACCATCTACCCCAAGAACATCGACAAACGCCGAGAACATGAAACATGGGAGACCGCGAGCAAGCGAGCAGACCCAGAGCCCATCGGCTCTTGAGCCGAGGACTACCGCGACGAGCCCAACCGGGAAGACACGTACACAAAGAACACGGCAATATGGGTCAACGCCGACGTGTGGATCAACGACTCACCATCAGATCGGGCACGACCAACGGGGCGGGTAGAGCCCCGCACATTCGACCAATTGCGGCACGAGACCAGAACCTCGCACTCCGGTCACGAATCAAAGCTGAAGAAAAGGGGAGACGACCCAGGGCAAAGACAGCTCGGAGCTTAACCATGGACCTACTGCGATTCATTGCCGACCACGACGGCCGCACACTCAACGAAGACGACCTCGACGCATGGGTGTACCCAGTCGACGAGATCCCCATAATCCTCGCCGACGACTGGAGAGTAGCGATCTCCAAGCACTATGCCGGCGAAGGTGCCGCCCATGCCCGGCCCGGCGACATCCTCGCCGAAACAAAAAGGATCCGCGACCGACGCACAGGTACATGCCGACCCCAGCTTGAGTCGAATCCGCAGCGCGTGCCCTGCCCGCCGGAACTCCGTTAGGAGAACAGGAAAGCATCATGATTGCGCTCATCATCACCGTAGCCGTCGTGCCTGCCGCTGTCCGGGCCGCAATTGAGTATTCGATGGTGTGAGCGCCACTGACTATTGCGGTTGAGCGCCACCCGATATTGCCTTTCAGCGCCACCGGGTCGTGGCGGTGAGCGCCAGCCGGACACCGACACTCACCGACAGGGTCAGCCCGTGATCGAACCGACGTGCTCGCGCATGTTCATCTCCCCAGTCGTGATCCAGATCGTGTTGTGAACGATACGATCCATGATCGCATCCGCGTGGACACCGGACCCGAGCAGTTGATGCCAGTCCTTCTTCGCATACTGGGTGCAGAACACCGTCGATGTCGTATCGTAACGACGTTCAAGGAGCTCGAGCAGCATCGAACGGACATCGTCATCGGGTTCGTCGAGCAACCATTCATCGATGACTAATAGCGTGAACGCCGAGTATTTGCGCAACCATTTTTCCCGACCGCCCGGCTTATCCTGCGCAGTGGCCCACGATTCTTCAAGATCGGGCATGCGAATGTAGTAGGCACGGTAGCGATGCTGACAGGCCTGCTTCGCCAGCGCCGACCCCAGATACGACTTGCCAGACCCGGTGAACCCCTGGAACACGACATTTTGCTGCCGGGTGATGAACGAGGCGGTTCCGAGTTGGGCGATGACGTCACGGTCGAGGCCGCGCTGGTCGATCAACGCGATCCGACGCAGATCCGCATCGGGATATCGCAGTCCAGCCCGGCGGATGAGCCCCTCGACTTTCGCATGGGTGAAGGTGGCATGAGCGTCATCGACAGCGAGCTGGATGCGCTCTTCGAATGGCATCCCCAGGGTGAGAGCGTCGTCTTGGGCATCGAATGCGCTCAGCAGGCTTGCTGACCCCATTTCACGCAGTTTCCGTTTCGTTTCGTCATCGAGACGAGTCATCGTTGTCCTCCTGCGTAGTAGTCTGCTCCACGAACGAAACCGACCGTGGACGTTGGTCCAGCAGCGGGCAGCCCGGACGGTTCAGGACTTCGTCTGCGCTTGCTGGCCGGCATGTCTTGCCCACTGTCGAGAATCGGCCGCAAATGCGCATACCGTGGTGATCGAATCCGACCCGATAACGCGATGCCAGCGGCTGCTTCGACTCGCTTAGGAGAGAATCGGCGAGACAGGCGCAGCACTGCCAGTGCCGCGTTCAGTCCCTGTTCCTCAACGGGCACGGACTCGAAGATCCGGTTGATCACCGTCGTCGTGTCTTGTCCGATACGAGCTGCCCATTCCCGCACGCGAGGCCCGTCCCATTGTTGATACCTCTCACCATGGGACAGGTCGCCATCGTGGGTGTGATGGGTGTTGATGACTCCTGCCGGCGGAAGCAGGTGACTCGAAAGCCGCGTGTGCCCGTCGAAGATCTCGACTGTCGTTTCCGTGATCCGTAAGTCGACGCTGGAGCCGACATGCGCATAGGGCACGGAGTAGAAGTTCTTCTCGAACACCACGTGTCCGTCTTTGCGGACTTTCCTCCCATAGATCCAGCGGCTGATCTCATAAGCAACCGCCGGCAGCGGTCGCAGCAGTGGCCGTTCCTCGGCGTCGAAGATCGATGCTCGTGATCCGGGGCGTTTCTGAAACGGCTGGGCGTTATAGGCCCGCATTCGTTCATAGATCGCCTCACGTAGCTGAGGCAGTGTTCGAAAGGTCTGTCCGCGCAGTGCCGCGATGACCTGGGTGGCGATATTGCCGACCGTGTTTTCAACACTGGCCTTGTCTTTGGGTTTCCTGACTCGGCCCGGCAGGACGGCTGCCGAATAGTGTGCAGCCAGCTCACGATAGGCATCATTGAGGATGATCTCTCCTTCCCGAGGATGGGAGATCACGCCGGTCTTGAGATTGTCGGGCACGATTCGGGGCACGCTGCCGCCGAACCAGTCGAACATCGCTATATGCGCCCGCAGCCAGGTGGCCTGTTTCATATCCAGGGCCGGTTCAACAAACGCGTAGCGCGAGAACGGCAGGCAAACGACGAAGAGAAAGACTTTCGTCTGTGTGCCCGCGAGCGGGTCGGCAAGCGTCATCGTTTTGCCCGACCAGTCGACTTCGACGCTTTGGCCGGCCTTGTGTCCGACTCGAGAGGCCAGGCCGGAAACGAGGACATGGCGTTGGTAGTTTTTACAGTACCGGTCATAGCCCATCGCCGGCGAGTCTGTGGTGGCGCAGGCGTCACGGTACTCGCTATGCAATAGTTTCAAGGTCACCCCGACGCGAGCGAGTTCGCGGTGGACTTCACTCCAATCAGGTTGGGCGTAGACACTCTCATGCTGGCCACGGCCAGGAAACAGTCGAGCGTAGACATCGGCATCCGGCATCCCGGCTACCTCGTCGTAGGACAGCCCCACGGCGTCAGCGGCGGCGATGACGGCGTCGACGGAATGTCTCGACATGCCCTGAGCGGCGATCTGGCGGCGAGAGAGTCCTTCAGATCGGAGGCGAAGCACCAACTTCGCTTTGATTTTGCGTACCATTCGTTTTGCTCCTTCTACCGCGTGAGTGGCCACGCAGTAGAAGGAGCCTAGAAACAGGTGGCGCTGAAGTCGAATATTCGGGGGCGCTCACGACGCCGGTCGACACCCAAGACAGGTGGCGCTCAAAGACGAGCGCAGTGGCGCCCAAGAAGCCGAATATTCACGCAATCCTCCTTGAATAACATTATGGGTGTCATGGGCGACCCGAAAGCGCCTAGAACGGGCGCACAGCGCTTCAACCTCACCAAACGCTTGGGCTGAAACGGAACCTCACCAACCACGTGTCAGGACTGAGAAAAGTCCCGTAGGTGAGGACAAGCTACAACCATGAAAGAGATATATAGTCGAGGGCGAAACGCGATCGCAGCGGAGCATCGACGGTTGCTACAGATCCAGCTCCTCAGCGACGTCGACCGGCAGGATCGCGATTGTAATTCCTTCTCTGCCCATGACCACCCCGACGAACTCTTCGCCGGCATCGAGGGGCTTCGCGAGACGCCGGGCGAATCCTTTGTTGACGTAGCCGTAGATGTGTTTCGAGCCGGGATGAGCAACAGCTATTGCGTTGGGATCGGACTTGTTCCCGGGCTCCCTGCGAAGGTGAATGCGATCGCCAACCTTCAATCGTGCGGCTGGATAGTTCTTCCACCCTCGAACGTTCAGGTACAAGATGCCCAATCTTGCCAGCGCCAGGTTGCCGGGGGAGGGCTGCTTACCGGACTCTTCACTCACGAATCGGAACTCACCGTCGCGGCGCTCAACTCGGAAGGCGAGCGTTTTAGCGGAGTCACGAACCAGTTCGGAATCAGCTTCTTCTTTCGAAAGCCACGTGTCGCTGGTAGCCGAAGCGCTGCTTTTGGTCAGATCGGAGGTATCCAGTGCAGCGGCGTCGACAGGCTGTTGAAGACTCGATGTCTTGAGGAATTTCGCCACCAACCAGCATATGAGGGCAATGCCGAAAAGGATGCCGACTATTTCCCACATGAGGTGACCTCCGTGTCTACCGTTTTCCGAACTATAGCCGAAGTCGTCGTAGAGGAGAAGCTATGAGCTGGGTCGGGAAGGCCGAAGATCACGCCAGCGCTCACCACACCTATGAGCACCTTGGGTACGGCGAGAACATGCGGATCCACAAGGTGTTCGTCGAGGGTGCGAAGTGGCAGCGCGATCAACTCCGGACCGACGAGGCAGTCGAGCGGATGGCGCAGGGGATACTCGCCACCTTCGCGGAAGTCATAGAAGCACAGGACAGGCGACTCCCGCCCACTACGGACGTGCAGCGCCGCCATGCCGAGAAGTACGCCCGTGCCGCAATCAAAGCACTTGTCGGAGAGGAGTCACGACCATGAATGAATACTTGAACGTCCTCGACTACATCACTCGCCGCTACGGGCCCGGCCCGAACCGCCACTGGTGGGGCATCGCACACCGACGTTGGCTACTCGACAGCGGACGATACGTGCGATCAGGGGAGCAACGCAGCGCACGCGCAGGGACGCCGGCAGGACTGCGTGTCGTCGGGGAGGCAGGTGCGGAACTGGTGAGACTTCGCCGCTTCGATCAATGAAGCGTGTGACGACATGGGAACCCGTTGTCGAGTTGTTATTCATCTGGTCGCTCCACCCCTGCGGCATGGTGGAAGACTCAGACTCAACGTCGAGACCAACGGAGATGAACAGCTTCATACCGCCGGTGCGGTTGCGGTTCATATCATCGATGCTGTCGGCCCCGGCGAGCATCCCGGCTACCAGGGACATGACTTTCCCACCCGGATTGGCTCCCTTGTCAGTGGGGATATGCACGCGGTCGGCCACAGCCCTTGGCAGGCCTGTGTCTTGGGCGAGTTTCACCAACGGGATCAGCCCAGTGTCGGCGATGAGGCGTTCATCGTCGAAGGTGTGGGACAGGCCGGTGGGAGTGTGATTGAATAGCACCAGCGAGGTGCTCCTTCCTCGTGGGTATTTAGGACTTAAGACATCACTATTTTCCCACGTCAGAAGGGGCATTTCCATTTTATCTGGTTGCCAATACCGCCCCAATTATCGGCGGATCAGGGCTAAAGGGTCGAAATGTTCTTTCCACCGCTCCTCATAGGTGAAAAGACGTTCAGCTAGCCTCGAGGACATCAGGCGCCTGGTCGCCCTTACACCGCAATCTCATGCATTCGCGTCCCACAAGCGTCCTTTGCGTCACCAGTGCGGATGGAACTGATTCCGCCTCGATTCGCTCACTGAACAGTCGTACCTTCTGCGGTCTGGGGTGAAGTCTGAGTCTCGACCGTTGTGTTGTGGCTTTCCGGTCTAGCGTTCCCCACAGATAGCAGAGTTCGTCGCCCTCCGCCATATGTCGATAGTGCAACAGATTCGGGTCAGTCTCCTGAACAAGTGGCTAGTGTCGGGCATTGCTTCAAGCGCAGGGTGAGAAGGTTGCTGATCGTGGGCATATTGCTGAAGTCTTGATTGAGAAGTGGGACAAGGCGGGAAGGCTATGTTCTTGAAATACGATCTAATTCATGACCACTGTCTCCTTGTGAAGCGGGTGAGTTTTATTGAAATCTACCTCATAAGTATGAAGACAGCTTGTCAAGAGTATGTAAGACTGGAGCTGAAGCACACCCTATGACCTGGAAGGACGTATCCCGCATGAGAACAGCAATGAGAGCATCAACCTTCGTGGTCTCAGGACTGTGCGCGTTGTCGATGATGGTCGGTATGGGCGCTATACCGTCATCAGCGGCTGAAGCTCGCGGTCCAAATCAAGCGTCAATTGAGGATCTGCATTTGGCACTGGAGGATCTCAAAAAGGTAGATCCTGATTCAGTCGAAGGTGACATTTCCGAGGAGGCCCTCACGGACGAGTACAGCAGAGGTGGCCTGGTCGCATATGGCAAGCCGAACGGATGCTCAACTCCTAAATCACTTGATAAGGCTGCCAAGAAGTGGAACAAAGTTTTCAAGAGCGTCTGTAATAGCCACGATAAATGCTATTCAAAAAATTCGAGTAAAGATCGTAAAACATGCGACAAGGACTTCAGGTCCTCGATGTACAATGTGTGCGGTTTTCGGAAAGACATGAAGACCTGCAAGAAGGTTGCGAATGTATATTACGCAGGAGTTCGCGCGGGTGGCTGGAGAACCTATGAAGGAAAGGGTAAAAACAATTGATTCCCTACACTAAGTCTGCGAAAGTCATTTTTGTAACACTGCTCTGTGTTACGGGAGCACTCGTCCTCTATAGTCTGGGAGTGTCAATCTGGTCACTTGTCGGAGAAGAGGGATGGGTAGCTAAGTCAGCGTGGGCCGTATTCAGCTGGATTGTCACATTCCCATTCCTGTTGGCACTGGCGATTTGTTCCATCGCTCTTTCGGCTACCAAGAGATCTAGAAAAGCAAAATATCTTGCGCGAAGGTCACCTGGAAATGTCTAAGTGATCAATTGCGCAGGAGTCCCCGCCAAGTATCAGCGTTGGCGGGGACTTTTTGTGTTCAGAATGATGATTTTGTCGAAGAGATTGTTTGCATGTAGAAACGCTGGAAACGGTGCGCTCAGGGGGGACTGATGCAAGGAGAGGTGTCAGTGTGAGTGTCATGCTGCCAAGGCAGCTCGCTCTATGATTGCTTCGTACTCAATCGGTGTCAAACGACCCAACCGGGCTTGTCGTCGGCGGCGGTGATACGTCCGCTCGATCCACGTCACGATCGCGATCCTCAACTGGTCTCTGGTCGCCCATCGGCGGCGGTCGAGCACGTTCTTCTGCAACAGCGCGAAGAAGCTCTCCATCGCTGCGTTATCGCCCGCCGCGCCGACTCGTCCCATCGACCCGATGATGCCGTGACGGGCCAGAGCCCGAGTGA
>NZ_JABUYE010000013.1:0-128464 GCF_014897485.1 Brevibacterium sp. FME37
TGGTCGGACTGATTTGCTCTGTCACCGTGGTCCCGCTCCAGCCTGACACGTAGGGCATTCGGTCAAAGCTCAACGAGTGGTTCGGTGACAAGGTTGTGCGCGAGAAGATCTGCGTCATGGCCGTGAAGCTCGTTGATTCGCTGGGTGCAGGCCGCGATATCAAGGGCGCTATGGATTCGGCGTGGCAATCCTTTGTCACAGGTGGTATCCCTCTAGAAGACTTCGACCGAGATGCAGCCATCGTCTCCAACGCCCTTCACCGAGCAGGTTTGGTCGCCCCAGACGAAGGCGAGATGCGCATCCTCGATGCCTGGTGGAATCACGGATCCCATTCAGATACCCCGTTCATGCCTCACTCTGACCACCTGCATGTCTTCTCCGACACCGATTCGATGGCTATTGCCGATCGTGCCGGCCTTGATGACTGCTCGAAGTGGCCAAGAATGCAAGGACAGTTTTCCGTCAGCTTCGCGGCTGTTTCATCAGTCGACATCGAACCGACGGACAAGTTCACCGCAATCAGTCCAGAAGCCTCATGGGCATCCCAGCTGACTCAGTCCGGTGCCCTGGTGGTCTCGATTTCGGGCCGGATCGAACCGGCGAAGCAGACGCGGTCTGAATTGCGTCGCAACCGCAAGAAGTACATGGAGGACATCAAGGAACGCCAGGAACAAGGAGCGATGAGCCAGGCTGATGAGGAAGAGCATCATGGGATGCTCCAATCGATGGAAGGCGCCTATGCCGGACGCGGGGCGCCGGCGACAATCGTCGATTGCTCGATCGTGGTCGGGTTCTCGGGCAAAAAGGACTTCTCGCTCATGGGCAACGATTCCATCGTCGAGCTCAATCCGATGATCAATCGCCAACCGCAGGCCATGGCTGAGACCTGGCTGGGCTCGTCAGTGCGTGCCAACCCTTACGCTCAAGAGCTGCCGATGACGACCATCGCCGCCTCGGGAATCAACGACCTCTCGCGCGTCGGCGACAAGTCAGGTGCCAGCGTGGGATTGACCGAACGTGACTCGCGCATGGCCTATCTTTCGCCCACCGCGGCGTCGAATAAGGACGGACTTCCCGTGGCGCTCGTGCCGGGCGCGACTGGCTCAGGAAAAAGTTTGCTGCTTCTGTGGTTGGCTCACCAGTTCTCTTTGATGAAGCGTCCCAACATCATCATCGACCCCAAAGCCCTTGGAGTGAACACTCCGATTGTCACACCTTCCGGGTGCAAGACGATTGCAGAACTCCAGCCCGGCGACGAGATCATCGACTCCACCGGCAATGTTCACCAGGTGACTTCGAAGTCGAAGATCTTCACTGAAGACGAAACCACCGTCTACCGCGTCCACACGGGCGATGGACAGTCCACCATCGCCGACGGTGCGCACCGGTGGATCATCGTTGACGGCGGCAACCGTCGAGTCATGACCACATCGCAGATCCTGACTGAATATGGGGAGCATCCGTTCGCCACTGGTGACATCTGCCTGCCGATGCCAGAACCACTCGTTGGCCGCGAGACTGACCTGCCCGTCGAACCGAAGACTCTCGGCTCCTGGATCGCCGGTGATGATGTCGGTGACACCGTCTCTGCCGTTTGGCCAGAAATGGCAGCACGCAGTCCTGAATCACGCATGATTCCGGCTGCTTACCACCGCTCCAGCATTGCCCAACGTCAGAGTCTCTTCGCACCAATCCTCGCGCGGCTGGGCACAGTCGCCGGCAGCGGTCGAGTCACCATTGATATGACGGCCAGCGTGGCCAAAGACGATCTCGTCGACTTCATTCGCACCTTCGGATACCGCGTCTTCACCACCGACGAGGCGATCACATTCGTCGCCGATAGAACACTGAACGTGCTCACCGACGACGGCTCGGCTCTTCCCGAGTCTGTCCCAGACTCCGAGCGCGCGATGCCAGTGGTCTCGATCTCCGAAGTCGACTACGAACCCGTCCAATGCATCTCCGTTGATTCTCCCGACCACTCGTACCTGACAGGCGGCTTCCTCGTCACCCACAACACAGGTTCAGACCATTCGCAGGCGGTGCTGGCCTCCGGTGGTCAGATTGCAAGCTTGGATGACATATCCAAGTCCGACGGTGTCTTTGACCCGATCCGGTTCATGATGAAGCAGAACACCGATAAGGGTGAGGCTGGTTCCGTCCAGTCAGCTGCCGATCTTGCCGCTTCAGCGATCTTGCAGATCAACCCTTTCGGCCGCGATGCCGATGATTACGAGGTTCTTCTCAACAGGGGCCTGCTGTTCGGCGTCGACAATGGCGCCCAATGTACGGGGCAGGCGCTGAGTTTCGTCGAAGCTAATCTGGGCGAACTCGCTCACACCGATCGAGACCGTGAGGACTTCATCCAAATTATCTCCCGTATTCGTCAGGCGACGCACTCCCCGGCAATCCGGTCGGTCATCGGGATGGACCCCACAACGGCGCCGCTGGGTGTTGCTGAGGGAACGACATTGATCAAAGTCGGAGAATCCCACCTCGACCTACCTCAGCCAGGTCATGACCCACAGAGTATGCAACAGCGTGCGGCGATGGCGTTGGTGCGCATGATGGTCTACGGATCGGCTATGGCCCTGACCGGACGCGGGGGAGTCCTTCACCTTGATGAGGCGTGGACGTTCCTGCAATCCTCAGCCTCGGAGGTCGAGCGACTTGGTCGCCTGGCTCGAAGTCAGGAGGTTCTGCCGATCTTGTACTCCCAGAGAGTCAAAGACGCCGTCGATGCGGGTCTGAGTGGTTACATTTCGCGCGGTCTCATCATGCATATCAAGGATGAGACCGAGGCGCGACTGGCCTGTCAGTTGTTCAATCTCGAGCCCACTGAGGAGAGGATCGGGCGCATCACGGCCGAAGATCACATCAGCAATGGCGGTCAGCTCATCCCGAACTTCAATTCGCTCAAGGCTCTGCGTGAGGGAGGTGAAGATGAGGCGGGAGAAGTCATTCGCGGTGCGGTGGCCCTCTACGCCGACCTGTCGGGTGAACGTGCAGTGCCGACGGAGATCAACATTCCTTCCGAGTTCTTCGAGTTGATCTCGACTAATCCACTCGATATTGCACGCCGCAACGAACGACTTCATCAGCGAGACGTGTCCAAGATGGCCGTCTGAGGCCTGATTCGGCCCTCCGCAACACAGGTGAAGTGCGAGTGCCCGAATCACCGTCAGCATGGTCTTGCAGGCCGTTGACCTCGGAATATATGAGAATTTCCGAACCTGAGTAGCCACGACTGTCAGCGAACTCTATAGAGAGTATGACGACACAGACAGCTACGCAGCCTCTCGGACGAAAGCTCAGCCGCGCTCAGGCCGATGCGGAAATCGCCGCAATTGGCCAGGCCGTACTTTCGGGCGACCTGCCCGAAGACGCCGGTCGCCGGCAGGTTGCTGAGATCTTCGTAAGCTCCGACGTCGGTGCACAGATCAGCTATCACTTTCGTGCCCGGTCGACCCAAGACATGGTGGACCTCGCCGATTCGGGTCGAGACCTGGTCCTCGACAAGCTGCTCAACGATGCCGTCTTCTACGACTTCAACAAGGCCGACGGGCGCAAGTTCTCCAGTTGGGTCTTTGGCATGATGCTCTCTGCAAAGCCCGCATTGGAGAAGAAACACCGCATCGTCCAAGACCGCTACTGCCCTGTCGAGTCCGTCGGCGAGTACTTCGCGGACAATCAGGAGCCGGAGCCGATGTTCACCTCCACGCCCAAAGTGGAGACCGAAGCGCTGAAGAGCCTCGAACCCGAAGCCGATGTCTTCGAAGAGTTCGCCGACCAGAGCGAACGCTTCCTCAAGCGCTACCGGTCTCGCGAAGAGCGCATCTACGTCTGCGCCCAGTTTCTTCATCGCAAACTCCACCTCCCACCACTTGTTAGACCCGCTGACGCCGCGGAAAGACTGGCCATTCTGGCTCGCCTGAGGGAAGAGCCGAAACTGGCACACCGGTCACTGCTGGCCTTCTATGACCTCATTCAGGGCCGCGAGATCCCCAGTGACATCGGCGACGACCTATTGGCACTGTGGGATGACCTGAGCTTTACAGACGTGAAGCGTCTGCTCACGTCAGCCGGGGCCAAACATATCGCCGTTGTCGCCGAGGCGGCCGTCATGCAGTTGCTCATCCCAGCCAAGACGGCTTTGAAGGCGATGCAGTCAAATCTGAAGAACATGGTCACCTCCAACGACTCGACGCAGTGGAAGAAGCTGTCGAAGGACCTCTTCGACTCGTTCCTTGCCAAGGAGTGCGAACCCGCATCCAGGCATTCGCCGTTGTGGAACTCGATCAACGGGGACGAGGACATCCATGCGAAACGCCAGATTCTGGCGGGAGAGTTCAACACGCTGTGCCAGCAGGTCATCGACCTCTCCGGGCAGCCGCTGGGCGAGACGGTCGAGGAAATCACCGGCGTGCTCATCGACATCTGGGAGGAGGCCTATCACCGTGACAACCTCTCGAAAACCTTCGCCGAAGTCATCGGAGAAGACGAGGGACCGACTGAGACGCAACTTTGCGCATAGATAGATAAAGAGACACCACGATGAAGGCAGGCTTGTGAGCAACCCCAACACGAAGGAACTCAAACTCCCCGCTAAGTTCGACCCGGCTAAACACGCCGCCATTATGGAGCGCAAGGTCAAGGAAGAACTCGGCAGCGATTGGTCGATCAGTCACATCGACAAACAGCGGTGGCGCCTTGTCGCCGTACGTCACACCTCGATGACATCGATGAACGATGAGGGTGAGACTGTCGTTCTTGAACTGGCCAACGGCACAAAGATGTCAGATGCCCCAGCTATTGCCGCTCGGTTCGAGAAGATGAAACCCGGTTACTACCTGACGAAGTTCGAACCATTCCTCAAACCTGGCCGAGCCACCATGCAGAAGTTCGACAAGGCCACCAAGCGCGCCCGAGGCGCTGTTGCCAACGCCCTCGGCGTCCAACCCTGGGCGATTGTCATCACCACCCGATCTGATGGTGGATACGATCTTGAGCTGCCAGATTCCTACACGCCGTCCAAGCACGACGAGAAGCTTGAAGAAGTCGCGACAGACATTGTCGGCGGGCCCGGTTGGTTCACCCGCATTGACCCTCGTTCCCTCGAAGCTTCCATCATCCCCTCGGACCCGCCGACTTTCTCCCAGCTGATCCCGTATCCCACTGATGCCAAGGTCACTGCGTTCGCACCTGGGTCGAAAGAGTGGGCGAAGATTCCACTGGGTGAGCGCCTGCCGGCACCGGGGGAGAAGCATGGAGAAACCTTCATCATCGATTTCGAATCAGGGATGAATTCTCAAGTTGGCGGAACGAGTAACTCAGGAAAATCGGTCTTCCTCAATGACATCGTCGCCGGAGTTCTCGCCCGAGGTGCAGAGCTGGCCATCATCGACACCCCGGCGAAAGCTGTCGATTTCGAGTGGTGCAAGAAATACGTCCGCCCTGAAGGGTGGGGGTGCGAATCGATCGACGAGGCAGCCGCCGTGATGTCGAAGATCTACGCCGAAGGCGACAAGAGGGCGAAGGTACTCAAAGAGTACGGAGTGCAGAACTGGACCCAGCTCCCAGCCGATGCTCAAGAGGCCGCCAAGATGCGGCCCATCTTCCTCATCATGGACGAGGTCACCGGTCTGTGGGCGCTGGAGACAGTGCCCAAGGGCCTCGAAAAGGATCATCCCATGCGGATTGAGGCTCAGGACGCGAACACTGCGAAAGAGATCTTGAAACTGAAGTACTCGAAGACTGCTGCCGAGATGAGGTTCGTGGGCATCAAACTGGTTCTTTCCTCCCAAGTTGCCTCGACTGATACCGGAATCGGCACGGCGCTGAGGACGAATCATCAGAACAAGATCCTCCTCGGCGTGAACCCCACCGAAGGCAACCGAAAGCTGGTATTCCCCGACCCTGCCGCGGTGCCGAAAGTGCCCGAGCACATCAGGTCCAACGCCAAGGTGGGCAAGGGCGTGGGGACGGCTGCCAACGAAGGTGACGAAGCGTGCGTGTTCAAGCCCTACTACGCCTCGACACAAGAGCTTGGAGACTTCCTCAAGAAGTTTGGAGTGCCCACTTTCGAGGGGCAGAGACCGACACGGGCCACGATGGAGCAGTTTGTCCCCACCTCAGGCCCGTCCGACGACGGGGACGAGACCGCCAAGCGTCGCAAGAAGATGGAGGCCGAAGCCATGATCGACCCTGAAACCGGGGAGAAGATGACACCTTTCGAATACGCGAACAAGCAAAAACGACTGTCAGTGCGCAAAGGCGACGCTGACGAGATGAGCGGAGAAAACCAGTGAAAGAAAACAACAGGAAACGCAAGGCCGTCCTTGGCGCGGCCGCTGCTGCCAGCCTCGCCGTCGTACTCGCCGGTGGATATGCCATCAGCGAGCAGGTCAATGACGAGCAGGCCCAGTCCGACAGTGGCGACTACAAGCCGAAATACACGATCAACGCCGATGATGAGCCGACCAAGAGCCCATCGAGTGATGGCGAGGACAACCGGGCGGCCCCACACGATCCCAGTGATACGTCGAGGCTGCCCGACCGTAACGACGGTGATGATGGCAGGTACGGACCAGAACATGGTGACGAGCCCGGTCAGCAGAACTACGCCCTGCCAGACACCAACTCAGGTCTACCAGAGCTCCCGGATCCAACTGGTCCAAAGACCGAGGACAAAGAAGACGATAAGTCAGAAGATAAGTCAGACGATAAGCGTGGCGCTAAGGATCAAGACAGCGGCGGCACAACCGAAGATCCTGACGACGTGTCGCAGCCACCCGGCGACAACGGTGGGTCCGACTCAAATGCAGGCGATGAGCCTGGCGACGACAGTTCTGACGACACACCCGGAGACGGGACCGACAACCCCGGTGATGGCGGCTCTGATGGGTCCGACGACAACCCCGGTGGCGGGACCGACGAGCCTGGCAACGGAGGAGACACCCCTGGAGACGGGGGCGGCTCTGACGGCGAAGATCCTGGCCCTGGCGATGGCGGAGGCAATGACGGCGGAGGTGACGACGGCGATGGATCGGATAACCCCGGAGACGGTGATGGCGGAGACGATGGTGGTGATGACGGACATGGCCCCGTCGACGTCGCAGACCTCGTTGACTTCATCAACGACAAGCGTGGCGACTCACCATTCACCACCCCGGACAAGTTCTCAACCGAAGACCCGGATGCTGACTTGTATGAGAAGCACGAGTCCAAAGACATCGTGGTCACCGATGCTGACGGCACACCACTTGGAGTGTGGTCGGAAATGGACTTCGCGCAGAAGCGGGAGTTCCTCAAGAATTACCCGAATGCCGATGATCTGACTCTCTATGGTGTCGGCGATGGTGAGAAGTCGACCATGACGATCACCGAGTATCGCCTCAAGCCACCGGGGGCAGAAGATGACCACTACAGTGTCGATGCAGGTTCGTCGGTGAAGCTGACGTTTGATGACCTGACGAAGAACGACAAGGTCCTCGACGGTGAAGTTACCGAAGTCACCGGCGACGACGTCAAAGGTCTGACGTGGGATGCCAATTCCGGTGAGATCACCTTCGACGCCTCGGAATATGAGCCCGGCGAAGAAGTGACGTTCACCTACAAGGTTCGTCACACCCAGGATCGAGACAAGAATCGCTCGGGCCAGAATGACGAGGCTGAAGGAAAGGTCACCATCACCATTGGTGAGGACGGCAAAGCCCACGCCAGCGCCCCAGCTGAGAATTCCAAGAGCGCCGAGCTCGCGGATGCGAAACCAGACGATGATGAGAAGTCGGCCGAATCTGATGAGATCTCATCTGATGAAGCTGATGATTCCAAGTCTTCAGATGAAGCTGGCGATGACGACGAGAAGAAGCCAGATTCCATGGTGAAGGTCTCGAACGATATGGCGATCTCACCGGTCGACGAAGAGGATTCTGAGGACTCGGACGAATCCACGACCGAGGATGATCCTGGCAAGGGCTCAGAGAAGGTATCGAACGATATGGCCCACGGGACTGTCGAGGACCCTGAGTCGACTGATGAAGATGAGTCGCAGAAGCCCGATGCCAGTGGTGAAGAGGCACCCAAGGACGAGAAGTCCGATGACGATCAGAAGTCGGTCGCTCCTAAATCTGTCGATACTCAGCCAGCCAAGAAGAAGGTCGATTCCACGGGCGACAGCTGGTGGAAGAAGAAGTCGAGCAAACCAAAAGTCGCCGAGACTCAGCCTGCTGAGAAGCCAAAGTCTGAACCTGCACCGAAGGCCGTCAACACGCAGCCTGCTAAAAGGAAGGCAGCACCGGCACCCAAGGCTGAGGCTCCGAAGAAGGCTGTCGCTAAGGCTCCGACGAAAACGGTGGAAAAGCCAGCGAGCCCACCCACACAGCCAAAGGCACCCGTGGCAAAAGCACCAGTGGACAAGACTCCCGAGAAAGCGAGTAGCGTGACGACCAAACGCGCCTCGAATCCGAAGTCGCTTCATTCTCCGTCCTCGGTTCCGAAGGCGCCGGCGAAATCAGACGGTGGCCCGAGTACCGAGAAGGCGCCCGCACCAAAGGCGAAATCCGGCCAGTCCACCGGTGCCTCAGCGTCTCCATCGGGGGCCAAGTCCTCGGAGCCCAGCAGCTCGAGTCCAGCCCCATCGAAAGGTGGCGGACAAACATCAGGTGATGGGGCATAGACCTAGTGAACGCAATTTCAACTCAGAAGGACACACCATGACAATCATCGACAACGACACCGACCTGACCGCACTTCCCTTCGTCGTCATCACCCTCGACAAGGACACCGAGGAGACGGAGTACCACGGCTGCAAATCTGCCTCCGAGGTCCTCGACTTCGTCATCGACGGCTACTCTGACCTCGATGACACGGAGGCTCTCAAGGCCCGCATCTCTCTGATCGAGGATTCGGTTATTCCGGTCATCACCGAACTTATCTACGGAGGCTATCTTGCCGAGAACGGGCAGAAGCATCTGGAGCAGCGTGACGAGGAGATTCTGCTCTCGCGCTTCAAGGATGATTTCGGAATCATCGACTGGACGCATGAGGAGATCCCGCTCATCGTCGCCAGCACACAGTTCTCGCCGAACACCGATACTCCACGACCTACGGGCAATGTTGAGATCATCGAGGTCGACAACGAACTGGCTGTCATCCGTGCTCTGGCCAGCAAGAAGATCCTCAACGTGATGGAGAACAACGGCTGAGGAAGGCCGAACGAGTCCCTGCACCTATCGACTGCGCCGAGAATCGGCGCATAGATAGGGGTAGGGACTTTTTCGTATCAATACACGGAGCACTGAATATATGGCTGATGAGACGACTTCCGAGGGCAATTCGACGAAAGTGAAGATCGGAGCAATTGTTGCGATTGTGCTTGCGCTGCTGGTCACAGCGGTGTCTTGTTCCGTGAATACTCTGCTGTCCGACCCGACTTCTCAGTCGAAGGCCACAGATTCGAAGACGCCGAACCCGTCTTTCACTATCCCCGCCGATGAGGGTGATGGGGGCGACGATGACGAGACGGATAAGTCAGCCTCGAACGAGCCGTCAGACACTTCAAATCCGTTTGGTGACCCAGGCCGTGACAATGCCTCGGGTGGCCAGCCAGATGATGGCAGTGACACTTTTGCGATGCCGCAGGCACCTTCGGACAACGCGCCCTATATTCCTGACCCGACCGGCCCTGGCAACTCTGATGGCGACGAAGAAGACGACAAGGGCACGAAAGGCAATGAGGGGGACAAGGGCTCTGATGATCGCGAAGGCAGTTCGCCCATCGTCCCGCCAGGCCCACCGAACCCGAACCCTGGTGATGACGATGATGCCGGCAGCGGTTCGTCGGACGGTGACGATGGCACCAACACAGCTTCAGCCTCGGCTAACGGCAGCAACGATTCCGGCGGTAGTGGCAGTGATCCCGATTCGAATGCTGGGTCCGATTCTGCCCAGAACGGCAACGATGACAGCAGCGGCGATAAGGCTTCATCCGATGCCTCGAGTTCAGACGGTGGCTCGACTGGCTCCTCGGACGGATCCAGCAATAGCGACGGCTCCGACTCCAACGCGAATAGCAATGCCAACACCGGTGGCGGGGACGACGACGGTGAAGATCCCGACCCGCAGTACCCGCCAGTGGCCGAAGATTCGGTAGTCAACGGGCTCAATGACAAGCGCGGCGAAGCTGGGACCACACTTCTTGTGACCGAGGCGCCGGAGGATAAGGACGCCTTTGAGACCTCGGACCCGTTCGGTCAGATCGAGGTCACAGTCACGGACGGCGATGCCATCGATGAGCTGTTGGCTTCAGCTCTCGACCGGTTCAACCTCCTGCGTGACTATGGCGAGGATGCTGTCGTCGTGGTTCATGTCGAAACTGAAGAGAGTGCCGACGGCATTCGTGTCAGCGTCAGTTACGAGGTCTTCACTCCGATTGAGCCGGTTGCCGAAGACGATGAAGCCACCATTGACACAGCGAAAGACGAATCAGTGCTCATTGATGTCATTGGCAACGATGACTTCCGCGGTGACATCACTATCGCAATTGTCGATGCTCCAAAGAATGGCCAGACAGCCGTCGAAGGCACCTCAATCCGCTACACACCAGACGGTGGAGACTCAACCAGCGATTCGTTGAAATATTCGCTCACTGACTCCCGCGGAAAGACCGCCGAAGCCAAGGTGACGATCGCCATCGAGCGGTCTGATGAGTCCAGCGAGCCAGAGCCAACAAAGTCTGCTCCAGTCTCGGTGCCGACTACTCCGTCAGCGAAAGAGTCAGCTCCGGCTCAGTAGGTGTGATTGACGGTGGAGGTGGTGCCAACTAGTGCTCGTACCGAAACCATGAGTATTTCGCGGTGTTGCTGAAGACGTTTCGTAGCCCACTCATTATCTTTTGAGTGGGCTCGAAGCGCAGAAGATGCGTACTGCCAGGCGGTGACTTGACCAAGCAATAGAGCAAGCACGTCGACTGCGTTGTCACCAAAGAATTCAGTGAGGGCGGCGACCTTAGGTGCGTAGGCTTCAATCTCATCGGCCGATGCCTCGGCTCTTTCCAAGTTCGCCCATGATGTGAGTCGCAGAATCTCCGGATGAGCAACGAGGTAATCGAAGAGTGCTCCTGCATACGCAGGTAGGTCTTCGGCAGTGAAAGGCACCTCCTCAGCCATCTCCGTCAGCGCTGTCGCTACTACCAGATCGAATAGGTCACCCTTCGGTCCGAAATGTACGTAGATCGATCGTTTATTGACCCGTCCTTCGTCAGCGATCCGATCCACACGGGCTCCAGCGAGACCGAATTGCGCAAACTCGGCACGCGCTGCGCTGAGAATACGTCGCTTGGTGTCAGTGGCATCTGGTGGCATACCCCCAAGTCTAAAGGTAACCATCTGGTTATTGACGGCAGGGTCGTCCTGTGACAAGCTTTCGTCCGTAAGTATCCAGATAGTTACCTAAGGAGTAGCCATGTCCCAGAAGATCCTCATCACCGGCGCCAGCAGCGGATTCGGTCAGGGAGCCGCACTTGAACTCGCCCGGCAGGGCAACGAGGTGATCGCAGCAGCTGAGACTTGGCCCCAGGTCCGCAGCCTTCGTGCTGATGCTGTCGCAGCTGGAGTGGAGCTGACTGTCATCAAGCTCAACCTGCTCGACGATATCGATGTCGCACATGCAGGAACATTCGACGTGGATGTGCTCGTTCTCAACGCTGGAGTCATGGAAGGCGGAGCCGTCGTCGACATTCCGATTCAGCGCGTACGGGAATCGTTCGACATCAATCTGTTCGGGCACCTCGAACTGGTCCAGGCAATTGTGCCGAAGATGATCGCCCGCAACAGTGGTCGAATCGTGTGGACATCGTCCATGGGCGGGATACTCGTCGTGCCATTCCTTGGTGCCTACTGTGCCACCAAGCACGCAATCGAAGCTGTCGCCGGTTCGATGAAGGCCGAGCTCGAGCAATTCGGAATCAAGGTCGCCACAGTCAATCCAGGTGTCTTCGGAACCGGGTTCAACGACACTGGCGCCGAGAGCTACGTGCAGTGGCACAATGCCGACACCGCACACGTCCCGATGCCCGACTTTGGCCCCTCGCTTGCGGATCAGGCGGACCCGCAAGAGATGGTCGATGCAATGGTCGAGACAATCATCTCCGATGACCCGGACTACAGGACCATGAGACCGCTGGAGACCATCGCGGCCGCCAAGCAGTGGCAGGAAACTGAATGGACGCAAAAGGCCTGAGACCAGTTATCACCAGAAAGGAATTGATCACATGTCACACCCCACAATCACCCTGCAAGCCGCGAGCAAGATCATCGACGTTGGGCAAGAGAAGGCGCGCGATCTCGGCTTGAACGCCGTCTTTGCAGTACTCGATGGTGGAGCGAATCTTGTCGCCTTCCAACGAATGGACGGAGCTTGGCTGGCGTCCAACGACCTTGCACTGGCGAAGTCTCGAACCTCGGTCATGTTCGAAGCACCGAGCGAGGCCCTCAACTCGCCATTACAGGTTGGAGAGCCGCTCCCACACTTTGATCACACGAACGGAGGGCTCCTTCTTATGGGTGGGGGAGTCCCGATAGTCAACGACGAGGGACAGCTCATCGGCGGGCTCGGAGTCTCGGGTGGGACTCCGGAACAGGACGCTGAGATCGCCCAGACAGCAATCAGCTAAGCAACATCCACGCCCGCATGACTGTACGTCGAGCGAAGCGTTGAAGTAGTCAACAGGCAAGTGGGGAATCGAGCCATCTCGGTTCCCCACTTCTCTATTCAACGACCGCATTTCATTCGACCAGGAGGCACTATGGCGACCGCGATAAGACAGAATCCATATTCGCACAACTGGGCAACGTTTGCCGCCAACACTGGTGATCACGAGCTTTCAGTCATTTTCGACAACGGAGACTACCGGCATCTGCGTATGAGCAAGCCCGGAATGTTGGCTTGGCACTGGGAGATTTTCACTGCGCCCGGATATCTTGCCTTTGTTGGCGACATCGGAGTTCAGCTGATTTTTCGCCGAACCACGGACATGCTGGGCTTCTTTAACACGCGCAATTACGGAGACATCTACGGTGACGGTTCGCCCTTCATTAATCCGGGATACTGGGAGGAAAAGGCCGGCCCCGACATGCAGTCCGTGACTCGCACGTTCGACGTGGATCACGCCGTCGATGTCGTGCGCGATGCTGTCAACGAACTCGTCGACTGTGACGAAGTCAGGGCAGAAGTCGGCGATGAGTTGATCGCCTCGGCGAGGGACGCTGCCAACCTTGAACCAAATGCACAATCGTTCGGGGCATGGCTCTACGAGTCTGAGCACCTTTCCGCTCTGGCTTCCGAAGCTGAAGTTGAGATCTTCCACCCACAGTTCCTCAACACGTGTTTCGCATTGGCGACTATCGCTAACCGATATGCCGACTACAGTGACGAGGAGGAGTCATGAGCGAAATCCCGGCAGCCGTGACCGCATCCATCCCAGCTTCGTCACCGGGTCAGATGGTTCGACCTGCGATGGATGCGGTAATCCGATCGAACAACCAGGCGGCAGCTTGATTGATGGCCGGGTCGAACACGTTGCACGCGTGGCCCAAGAAGCTCTAGGCATACGCCTGTAGAGTTCATCTCCCATCCACAACAAAGGGCCTCGACACTGACTTGTTTCAGTGTCGAGGCCCTTTGTTGTGGGTTCGTCTACTTCTTAGCGGCGAGCTCAGCGTTGCGTTCGTCGATGAGCTTCTTCATCCGCCGCCTGGTTTTGAGACTTCCACCGGGGTATTCGGAAAGGTCTTCGTCCTCATACGTTTCGGGGATGGCCATCGTCTCTGGAGTTGTCTGCTCCGGTTCGTCCTGTGGCATCGGCTTGACCGCAAACATCGACATGATCTCTTTGACGTCGTCGGAGGTGAACCGGACGGCAGATCGATTGATGCGCAAATGCGGCAGTTCGCCATTGCGAGTTCCATCGCGAAGGAAGTGAACTCCGCACTGCAAGATGGCCGCGGCTTGCTCGGGGGTATAGACACACGGCATTCCATTCGGAACGTAAATGTCCTGCCCCTGGGTGTGCATAACGGCCAGGGGAGAGTGGGTGGGCTCAAGCGAGGGTGCATCTACCGAAGTCTGCGATTCTTTGCTCATACCCTCTCTACGTGCGGCAGTTCGGCTCATGTTCGTAGAAGTTCGCAAATTCTTTGAAAATCTTCACTCGGGACCCTCCCGAAGGGGGTGCCGCACGGTGGCCGCATCATGCGGCCAATGGAGCTGAACGAACTGCTATTCCAAACCCATCAACATCGTTAAACCCCTAGAATCCAGCGAACGATATGGTGCCAAAAGAGGCTTCAAGCGGGTTCGATTCCCGTCATCCCCTCCACCGTGTCGCCGCTGGTCACAGCGGCGACACAGTCATTTGTGGGGAAGAAACCAACACCCTCAATCATCCCAGCGTGACCTAAAATGACCTAACTCGACTGGCCGGGTTCGGAAAGATCACGCCATGTCCACCGCGCACACAGCGTTCAGCATCACCGACCTCTACACCGGCCGATCATTCACCTACGTCCCCGGCGACGGGGCATCTCTGGCCACACTCTTTCCCGAAGCCACCGACAACACTCTCTACGCGCTCGAAACCGTCACCGACGTGCTCGATGCTGGATATCTGCCCGACACCGACACACTGGCATTCCTCACACTGGTCGTCACCCCCGAAGATGACACCGACGAGCCTGGGGGTGTGTTGTGACGGCGCGGGCGGTGTTCGGGGCGATTGATCGTCTGCCGTCGGGGCGGTTCCGGGTCCGCTATACCGCTCCCGACGGCACCCGCCATAAAGTGCCGGGCACGTTCGGCACCCGGCAAGAGGCCGAAGCCGTGCGCGTGCGGGTCCATGCCGAAGTGCTGGGCAACAATCCCGTCATCGCGAAGCCGTCGGCAATCACCGTCGGTCAGTACCTGTCCGACTACCTTGACCACGCTCGGGCGACGCTGCGTCCGCGCACCCTCGATCTGTATCGGCGTACCGCTGATTCGTGGATTCTGTGCCCGGTCGGGACGACGACCCCGGTTGATATCTCGACGGTGACCGTCCAAGCCCTGACCCCGGGATTCGTCCGTACTTGGTATGTCGCGCTGCTCGACGGCACCCGCGCTGCTGCTCTCGATCAGTCGGCTACGTCCCGACGCGGCCCGCATCCGGCCCGGGCCTGGGCGATGAGTCACGGATTCGACGTGGCCCCGACCGGCAAGCTGCCGACCGATGTGCTCGACGCGTGGACTGCCGCCGGTTCACCGGCCCCGCCGGTGCCGACCACGGCGGGGGAGTACCCGGGCCGGACCGCTGCTGCTGGTGCCTACCGACTGCTGCGGACCGTGCTCATGCAAGCCGTGCGCGATGGTCTGATCACCGCGAACCCGGTCCACGTCAAAGGGGCGGGCACGGCTCCGCACCCCGAACGCCGACCCCTGACCGCGACCGAAGTGGTGGCCCTGGCCGATGCGATGCCCGACCGGTACCGTGCCGCCGTGCTCATCGCCGCCTGGTCGGGACTACGCCCCGGCGAAGCATTCGCCCTGCGCCGGGGCGACCTCGACCTACACGCCGCGACTGTCACCGTGACCCGTACCCTGGTCGAAGTTCCGGGCGAACCCGTCGTCTATGGTCCGCCGAAGTCCGCCGCTGGCCGACGCAACGTGAACCTGCCGCGTTCAATCTTGCCGGTCCTGGCCGACCATCTCCACCAGCACACCGGCATCGACCCCGATGCGCTGATGTTCACCACCGGCCACGGCAACCCTGTCACCGCGTCCACACGGTCCGGGGTGATGCGTCGGGCACGACTGGCCATAGACCGGCCCGATATCGCCTGGCATCACCTGCGCCACACCGGGGCGACGCTGGCTGCGCAAGCCGGGGCGACTCAGGCTGAGTTGCAAGCCCGGATTGGTCACTCCACGGCCCGGGCTGCTGCGATCTATCAGCACGCCGGAAACGACCGCGACCGTGCATTGGCCGACCGGCTCGACCAGCTCACCAGCACTTCATCGCCGACACCGACAGACCCGACCCCGACCGGGCCGAGCACCCCAGCGGCTGATCCCGAACCGAGCACATCGGAGACGACCGGAGCCTACACGGACACTGCTCGTGCTCAGAATCGACGGGCATCGGCTGCGCTGGCATTCGGCACCCGGCGCGGCCACCTCGCCGCAATCAGCTAACCCCACCACCAACCGACCGAACGAATGGAAACAACCATGACAACCAAACACGACCGTTTTCCTTGGAGACTTGAGCTGCGTCGAGTCCCGCTCGACCGGCTCGAATCCCACAGGGACTATCTTGCCCGCAGGCTCGACTACATCACCGGCGACGACTACACCGCACTGGTCACCGAGTACCGCGCCACTGCCGCCGAAATCCGCCGCCGCTACCGCACCGCCGAGATTGAACGCGCCCAGAGGGCCGAACGCTTCCACCCCGACCACTACCAACCGCCTGAACACCGCCCCCGGCGCGGACGCAAACGCCGTCGCCGGTTCAATCGCAACCTGCCGCACTGACCACAACCACCACCGAAAAGAACACAAATCATGAAACACCGCAAACTCCGCCCCCGAGGACTCTCCGCGCAGGTGCTGCGCACCGCCACGACCACCGCACTGCTCGCGCACCTGCAACGACTCACCGCCGCCGACTTCCCCGCCGGTTACCACCGCCGCGACCGAGAGGCCCGCATCGTCCGCGACGAACTCGCCCGCCGCCACCGGGCCGACCTCGACGCTCGCCCCCGGCACAGCGTGCCCGGTTCCTCACCGCTCGATCCCGAATCCATCCGCTTGGCTGCTGCCCTCGACACCGAACCACCGCGCCCAGCGGACTCGTCATCGTTGCCGGACACCGATTCGTGACCGCAGCCGACACGGCGTGACCTAACATGACCGAACCCTCTAGAGCTCAGTGTGTATAGTTAGGTCATATAAGGTCACGTTTGGTCCGAATACACACACAGGACCCGGCCTGACCTGGGGCGACACAGAGGGCAACAGGAATCTTCCAAACTGATGGTGCGAGTTCGATTCTCGTCATCCCCTCCATTTACCGGTCGGACCTGATGGTCCGGCCGGTTGTTTCGATTCTCGAACCGATTTGCTCCACTCCATCGCGGGCTCGGATAGAATTCAGTACCGCCCAGCATCTTGTGCTCGGCATTTCTCACCAACCCTGTGCGACCGAGGTGGCACCCTTCGCTGCTGAAGGTGACCCACGGCAGAAAGCCAGCCCCCAGATATGACCTCCGAACCTTCGCAGCCCCGACTGCACCTGCCACGGCCGAACCGTCGTCAGGTTCTGACCGGTGCATTGACCGGTGCCGGTCTGCTCGGGGCAGGGTTCGCGACATCGTCTGGCACCGACATCCTCGCCGAGGTGGGCCGAAGTGATCCTCTGCGCTCCGTCACCGTCGTCTTCACCTCGGCGGCCTCTCGCGAAGGTCTAGACATCGACATGGCGCAGCGGTTGGAGCCCCACTCACGTGTCCTGCCCGACGTCGACGATGCCGGCCCGGCATCCCGACAGCGGGAATTCCTCGACCGGTGTGCCCCGTGGATCACTCACCTGCCAGAGCATCGACGCGATCTTGCCACCTCGGCGCTGCTCGATCTGTGGGTTCTCACCGACTCGCTGCCGGCGACGGTGGCCAGCTGGGATCGGCCGTGGCGATACATCTGGCCGCGCGATGCGGCATTCGCTGCGGTTGCCTTGGCCCGGATCGGTTCGATCGACCTGGCGTGGAAACATCTTCTTCATCTGCAGTCGCTGCAGTTTGAAGACGGATCGTTTGCGGCACGATACATCCCGGGTACCGGGAAGGCCCCAGACGAGCGCCCGTCGCAGTTCGATGCGATCGGACTCCTGCTCTGGGCCGTCAGCGAGGTCCACGCTTCGGCGGTCAGCACAGAGGGAGAGCACGTTGAGATCGTCGCGCTTGAGGCCATGACTCCGATGCTGCGACGATCATCGCGGCGCCTCCTCCGCCTCACGAAGCAGGGCAGCGCTCTGCCACCGGTGTCCTCCGACTACTGGGAAGTCAGCGAATCCCAAGTCACTCTTGGTATTGCGGGGCCCACTCTGCTGGGTCTGCAGGCACTCGTCAGGCTGGCCGGGCACAGCAGCGGTATGTGGGGGCACATCGATGGGGGAGTTGACGCCCTCGGAGAGAGCTGCGCGGCGTACGAAGCCACATTCTCTCGAACATTCATTGCCAATGGACTGCAGCGCTACCCGACCTCGGGAGGCCTCGATTCGGCGGTCGCTTATCTGCCCGCAGCTGGGGCGGGCCTGGGCCTGGACGAATCGACGCTCGATCATGTCTGGGACAGGCTGAGCCAGCCCGCAGGCGGGATCAAACCCGGCCACGGTTGGATCTTCGATCAGACGAGCTGGACGCCGTCTACGTCTCTGATGGGACTCGGGTTCGCCAGAATCGGGGCCAGGAAGCAGGCTGATGAAGTCCTCAACTGGTTGGGGCGCCATCGGACGCAGGCCGGCTCCTTTCCCGAGAAGGTCAGCGCAGAAGGAGCTGCACTGTCCGTGGCTCCTCTGTCATGGACGGCATCCAATGTGATCATCACACTCGACGAGCTTCACTGCCCCTGATTGCGCTCCTCGCGAACTCGTGCCCTGCAGTGTCCTGCCTTTTTCGTGTTTTGTCCCGTGTTTCGCGTAATATGGGTGACTGCGTCTTGCGGACGTGCGCGATCTCATCGTGGACTTTCGCTCCCTCCAGGTCACCAGATGACCGAATTAGCATGACTGTCGAAATTGAAAGGTCGCACTGTGAAGAGCTCCGTCGAGCAACTCGACCCCACGCGGGTCAAGATCAGCGTGGATGTCCCATACGCCGAACTCAAGCCGAGCATCGACGAGGCATACAAGACCATCGGTGGCCAGGTGACTATCCCGGGCTTCCGCCAGGGCAAGGTCCCCGCGCGCATCATCGATCAGCGCGTCGGCCGACCCGCAGTGATCCAGGAGGCCGTGAACAACGGTCTTGACGGCTTCTACCGCGAGGCTGTCGAAGAAAACGATCTCAAGCCACTGGGTCAGCCAGAGGTTGAGATCTCTGAGGTCCCCGGCCTCGACGGCACCGAAGACGGCGACCTGACCTTCACGGTTGAGGTTGACGTGCGTCCGAGCATCGAACTGCCTGCCTACGACACCATCAGTGTTGAGGTCGACCCGATCGAGGTCACCGATGAAGACGTCGATGCCGAACTCGAGCAGCTGCGCACCCGTTTCGGAACCCTGAGCTCCGTTGACCGTCCTGCAGCCAAGGACGACTTCGTGACCCTCGATCTCGTTGCCACCATCGACGGTGAAGAGATCGACACCGCTTCCGACATCTCCTACCAAGTTGGTGCCGGAACCATGCTCGACGGCATGGACGAAGCTCTCGACGGCCTGTCGGCAGGCGAGACCACGACTTTCGAAACCACCTTCGCAGGCGGAGAGCACGCTGGCGAAACCGGTACCGTCTCCATCACGCTCAGCGCCGTCAAGGTTCGCGAACTGCCAGAGGCTGACGATGACTTCGCGCAGCTGGCCAGCGAATTCGACACGATCGATGAGCTGCGCACAGACCTGCGTGAGCAGGCTGCTAAGCAGAAGGAGACCGACCAGGGTGCCCAGGCACGCGACAAGGTCCTCGAATCTCTGATCGAAACCCTCAACGTGCCGGTTCCTGAGAAGGTCGTCACCGACGAGGTTGAGCGTCATCTCGAGTCCGAGAGCCGCGTGGACGACGATGAGCACCGCAAGGAGGTCACCGAGGAGACCGAGCGCAACCTCCGCACTCAGTTCATCCTCGACTCGATCGCCGAAGCCGAAGAGGTCGAGGTGACTCAGCCTGAGCTCATCGAGTACCTGATCTCTGCTTCACAGCAGTACGGCATGAACCCGAACGAATTCGCGCAGATGCTCGACAGCTCGGGACAGGTCAACGCCTTGGTCGGAGAGGTCTCGCGCCGCAAGGCCCTGGCCGCTGCACTGGCTGGTGCTGTCGTCAAGGACACTGCAGGCAACGTCATCGACATGGAAGAGTTCACCTCTCCTGCTGAGGAAGAGGCACCTGAAGGTGCCGAGGAATCAGACGCGACTGTCGTTGCTGAAGGCGACGACGAGAACTGATTTCGCACCGCCTCGGCGGTGACAGGGCCGACAACGGTGGGCACGGGAGATATTCCGTGCCCACCGTTTCGCTATTCTGTGACCACCCATTCGCAAATGTGGACCGGTCGGCCCCAGTCGGCTGCACTCCGGCCTGTCCCGATTCGGCTGGCCACAATTGGGGCGGCAGGTGCGAGCTCAGACTTGGGCGAATTCTGTGCCCGATCACGCTGATGGCGAACACAGGCGCTCCGACGGACTAAATCCGACCGGTGAGCAGTTAGAGTCCATATCAAGCCAACCAAAGACCAACAGGAGTGAAACGTGAGCGCACATGAAATGACAGCGCCCGTCGGCCTCGACGCCGGTGGGGCAATGGGTCTCGATGACCATATTTTCAACCGCCTGCTCAAAGAGCGCATTATCTGGCTCGGTTCGGAAGTGCGTGACTCCAACGCCAACGCGATCTGTGCACAGATGATGCTGCTGGCTGCAGAGGATCCCGACGCGGACATCTCGCTGTACATCAACTCCCCGGGTGGCTCGGTCACCGCGGGAATGGCGATCTACGACACGATGCAGTACATCAAACCGGACGTGTCGACAGTGGCGATGGGCATGGCAGCTTCTATGGGACAGTTCCTGCTGTCCTCCGGTGCTCCGGGCAAGCGCTACGCCACACCTCATGCTCGTATTCTCATGCACCAGCCTCTGGGTGGCATCGGTGGTACAGCCACGGACATCAAGATCCAGGCTGAACTGATTCTGCACATGAAGAAGCAGATGGCCGAGCTGACCGCCGAGCAGACCGGCAAGTCGCTCGAGCAGATCCTTAAGGACAACGACCGCGACCACTGGTTCACCGCCGAAGAAGCCCTGGAATATGGCTTCATCGACAAGATGGTGGCCCGTTCGTCCGACGTCACCGACAACTGAGTGGGAGCCAAGGAAGAATGAATTCAATGAACTTTATGCCAGGGTCCACCGCCGGCAACATGCCGCAGTCCCGCTATGTCATGCCCCAGTTCGAAGAGCGGACTCCCTACGGTTTCAAACGCCAGGACCCCTACACGAAGCTCTTCGACGATCGCGTGATCTTCCTGGGAGTCCAGGTCGACGACACGAGCGCCGACGACGTGATGGCCCAGCTCCTGGTCCTCGAATCACAGGACCCTGACCGTGACATCACGCTGTACATCAACTCACCGGGCGGTTCGTTCACTGCGATGACCGCGATCTACGACACGATGCAGTACATCAAGCCGGAGATCCAGACGGTCTGCCTCGGTCAGGCCGCCTCGGCTGCTGCCGTTCTGCTCGCAGCTGGTACTCCGGGCAAGCGTTTGGCTCTGCCCAACGCTCGAGTCCTCATCCACCAGCCGGCGATGGAGGGTTCGGGCCAGGGCCAGGCCTCTGATATCGAGATCCAGGCCGCAGAGGTCTTCCGGATGCGTCAGTGGCTGGAGACGACCCTATCGAGTCACTCCAACAAGTCACCGGAGCAGGTCTCCAACGACATCGAGCGTGACCTCTTCCTCACCGCCGAACAGGCGAAGGACTATGGACTCGTCGATCAGGTGCTTACCTCCCGCAAGGCGGTCTGAGGCACACCGACAACTTCGGGCCCGGACAGTCGTCGACTGTCCGGGCCCGATGCCGTCTGTGCTGTGAAGTTGCCACAGGGTGAAGCGGCGAGTAGTTTGGGCCTTCTCGACAGCGTGGGTGCGTTCAACTTCTCCGACACACCGAATAGCGGTGCTGACGGCTCATGTCAGTCCCGTATGGGAAGCTATTGAGGTACAGGAAACACGAGCGGTAGAGTTGGGGCCAGGTGCCCCGGCGGAAGGTTGTGACAGTGGCTCGCAGTGCGGACGGAGCAGACCTGCTCAAATGTAACTTCTGTGGGAAATCCCAGAAGCAGGTTCGGAAACTCATCGCCGGACCTGGAGTCTACATCTGCGATGAATGCATCGGGCTGTGCAACGAGATCATCGAAGAGGAACTCAGCGAAGGCACCGCCGAGCATACCGAGATCGAGTTGCCCAAACCGCGCGAGATCTTCGACTTCCTCCAGGAATACGTCGTCGGTCAGGAACCTGCTAAGAAGGCCCTGTCCGTTGCCGTCTACAACCATTACAAGCGGATCCGCTCCCTGCAGAGTGACGAAGACACGAAGACTCTGGGCTCAGACGACACCGAAGTCGAGATCGCGAAGTCCAACATCCTCCTCGTAGGCCCCACCGGATCCGGCAAAACCTATCTCGCACAGTCACTGGCGAAGAGACTCGATGTGCCCTTTGCAGTGGCAGACGCGACAGCACTGACCGAAGCAGGATACGTCGGCGAAGATGTCGAAAACATTCTGCTCAAGCTCATCCAGGCCGCGGACTTCGACATTCAGAAGGCCGAACACGGCATCATCTACATCGATGAGATCGATAAGATCGCTCGCAAATCGGAAAACCCCTCGATTACCCGCGATGTCTCCGGCGAAGGCGTCCAGCAGGCGCTGCTGAAGATTCTCGAGGGTACACAGGCCTCCGTGCCGCCACAGGGCGGACGCAAGCATCCGCACCAGGACTTCCTCCAGATCGACACCACGAACGTACTCTTCATCGTTGCCGGCGCATTCGCAGGCATGGAGGAGATCGTTGCCGGCCGAAAGGGCAAACACGGCATCGGATTCGGCGCACTCCTGCAGTCGAAGAACGACGAAGAAGACCTCTACGCCGATATCCTGCCCGAGGATCTGCTGAAATTCGGGCTCATCCCCGAATTCATCGGGCGGCTGCCAGTGCTGGCCACCGTCTCCACACTCGATCGTGCCGCCCTGATATCTATCCTCACAGAACCGAAGAATGCTCTGATCAAGCAGTACCAGCGCATGTTCGAGTTCGACAATGTCGAACTCCGCTTCGAGACCGACGCATTGGAAGCCATCTCCGACCTCGCGCTCCTGCGCGGCACCGGGGCACGTGGTCTGCGGTCTATCTTGGAAGAGGTTCTGCAGTCGGTCATGTTCGATGTGCCCTCCCGGGAGGACATCGCCGAGGTGGTCGTGACCAGAGACGTCGTGGAAAAGAATGCCGCCCCGACGCTGGTGCCTCGCGAGCAGCCTCGAACATCCAAAAAATCAGCCTGACCCGTCTCATTAGATGAGGCTGTTCGCTGACACCCGGCCTCTGAAATACGTCAACTTCCGTCGGCTGTGGTTGGCCAATATAGTCACCGTCATCGGTGCTCAGATGACGGTGGTTGCCATTCCCGCGCAGATCTATCACATCACCGGATCCTCCGCCTACGTGGGTCTCAGCGGCGTCTTCGGTCTGATTCCCCTCGTCATCTTCGGGCTTTGGGGTGGTTCACTGGCCGACGTCATCGACCGTCGCAAACTGCTCATCATCTCCACTGTCGGGCTGATCATCGCCAGCTCACTGTTGGCTCTCATCGCCTTGACGCAGCTGGACAACGTGTGGCTGCTGCTGTGCGTGTTCTCCTTGCAACAGGCCTTCTTCGGCCTCAACCAGCCGGCTAAGGGTGCTCTCCTTCCGACGATCATTCCGCTTGAGCTTCTTCCTTCTGGCAACTCGCTCAATATGACTGTTATGACGCTGGGCGCCGTGGCCGGACCGATCATCGGTGGGGCACTGATTCCGGTCGTCGGCTACCAGATGCTCTATGTCGTCGACGCACTGTTCCTGGCGACGACTCTCTACGCGGTGATGCGTCTGCCTGCATTGGTGCCTTTGAAACAGCCCGACACCCGCTCCGGTTTCAAGGGAGTCATCGACGGCTTCCGCTACTTGGGAACGAACACCGTGGTCATGGTCTCGCTGCTGGTCGACGTGATCGCCATGGTGTTCGGTATGCCCAGGGCACTGTTCCCACAGATCGCGGCCGAGACCTTCAATGGACCGCCCGCCGGAGGCATTGTGTTTTCGCTGCTGTTCGCATCCTTGGCGGTAGGCAGCGCACTGGCAGGAATCTTCTCCGGTTGGGTCTCCCGCATCGAACGGCAGGGCCTGGCGGTGATCACTTCGATCATCGTTTGGGGTGTCGCGATGTCGCTGTTCGGCCTGTCCTTGGAGTTCGCCTCCGGGTATTGGACGGCAGCCCTGATCTTGGCACTCCTCGGTCTGGCCATCGGCGGCGGCGCCGACATCATCTCCTCTGCCTTCCGCTCCACGATGCTGCAGGAGGCTGCCAGTGATGATATGCGTGGACGCATGCAAGGTGTCTTCATCGTCGTGGTCGCAGGCGGGCCCCGCATAGCTGATGTGCTGCATGGGACGGTCGCTGAGTTCACGAACACGACGGTTGCCTCCGCCGGAGGAGGCCTCATGGTCATCGTGCTGGTCCTCGCCTGTGCGCTCTTCTTCCCGACGTTCCGCCGTTACCGGGTGGAACGTGGGGGAGAGCAGCAGTCGCGCACGTCGGTGACCTGAGGGGTCTAGTCGAGAAGACGTTTAGTCGAGACAGCGAACCCGAGGTGGCCCGGAAGTTGATCCGGGCCACCTCGGTCTCGTATGAGCCTGATCAGGCTTGAGGAGTGTACACAGCATTCTCAGCGGGCTGGACGACGACGAATCCGGGGCCGTGGAAGGCAAGCTGGATCGATTCGCCCGAGCCACGACCGAAGAAGGTTCCCACGCTGACATCCGTCTTGATCTGCGGTGCCAAAGACGAGGACCAGCACACCGCGGCCTGCGGGTCGACGAACGTCGGCTGCTGGGAACAGTCGAGGACCATCGGTTCGCCCTTGCAGCAGATGGCGGCGGTGCCTGCGCCGCTGAGTTCGAGGTTGAACAGGCCTGAGCCGCTGGCCATGGCTCCTATTCCGCCCTTGATACGTTTGATCTCCCAATTGAGGGCATCATCGAAGGCCAGCAGGTTCGCGGTATTGACCGTCAGTGCATCCTGCTGGCCTTCCAACGCCATCATGAAGATGTTCGAGGCCTCACGCGCGAAGAATACTTCGCCATGGCCCTCGACCTTCATCACATTGCCGCCCTCACCTGTGGCGGCCTTCTTCATGAACTGTCCCACCGACTTCGAACCCTGGTGAGCGAAATGGACATCGCCCTGATACGCAACCATGGCGCCTTTCGTAGCGATCATGGGTGTATTGGGCGTGATGACTGTGCGCAGCATCTTGTTCGACTGCAGAGTCCAGCGTTCCTGGTTCTGGATCTCTGCATTTCGCTTGGAAAAGAGTTCACTTCTCATAGTTCAAGGGCCTTTCGTCCATGAAGAAGCCATGCACTCCTTCAACTATCGAATCCATCGTATGTGTCTGGACCCCATAGAGACCGGAGAACTCTGTGTTGATCTTGGAACAAACGCTGGTCGCGGGAAGGTCCGGAACACTCAGTCCTGATCGACGAAGTCGATCGCGGCAACCGTGATCTCCTCACCCTCTTCCTCAGTGACGAGATTCTGGATGCGTCCAGCGGCCATCAGATCGTTCTGTGCGCTGCCGATTGCGGAGACCACAGGTGCAGGCGCATGGATGGTCAGGCTGGCCACCTGAGTCTTCTGAGACACCTTCGCCTCGGTCTTCGTCCGCCGGATCTCTGTGAGCACGGAGGCGACAGAGACCAGCAGGTCCGGATCCACAGACGTTTCCGGATGGGCCAGCTGTTCGTCTTCGGGCCACGGTGACCGGTGCACAGATCCCGTCCGCCACCATGACCAGACCTCTTCGGTCACGAAGGGCATGATCGGGGCGAACAGACGCAGAAGCACGTCGAGAGCGGTGGCGAGCGTGACGTGAGCGGAGAGCTGGTCGTCCTCGCCCGCGGCACCGTAGGACCGGTCCTTGACGAGCTCGACGTAGTCATCGGTGAACTCCCAGAAGAAGCTCTCCGCGGCACGCAGAGCGTGCGCGTAGTCGTAGGCCGCCATATGAGCCGAAGCGGTTTCGACCACATCGGCGAGCTTCTTGAGCAGCGCACGATCGAGATCGTGCGTCACACATCCGAGCTGGCCGACCAGCCCGGAGTGCACGCCCTGGGCCAAAGCGAACTTCGACGCGTTGAGCAGCTTCATCGCCAGTCGGCGCCCGATCTGCATCTGCGTCACGTCATAGGCGGTGTCAGAACCCAACTTGGCGCTGGCGGCCCAGTAGCGCACCGCGTCGGGACCGAATCCCGGCTTCGACTCGCCGAGTATGTCTGAGGGGACAACGACGTTGCCCTTCGACTTCGACATCTTCTTGCGGTCCGGATCGAGAATCCATCCGGACAGACCGGCATGCTTCCACGGAGCGGCATCATTGAGCGAGTTCGCCCGGACGACAGTCGAGAACAGCCAGGTGCGGATGATGTCGTGACCCTGGGGCCGCAGGTCGAAGGGGAATACCTTGGAGAAGAAGTCCTCGTCGCGGCTCCAACCGCCCAGCAGCTGCGGGGTCAGCGACGACGTCGCCCAGGTGTCGAGGACATCCGGGTCGGCGGTGAAGCCGCCGGGCACGTCACGCTGGTCGGCCGTGAAGCCGGCCGGCACCTCGGCGATGGGGTCGGTGGGCAGAGATTCGGGAATGATCGGATCCGAGTAATCGGGTTCCCCGGCCGAATCCAAGCGGTACCACAGCGGAATCGGAACGCCGAAGTAGCGTTGGCGAGAGACCAGCCAGTCACCGTTGAGATTTTCCACCCAGTTCTCGTAGCGCGAGCGCATGAACGCGGGATGCCACTCGATCTCGCGACCACGGGCAATGAGCGCATCGCGAAGTTCAGCCGAACGTCCGCCGTTGCGGATGTACCACTGGCGAGAGGTGACGACCTCGAGGGGTTTGTCGCCCTTCTCGTAGAACGGCACAGGATGGGTGATCGCTTCGATCTCACCGATGAGGTCACCGGATTCGGCGAGCATCCCGGCGATGTCCTTGCGGGCGGTGAAGGTGGTCTTACCCGCCAGCTTCTCGTAGTTGGCGACAGCATCTGTCTTCGGTGATGCTGCGATCCATTCGGGGACTTCGAGGCTGAGTCGACCGCCACGGTTGATGACCGCACGTGTGGGCAGGTCGAGTTCACGCCACCAGGTGACGTCGGTGAGGTCACCGAAGGTACACACCATGGCGATGCCGGTGCCCTTGTCCGACTTGGCAAGTTCATGGGCGCGGACTTCGACGCTGACTCCGAAGAGCGGTGAGACGACCCGGGTGCCGAAGGACGAGGCGTAACGTTCGTCCTCGGGGTGGGCCACGAGCGCGACAACGGCAGGAATGAGCTCCGGACGGGAAGTGAGGATGACGATCGCTTCCGCCGAGGTGTCGGCAAGGCCGTCGCTGCCCTCAGGGTAGAAGTTGACTTTGTGGTAGGCGCCGTCCTTCTCCCGGTCTTCGAGCTCTGCCTGTGCAACGGCGGTGCCGAAGGTGACGTCCCACATGGTGGGTGCGTCCTGAGAGTAGGCATGGCCGTTCGCGAGATCGGCGAGGAAAGCCTTCTGGCTGACCGAACGCGAGGTGTCATCGATGGTGCGGTAGGTGTAGTTCCAGTCCACGGACAAGCCGGTGGAACGGAAGAGGTGTTCGAAGATCTGCTCGTCCTCGGCCGACAGAGTCTCGCAGAGTTCGATGAAGTTCTGACGGGAGATCTTGACGAAGTCACGAGAGTTCTTCGACGGCTTCGCAGGTGGCTCGAAGCTCGGGTCGTAGCTTTGGGTAGGATCGCAGGTCACGCCGTAGTAGTTCTGGACGCGCCGTTCCGTCGGCAGACCGTTGTCATCCCAGCCCAAGGGGTAGAACACGTTCTTGCCCTGCATACGCTGATACCGAGCGATGATGTCGGTCTGAGTGTAGGAGAAGACGTGGCCGACGTGCAGAGACCCGGAGGCGGTGGGTGGGGGAGTGTCGATCGAATAGACCTGCTCGCGATCCGTATCGACGTCGAAGGCATAGACTCCGCTGTCGCTCCACGCGGCGTCCCATTTGTCCCGAAGTCCCTCAAGAGCCGGCTTATCCGGCAGGTTCACTGACTCGTGCGTCGAGTCCGAAAAGGCAGGTGTGTTCATAATTCTTGATTTTCTCACCCGGGAGGCCTGGGGCCAAACCGGTCAACCGGCGTGAGTGAACTTCAGCCATCCGATGCAGCGACCTAGTTCGTTTGGGACCGTGACACACACTGAATGGAGCGTGAGATGCTTCGGCGGCCGAAAATGAGATTATTGGACCATGGCGCCCTTGGACAGAATCGGATCAGAGAACCTGCCCCCTACCTCGACCGCGTGGATGAACCCCGCTCGCGCGATCGCGATCGTGGCAGTCGTCGCCATCCATTCGCTGGGAACCGTCGTTGAAGAGAACTACGCAGGAATGGGACCCGACTGGTGGGTCGCCAACGGTTTCGACTCCGCCGCCAGATGGTCAGTTCCCGTGTTCATCATGATCTCCGGCGCACTGGCTTTGGACCCGGCGCGGGGCAATAAACCGCGCCGATTCCTCAGCAAACGCGTCTGGAGAATCGGGATCCCCCTCGTGTTCTGGACTGCCGTCTACGTCCTCTTCAGGCGCTTCTATCTGCTCCCGACCGATGACGGTTGGAACCCGGGAATTGCCATCCTCACCGGTTCGCCGTTCGTACAGCTCTACTTCCTCTACGTACTCGCCGGGCTGACTCTGCTGACACCGTTCTTCCGGCTGCTCAGTGTCCACGGTTCGCGGCGACTGCAGTGGGGGACGGGACTCATCTTCCTCGGGATCGGGATGCTCGACCAGTGGGCGAGCATCATCTTCGATGTGGGTGAGGCCAATATCGCCACCCGGTTCCTGCCGATGGCCGGTTTCTACATCCTCGGCTGGGTGCTCCGGGACGTGGTGCTCCCCTTCCGCGGCGTCGTGCTGTCTTGGCTGGCGCTTGCCGGTTCGATCGCGATGACCATCGTCTGGGCCGGACTCGGCCCGGGCGAAAAACCGTGGGTATTCCCCTACGAGTACCTCTCACCGGGCGTCGTCATCGCCTCTCTGTCCGCCTACCTCCTGCTCCACCATCACATGAATCACGGATTCCGCCTTCTGCACTGGTTCTACCCGTACTCCTTCGGTGTGTTCCTGCTCCACCCGCTGGTGCTCTACCCGGTGCGCAACGAGATGGGTCTGCCGACGACCGTGTCTGGTGTTCTTATCCACGCGATCGCGATGCCGCTCGTCTACACGGTCATCTGTGCTGCCGTGACGTGGCTGGCGGTCAAGATTCCCGGCGTGCGCGCCGTATTCGGCGAAGGCGGTCCCCGCAATCCACATTCGAAGCCGACTCCACGCCCTGCTGGAACAAGCAAGATCAGTCCCAGGCAAGAACCGGAAGAGATACGGAAATCGGATCAGGTGAGTGATCCGGACGCCACCAGCGCTTAGCCCGTGACGTTCGGCTCTCAGCGTGTTACCTCCAGCGCTGTGTTTGTCGATCCGTCCGGCAGACTCGGATGGCACTCCGTAGACTGAACAATGGCCCCAACGTGCAGGGTCTCAAGCAGATGGTGGAAGCCCGCGGGAAGTTGCACACCTGGAACCACGAACAACGACGAAGAAGCATGGAGAAGCACAGCGATGGAAACACTCAGAGCAGTCGTGACAGGCGCGAGTTCGGGAATCGGTGCGGCAACGGTTCGCCAGCTGCGAGAGCAGGGCTGGGACGTCGTCGCCGTAGCCCGGAGAGAAGAGAAGCTGCAGGCACTGTGCGAAGAGACCGGTGCCAGCTATGTCGTGGCCGACCTGACCGACGATGCCGCAGTGGCAGCTCTTACCGCCGAGGTGCTGGCTGGGGGACCGGTGCACTCTCTGGTCGCCAACGCGGGAGCTGCCTACGGCACCGACACCGTCGCTGAATCCTCAGTCGAGGGTTGGCGTGACATGTTCGACGTCAACGTCCTCGGAGTGCTGCGAGTCGTCAAGGCATTCCTTCCCGCATTGATCGAATCCGGGCGCGGAGACATCGTCGTCATGTCCTCGACCGCCGGACACCAGGCATACGAAGGCGGGGGCGGGTACGTTGCCGCCAAGCACGGTACACACTCGATCGCAGCGACGCTGCGACTCGAGCTCGCCGGTGAACCAGTGCGCGTCATCGAAATCGCCCCCGGCATGGTCGCCACCGAAGAGTTCACTCTGAAACGAGTCGGTGGAAGCCAGGACAAAGCCGACAAAGTCTACGCAGGGGTGGAAAATCCACTCACCGCAGAAGACGTCGCCGATGCCGTGGTCTATTCCCTGACCCGACCACACCACTTCAACGTCGATCTGATGGTGATCAGACCGATCGCGCAGGCCGCACAACACAAAGTCGCACGCAATCAGGGCCTCTGAACACGGACAACCCGGGTCTCTGAACACGGATAATCAGGGTCATTGAACACGAGGGGTCAGAGACCTACACAGACTCGATCACGGACTACCCGGATACGGCGAATGGTCGACACCCCGGGCCACGGTATACGATTGAGGGTGCATCGATCCGGCCATCACCGGGGAGCATCCGGAAGAACAGTGCGTTCGATCCTCGCCGAAGACTTCGGCAGGTCAGTGCGCACCCAGTAGAACCGGGCGGTTGGACCCGTCATCACTCCGGCTATGAGCGATCTGCCGATCGTCTGTCTCACCCGACAGTCGTTGAAAGCGGATAAGCGAGGTGGTACCGCGGCAGACATGTCGTCCTCGTGACAGTGACCGCAGTGACTCAAAAGGACGCTCATGACGCAACCGTTGTATCCCAAGGTATCGACCTCGGCCTTCGGCCTCAGTGCCTCGCCGGATTTCCCCGCCATCGAAGAGGCAGTGCTCGCCTACTGGCAGCAAGACGAGACATTCCAAGCCTCCATCGACCAGCGTGATGCCGGGCAGAATGGTGAGAACGAGTTCGTCTTCTATGATGGCCCTCCCTTCGCCAACGGACTGCCCCACTACGGTCACCTGCTGACCGGATACGTCAAGGACGTTGTCCCGCGCTTCCAGACCATGCGCGGTAAGAAGGTCGATCGCCGTTTCGGTTGGGACACCCATGGCCTCCCCGCAGAGCTTGAGGCCGAGCGTCAGTTGGGCATCACCGATAAGTCTGAGATCAGCGGAATGGGCCTGGCCGCATTCAATGACACCTGCCGTTCCTCTGTGCTGAAATACACGAAGGAATGGGAAGAGTACGTCACCCGCCAGGGTCGGTGGGTCGATTTTGAGAACGACTATAAGACGCTGAACGTCGAATACATGGAAAGCGTGATCTGGGCGTTCAAGCAGCTCTGGGACAAGGGTCTCGTGTACGAGGGCTACCGCGTCCTGCCCTACTGCTGGAAAGACCAGACTCCGCTGTCGAACCACGAGCTGCGGATGGACGACGATGTCTACAAGTCGCGCCAAGACCCTGCCGTAACCATCGGCTACAAGCTCAAAGAGTCCGACGAATGGGTCCTCATCTGGACCACGACGCCATGGACTGTTCCGTCCAACCAGGCTGTCGCGATCAACCCTGAGATCCCACTGGTCGCCGTCGTCGCTGGTGAGGACGGCGCTGCGGAACTGCAGGGTAAGACCCTGATTCTTGCCGAGGCCCGCCTCGGCACCTACCAGCGTGAGCTGGGGGAGAACCCCGAGGTGCTGCGCACATTCTCCGGCAGTGAACTCCTCGGACGCGAATACGAGCCTGCCTTCCCGTACTTCGAAGGCCGACAGGAAGAATTCGGCGAACGGATGCACACCATCCTCGAAGCCGACTTCGTCACGACCGACGAAGGCACCGGAATCGTCCACCAGTCTCCAGCCTTCGGCGAAGAGGACAAGGACCTCACCGACTCCTACGGCATCACTGCGGCCCGTCCTGTCGACGACGCCGGCTGCTTCGACTCCACGGTGGCCGACTACGCAGGCCAGCAGGTCTTCGACGCCAACAAAGCCATCATCAAGGACCTGCGCAATTCCACTGGTCCGCTGGAGGGTCGCTCGGCGCTGCTCGTCCGTCACGAATCCTACGAACACTCCTACCCGCACTGCTGGCGCTGCCGCAATCCGCTGATCTACCGCGCCGTGTCCTCCTGGTTCGTCCGGGTGACCGAGTTCAAGGACCGCATGGTCGAACTCAACGAACAGATCAACTGGGTGCCCGACAACGTCAAGCACGGACAGTTCGGGAAATGGCTGGAGAACGCACGAGACTGGTCGATCTCGCGCAACCGCTTCTGGGGTTCACCGATCCCGGTCTGGACCTCCGACGACCCTTCGTATCCCCGCACCGATGTGTACGGATCACTGGCCGACATCGAAGCCGACTTCGGGCGCCTGCCGCTCAATGACCAGGGCGAAGTCGACCTGCACCGGCCCTGGGTCGACGACTTGGTCCGACCCAACCCTGACGATCCGACCGGTCAGTCGATGATGCGCCGTATCCCTGAGATCTTCGACGTCTGGTTCGATTCAGGATCCATGAGCTACGCCCAGGTCCACTACCCGTTTGAGAACTCGGAATGGTTCGACAACCATTTCCCGGCCGACTTCATCGTGGAGTACGTCGGACAGACGCGTGGCTGGTTCTATCTACTGCACGTGCTTTCGACAGCGATCTTCGATCGTCCTGCATTCACCAACTGCATTTCCCACGGCATCGTCTTGGGCTCAGATGGACAGAAGATGTCGAAGTCGCTGCGCAACTACCCTGACGTCAACGAGGTCTTCGACCGTGACGGCTCCGATGCGATGCGTTGGTTCCTCATGGCTTCATCCATCCTGCGCGGCGGCAACCTCGTCGTGACAGAGCAGGGTATCCGTGACGGCGTGCGACAGGTCGTTCTCCCGCTGTGGAACACCTGGCAGTTCTTCGCCACCTATTCCAACACCGCAGACGGAGCCGATGGCGAGAAGGCCGGGTACCAGGCCAAAGCCCGCTACTATTCGAGCCAGGTGCTCGACCGGTACCTGCTGGCGAAGACCCACGACCTGATCGCAGACTTCGCAGACGCAATGGAGGGCCTCGACATCTGGGCGGCCTGCGAACTGGTTCGCAGCTACCTCGATATGCTCACCAACTGGTACGTGCGCCGCTCCCGTCGTCGTTTCTGGGACGGCACCGAGGAAACACATGAGTCCTTCGACGTCTTTTCCACCTGCCTCGAAGCCTTCTGCCGTGTGGCGGCCCCGCTGCTGCCGTTCACTGTCGAAGAGATCTATCGCGGACTGACCGGTGAGAGGTCGGTTCACCTGGCTGATTATCCGGATGCCGGCCTGTTCCCCGCTGATGCCGATCTCGTGTCCGCAATGGACCTGACGCGTGACATCTGCTCAACTGCCTCATCGGTGCGCAAAGCCAACCAGCTGCGGGTGCGCCTGCCGCTGGCCAAGCTCACCGTTGCCGATGACACCGACCTGGGCAGCGAGTTCACTGACATCATCTCCGATGAGCTCAACGTCCGTGAGGTGGAAGTCCTCGATGTCGCCGAGGCGGAAGCTGCCGGGTTCTCCCTGTCACAGAATCTTGTGGTCAATGCCCGCGCCGCCGGCCCCAGGTTGGGCAAGCAAGTGCAGCAGGTGATCAAAGCCTCGAAGACCGGCGATTGGTCGGTCGCCGACGACGGCACGGTCACCAGCGGCGGCATCGATCTGGTCGAGGGCGAATACTCTCTGGATTCCGTGGCAGAATCCGGCACGGAGGGGATGGAACTCGCCGCGCTCGACACCGGCTTCCTGGCACTCGACACACGAGTCACCCCCGAGCTCGAGGCCGAAGGCGTCGCTCGTGACACGGTTCGTGCCATCCAGGGAATCCGCAAGCAGCTGGACCTGCACATCTCCGATCGGATCACAGTCGTCATCGAGGCGGAGACGGACCTGGCAGCCGCGCTGAGAGCCCACCAGGCACTCATCGCCGGTGAGACACTGGCCGCCTCACTCGACTTCGCTGACGTCGACGGTGCGGGGCAGGTCTTCACCCCTGAGGAACTGCCCGCCGGTACACGTCTCGCTGTGAGCCGAGCATGAGCCCGGACGAGCGCGTCGAGACTCCAGATTCCCAGATCGTCCGCGTCTATGCAGCACTGCTGGCGCGGGCTGGGGAGACTCAGATCGAAGTCCGACTCGATGCGACCCGACGTGCCTGTGAGCTCCTCGGTGACATACACCAGGCGGCACCGGTCATCACCGTCACCGGCACGAACGGCAAAACCTCGACCGTTCGGATGATCGATTCGATCGTGTCCGCTCACGATCTGCGAGTGGGCCGGTTCACCAGCCCGCACCTGCATTCTGTGACCGAGCGGATCTCCGTTGACGGCGGTCCTGTCCCGGACGAGACCTTCGTCCGCATCTATGACGAGATCTCACCGGTGCTCGACCTCGTCGATGCGGAACTCGTTGCCGAAGAGCGCGGAAAGCTGACGTTCTTCGAGGCGCTGACGATCCTGGCTTTGTCCGTGTTCGCCGATGCCCCCGTCGACGTTGTGGTGACCGAAGTGGGCATGGGCGGCGAATGGGATTCGACGAACGTCGCCGATGCTCAGGTCTGCGTCTTCACAAAGGTCGGTCTTGATCATCAAGAGTTCCTCGGCGACACGCTTACCGAGATCGCCACCACCAAGGCCGGAATCCTCAACCGCAGTCTCGACCCCTCACCAGCACCGAATCCGGTCGCTGTCATCAGTGCACAGGCCGAAGAGGCACAGACTGCCTTGGACGCCGAGGTGGAGCGCCGAGGTATTCTCGCGCTGACTGAGGAACGTAATTTCCGTCTGCTCGACCGCACCCGCGCCGTCGACGGACAGCTCATCACAGTGCAGGGAATTCGTGATGTCTACACCGACATCTTCGTGCCGCTGCACGGCATCCATCAGGCACACAACGCCGCTGTGGCCGTGGTCGCGGCCGAGGCGTTCCTCAGCGATGAGGACAAGCCGCTCGTCCTTGACACAGTGGCCGAAGGTCTGTCTCATGTGACGTCTCCTGGACGTGCCGAGCTTGTTCGCACGGGCCCGGCCGTGGTCGTCGACGGGGCGCACAACCCCGACGCCGCCCACGTGCTGGCCGAAACCATCACCGAAGCATTCGACTTCGACTACACCGTGATGGTCCTGGCCATGTTCGCCGACAAGGACATCCTCGGCGTACTTGAGGAGCTCCACCGCAGTGCCGATGTGTTCGTCGTCAGCCAAGCGTTGAATTCCCGGTCTATGGATGCCCATGAGTTGGCAGAGTCCGTCCGCGAATGGGTGGATGAGGACTCGGTGATCGAGACACCGGATCTCAATGCGGCGCTGATGAAGGCCATCGACCTGGCGAACAATTCAGGGGCGACGAGTCCAGGAATCGTGGTCACAGGGTCACTGCATACAGTGGCCGAGGCACGTCTGCTGCTGGGCAAGGAGGAATGAGCTGATGAAGTCGAAGTTTCCCGTCCTCTGCGGGTCAATCCTGATCTGTGAGCTTTTCATCGTCTACTTCGCAGTGCTCACCGCCTATGGGTTGGAAGTGAAGGCCGCAGGGTCTCTGAGCCTGGGCCAGCTCCTCCTCGGTGCCTCCGTGATCGCGGTTCTGGCGATCGTGGCGGTGGTGCTGCTGCCACGTCGGATCGGCCAGAAACGGCCTGGCGTGGCGCTGGGCTGGGTCGTGCAGATCCTTCTGCTGGCCTCGGGATTCCTCGTCACCTCGATGTTCTTCGTCGCAGCGATCTTCATCGCCATGTGGGCGGTGTCGGTGTACTGGTCGGCACGGATCGACAGAGAAGTGGCCGAACGGGCCTGAACCGCCTGGGCGGTTGATATCAATGACCTCAACGGCGGTTAAACTATGACCGCCGATCATCGCACAAACGAAAAGGACCGGAATGGAACGCACTCTCATCCTCATCAAGCCCGATGGTGTCGCGCGTGGACTCGTGGGACAGATCCTCGCTCGGATCGAAGCCAAGGGGTACGCCATCGACGCGCTGTCGCTGCGGACCGCGACCGCGGAGGAACTCTCCGCTCACTACGCGGAGCATGAGGGCAAACCCTTCTACCAGCCCCTCGTCGACTTCATGTCCGAAGGACCGATCGTTTCGATCATCGCCTCCGGCCAGGGCGTGATCCCCGGGTTCCGCTCACTGGCAGGTGCAACCGACCCCACGGCAGCAGCGCCCGGCACGATCCGCGGCGACCTGGGCCGCGACTGGGGCGAGAAGGTTCAGAAGAACCTCGTGCACGGATCCGATTCCGTTGAATCTGCCGAACGCGAGATCGGAATCTGGTACTCCGCCTGATCCCTCTGCGCACAGACGCGGGTGACCTGCGGCAGAGCTTTCTCGGAAGAATCTGCGGCAGGACACCCGCGTCTTTTCAGTTCAGGACTTCGGTTCAGATCAGAGTCGAGAAGAAGTTCCAGAACTGGACGACGATGCTGGCCGCGATGACGAGCATCCACAGAACGAAGATCGCCACGTTCTCCTTGGCCAAGACCCTGGCGATCGGATTCTGGGCGAGCCGAGCACCGAAATTGCCGGCCAGAACATTGTGGGACGTGACTGCGACGAACATCGGGATCGTCATCGTCCACACCACCATGCACCAGGGGCAGCCGACGCCGATCTTGAAGATCGAGATATAGAACAAGAACATGACGAGCGCGGTGCCGAGAGCGAGGCCGATGTTGAGCCCGACCATCACCCACCGCGGGATCTTCGCTCCGGCCAAAAGCAACACGCCGAGGAGCAGAGGGAATATGAAGGCTCCGATTCCCAGAAGCTGGTTGGGAAAGCCGAAGAGCTGACTCTCAGGAGCCTCCATCACCGATCCGCAGGAGAAGAACGGGTTGAGGTCACAGGAGAGCACCGCGTTGGGATCTTCCAACTTCTCGTACTTCTCGACGGCCAAAGCGAAGGACGCCAAGAAGCCGACGACGGAGGCCACAATGAGGAAGATGCCGAGACTCGTCGGTCGCAGCACCCAAGATCGGGTCTGCGGTACCACGTCGATGTCGTCGTCAGGAAGAGTGTCTGCGGTATTCACACTCTAAGAATGCCTCCCCAGGCACCGCTCGGCAAACGGTGGCTGCTGTGAAAAGTCGCAATCTCAGTGTGACGGAGACCATTTGCGGTCGACATCGGCGGAGGCACCCGGGCCGATCTGTGACATAATGATCGGACGGATACCTGCTCTCACACCGAGTAGGAGAAGTGCCTCCACCGAGTCGAGGGTATGACCTCGCAGGTCGACACCAAGAAGAGGCAGCACGGAAGGCCTACGCGCTGAGCGCGAGCTGGAAGTGCCATCCACAAGTTTCGGCCCGACTTGGGCCATGCAAGGATCCGAAGATCCGTGAGGTGTGGACGGAGTCTTCGGTCTGGGAGAAATAATGAATGACGCGTCGAACGACGGCAACGAAGGAACAGAGGGCATCCTCGCTGATCTCGCTAATCTGCAGCAGTCTGCGAACACCGCAGACTCCTCTCATGGGGATGTCGACGAAAGCATCAGGGAAAAGCTCGATACCATCGCCGAGGCTGCTGAATCTCTGCGTATTCCTGAATCGAATGATGATGACTCGGACGAGGACGTCGATGACGTTCCCGCACAGAAGTCCGCTGCACCGAAGAAGGCACGCGACGCCGTAGCCAACCGAAGACTCGTATTCGAACAGTTCGTCCGTGAACCGGGCGGGGAAACGCAGAATGCGACGAACAATGACCGGGGGAGCGAAGCGTACGATTCCTCTGACGCTGACGACGATTCCGCAGACGCCGCGACTGACGCTTCTCCAGCGCCGGCCCCAGCTCCTGCATTCGATCCCCGCAACCCATTCGCCGCACCATCGGCGGAGCCCGCACCAGCCCCCACCCCGCGCAGCGCACCCGCCGTGCCCCACGACGGCGGACTGATCTTCCAGGTGCCCAAGGCCGAACTGGCCCAGCCTGTTCAGGTCGAGGACGATAACTACGATTCTGATGACAGCGACGAGGACTACAACGATTCGGGCTACACCGAATCCGAATCATCTGGCAGCGAGAGCAACCGCGGCCAGAGTGACGACTCCGAGGACAACGACTCGAACGATTCCGGTGGCCGTCGTCGCCGCCGCGGCGGCCGGGGACGACGCTCCCGTGGACGCGATGACAACGGCAACGATTCCGACAACGACGACTCGGGGCAGTCCGCACACGATTCCGGCGACGATGATTCCGACTCTCACTCGAACAGTCGTGATTCTCGCTCCGGCAACCGTTCGGACAAGAAGAGTCAGCAGTCGGACTCGAACAAGTCGGACTCGAACAAGTCCACAGATAACAAAGCCTCTGACGACAAGAACTCCGGCCACCAGCCGGATAAGACCAACGACTCCGATGATGACGATAACGACGATGATGATGACAATGGTTCACGTCGCCGTCGTCGCCGCCGTTCACGCTCACGCAGCACCGACAATGACGAAGTGACCTCGTTGAAGGGCTCGACTCGCCTCGAGGCCAAGCGCCAGCGTCGTAAGGAAGGCCGCGAGGCAGGTCGTCGCCGCCCCGTCATCACCGAGGCTGAATTTCTGGCTCGTCGTGAGTCCGTCGACCGGACCATGCTCGTGCGGGAAAGCGGAGAGCAGACCCAGCTGGTCGTGGTCGAAGACGGAATCACCGTCGAGCACTACCTCAAAGAGAACCGCCAGCAGTCCTCTCTCATCGGCAATGTCTACCTGGGCAAGGTCCAGAACGTGCTTCCCAGCATGGAAGCCGCATTCATCGACATCGGCAAGGGCCGCAATGCTGTGCTCTACGCCGGTGAGGTCAATTGGGACGCTCTCGGCATGGACGGCAAGGCTCGTCGCATCGAGGTTGCTCTAAGCCCCGGCGACCCGGTCCTCGTCCAGGTCACCAAGGACCCGGTTGGCCACAAGGGTGCCCGACTGACCAGCCAGATCTCCTTGCCGGGACGCTTCCTCGTCTACGTGCCCGGCAACTCCATGACGGGCATCTCACGGAAGCTGCCCGACGTTGAGCGCAACCGACTGAAGAAGCTCCTCAAGGAACTCGTCGGTGACTCGAACGGAGTCATCGTGCGCACCGCGGCCGAAGGTGCCACGGACAAGGAGCTCAGCAGGGACGTCGAACGACTGGCGAATCGGTGGGAAACAATCGAGAAGAAGTCGAAGTCGACGAAGGTACTGGCCCCTCAGCTCCTCTACAGCGAGCCGGATATGATCGTGCGGATCATCCGCGATGTCTTCAACGAGGACTTCTCGTCTCTGGTCATCGACGGCGACAGCGCTTGGAACACCATCCACGAATATGTCGAGGCGGTGGCACCGGATCTGCTCGATCGCGTTCACCGCTACAGCGAGGACGAAGACATCTTCGACCACTACCGGGTCGAGGAGCAGGTGCAGAAGGCGCTGCAGCGTACTGTCAACCTTCCTTCCGGTGGTTCGCTGGTCATCGACCGGACCGAGGCCATGACGGTCGTCGACGTCAACACCGGTAAGTTCACCGGTTCAGGTGGAAACCTGGAAGAGACCGTGACCCGCAACAACCTGGAGGCGGCTGAAGAAGTCATCCGTCAGGTGCGTCTGCGTGACATCGGGGGCATCATCGTCGTCGACTTCATCGACATGGTCCTCGAATCGAACAGGGACCTCGTCGTGCGTCGACTCGTTGAGTGCCTGGGCCGGGACCGGACCAAGCATCAGGTCGCCGAGGTGACGTCTCTGGGTCTCGTGCAGATGACGCGTAAGCGCATCGGCACTGGACTCGCAGAGTCCCTGGTCAGCGCCGGGGCCGACCTTTCTGGTCGGGGGCTGTTGCTGCCGGGTTCAGAAGAGGACGGTTCGAAGGCCCACCACGGCAATCGGTCCGTATCCAACGACAACTCGAACAGCAAACGTGATCGCAAGCGCCGCGGTGACAACAAGCCGGCGGCGAAGTCCAGCGGCTCCGATATCCAGACCGATACCGCGACCAACGACGCCTCGCGTTCGGCCGTTGCCGCCATCGCAAAGGCCACCCTGAAGAAGGATGAGTCGCAGTCAAAGGACAACGAGAACTCACAGGACATCTCGGCGTCGAAAGGCTCCCAGTCGTCCACGAACTCTGAGTCGTCCAAGGGTTCGCAGGACAATGATTCCGCCGATGCAAACGGCGGTGGCAAATCGGGTCGATCCCGGACACGCAATAACCGTAAACGCTCGAATGCGAAGTCAGAGGGATCATCAGAGCCGACCCTGGACAAGTCCCCACAGGACACGTCCCCACAGAACACGGGCGATCAGGGCGAACCCGCCCAGGAGAAGCCTGCCCGGACGAAGCCTGTCAAGACGCAGAAGCCTGATGTGCCTGCTGCAGAGCTTCCGCTGATGATCGGAGCCGATACCGCTACCAAGGTGGCTAAGGCCGAACCGGTCAAGGCAGCTCCCCGTCAGAAGCCGAAGGCCAAGACTCAGCCGACAGACGAGAAAGCTCATCAGTCCTTGCCAGCCTCGTTCGTCATCATCGGCGAAGACTGAGCACCGTGTCCGCGCTCGTGTGACTGATTTGAGCCCGCGACCACGAGGCGTCCCGCCACTGATCACCATGATCAGTGGCGGGACGTTTCAGTTCTTGGCCTCTTGATTCCGCGTGGTGCTGATGGTCGGCTGGGCGGCCTGATCGCCGCAGAGAACGATCATCAGGTTCGACACGAGATCGCTGCGCTCGAGATGACCGAGCGTGACGATGCCGCGTCCTTCGATCTGCTCGATGGCGGTCTCGACCATGCCGACAGCACCTTCGACGATGAGCTGGCGGGCTGCCACGACGGCTGTCGCCTGTTGGCGTTGGAGCATGGCGCGGGCGATCTCGGCCGCGTAGGCCAGCTGGGTGATGCGCGATTCGATGATGGTCACACCGGCGGCGGCGACTCGCGCTGCGACCTCGCTGGAGAGTTTCGACGTGATCTCATCAGCATTGTCGCGCAGGGACATACGGTTCGGGTCCGAGGAGTCATACGCATAGGAGTTCGCGATGTGACGTACAGCGGTCTCAGCCTGGATGGCGACGAACTCCTCGAAATCATCGACTTCGAACAGTGCCTGAGCCGTGTCTTGGACCTGCCAGACGACCACTGCGCCGATTTCGATCGGATTGCCATCGAGGTCATTGACTTTGAGCGTCGACGTCTCGTGGTTGCGGATGCGCGTGGAGACCTGGATCTTCGAATAGAAGGGGTTGACGAAGCGCAGTCCCGATTGGCGCACTGTGCCGACGTACTTGCCGTAGAGCTGCAGGACGACAGCATTGCCAGGAGCCACGGACGTGCATCCCTTGAACAGGAACATCGCGGCAATGAACATGACGGCACCGAGCACGATGAGGATGACCCCGAGCGCCGCCTGTGCCACTGTCATGATGAGTCCGAACACCGCGAGCAGGAGTGCCAGAATCAGCAGGATGACGCCGCCTACGATGGCGAAGTAGCCCGACACGCCTCCGGCCGAGCTTTCCCTGACACGTTCACCCTCCGCTGACGCAATTCGTGCAGGACGTCCTCGGCCCCGGCCTGGAGGTCCTCCCGGGGGCGCCTGCGGGCCGCCCGGAGGGGATTGATGGGGCCCATTGCCGGGATGCTGTCGAGATCCGCGGTCAGGACGCTGCTGGTTCTGCTGCGGTCCTGGTGGCTGGGCCGGGGGATATCTGTGCTGATTGGGGTTCTGAGTCATGATTTCAGTCTAGGACACAGAATGAGACGTGCATCTCAGAACAGCCCATCAGGTGTGATGTAGGTAACAGTTGGATAACTGTATCCACTACCGGTGCGATAGTGCTTGATACCTTCCTCGGGGTACGGCAGGTTATTGCACCATGAACACTTTGTTATGGGCAGCAGATGCCCCCAAATCTCCGGTTGATGATGCAATCAACTCCTGGTTCGATCCGATCGCCACCTTCTTCGGTGGCATCATCTTCTTTCCCATTACGCTCGGACCGATTTCCTTCCCCTTCGTGGTGCTATGGCTCATCGGCGCGGCTTTAATCTTCACCATCTATTTCGGGTTCATCCAAGCCCGGGGATTCAAGCTCTCGCTCGAAATCATCCGTGGCAAACATTCGTCCAAGAACGACCCGGGCGAGATCACCCACTTCCAGGCACTGGCCTCGGCGCTCTCCGGCACCGTCGGCCTCGGCAACATCGCCGGTGTCGGTGTGGCTATCGCCCTCGGCGGTCCCGGCGCTACCTTCTGGATGATCATCGCCGGCCTTCTCGGTATGTGCACGAAATTCGTCGAGTGCACCCTCGGTGTCAAATACCGAGAGATCGACGAGAACGGCGTCGTCTACGGCGGTCCCTTCAAATACCTGCCAATCGCGTTCCGCAAGTTCTCCAAGCCCATCGCCGGTCTGCTGACCGGAATCTTCGCAGTCTCCATACTCATCTTCGGCGTCGTGGGCGGCGGAATGTTCCAGGCCAACCAGACCTTCGTTCAGGTTCGCACCGCTACCGGCGGCGCAGACGGCTTCCTCGCTGGCCCTGCGGCGTCATTGATCTTCGGCATCATCTTCGCTGGCCTCGTTGGTCTCGTGATCCTCGGTGGAATCCGGTCGATCGCCCACGTGACTGACAAGCTTGTCCCCGCCATGGGCATCTTCTACGTTCTTTCCTGCCTCTTGGTCCTGGCTATCAACTTCGGCCAGATCCCAACGGCCATCGGCCAGATCTTCGACGGAGCGTTCGCACCGCAGGGAGTTGCCGGCGGCATCGTCGGCGTCATGATCATCGGTTTCCAGCGTTCAGCCTTCTCCAACGAAGCAGGCATCGGTTCGGCCGCGATCGCACACTCGGCAGTCAAGACTCGTCGGCCCATTTCGGAAGGTTTCGTAGCACTTCTCGAACCCTTCGTGGACACCGTGATCGTCTGTACCATGACCGCACTGACCATCATCGTTGCCAACCAGCCCTCGTACACCAACGACCTTGGACAGGGTGAGATCGGCGGCGTGGCCCTGGCCTCGGACGCCTTCTCCACAGTGGCTGGCTGGTATCCGGTGCTGCTGGCGATCGCTGTCGCGCTCTTTGCCTTCTCCACGCTAATCACCTGGGCCTACTATGGTGAGCGTGCTTGGGCTTACCTCTTCGGCAAGTCGAAGGGGGCAGTCACAGTTTTCCGTGTCCTCGTCTGCGTGTTCGTGGTCATCGGCTGCATCGCCAGCTTCAGCAAGATTGTGGAGTTCGCGGATGCCGCACTGTTCCTCTGTGCCTTCATCAACATCCTTGGCCTCTACATGCTGATGCCGGTGGTGAAGAAGGAAATGAAGAAGTACCTGGCCGACCGCAAGGCCGGTACGCTCATGGACCCCGATACCAAGGACGCTGTTCCTGTGGAGGAGATGGTCTGAGTTCAGTTCTCCCCTGAGGCCGATCCCGCGAAGGCGCGAGATCGGCCTCAGTGCGTCGTCGGCGGATTGCTTCGAGTCTCGTTAGACTGGAGCACGTGGATCAGATCAACGACAAGACACATGCCCAGGAGCGACTGTTGGAACTGCGCGGAAGCATTGACAACATCGACGCAGCGCTCATCCATCTGCTCGCTGAGAGGTTCAAGCTCACAGAGAGAGTCGGCGAGCTGAAGGCCGACCACGGTCTGCCTCCCGCGGATCCCGAGAGGGAGCGCAGGCAGGTTGCCCACCTCCGCAGGCTGGCCGAAGATGCGCACCTGGACCCGGAGTTCGCAGAGAAGTTCCTGACCTTCATCGTCGCCGAGGTGATCCGTCATCACGAACGGATCGCTGAGACCCGTGAGGCTTGAGTTCGGCACGACGTACGGTTTGCCCAACGATGGTCGAATCCATTAGACTTGACCGTCGGTGCGTGCTGCGCACCACGGCTGGTGATTCCTCTCAATGGGACACCCGGGGAAATCCTTCTTCGGGAGCCAAGGGATCAACCGCCGTTCGTTTGTGTATGAACAGAAAGGGTTCGACATGGTCTATGCCATTGTCCGTGCCGGTGGCCATCAGGAAAAGGTCAGCGTCGGCGACATCATCACAGTTAACCGAATGAAGGCGAAGGCCGGAGAGAGCGTCGAGCTCGACGCCGTCCTCCTCGTCGACGGTGAGACTGTCACGACCGACGTCGATGCCTTGTCGAAGGTCGCTGTCAGCGCTGAGGTCGTCAACGAGCTTCGCGGTCCCAAGATCATCATTCAGAAGTACAAGAACAAGACCGGTTACAAGAAGCGTCAGGGCCACCGCCAGGACCTCACCCGTCTGAAGATCACGAACATCAAGTAAGAGGAGACTTCACATGTCAAGCAAAAAGGGAGTCAGCTCGTCCCGTAACGGTCGCGACTCGAACCCGCAGTACCTCGGTGTGAAGCGCTTCGGTGGACAGGTTGTCAAGGCCGGAGAGATCATCGTTCGCCAGCGCGGAACCAAGTTCCACCCAGGCGCCAACGTCGGACGCGGCGGAGACGACACGCTCTTCGCGCTGTCCGCAGGAGCCGTGGAATTCGGCAAACGCAACGGTCGTAAGATCGTCAACATCGTCGGCGCTTGATCGACTAGTTCTGTTTTTCCCCTGTTAGGGGTCCATGAAGGGTGAGTCTCGAGACTCACCCTTCATCTGATATAAGGACATTATGGCCACCGAGTTCATAGACCGTGTCACAGTCCATCTCTCCGCCGGTGACGGCGGCAACGGCTGCGCCTCGATCAGGCGCGAGAAGTTCAAACCTCTTGGCGGACCTGACGGCGCCAACGGAGGTCAGGGCGGTGACGTCAAATTCGTCGTCGACACCCAGACCACCACGCTGCTGCCATTGCACCACCGTCCGCACCTGACCGCAGACGACGGCGGAATCGGGAAGGGCGATCTGCGTCATGGCGCTGACGGGGGAGATCTCGTCATCGCTGTCCCAGAGGGCACGGTTGTGAAGAGCCAGGACGGCGAGATCATCGCTGACCTCGTCGAACCCGGAACCGAATACGTTGCTGCCGCAGGTGGCCGCGGCGGACTCGGCAACGCGGCTCTGGCATCGTCGAAGCGCAAGGCTCCGGGCTTCGCCCTGTTGGGCGAACCTGGCGAAGCACTGAGCTTGGTGCTGGAACTGAAGACGATTGCGGACATCGCGCTCGTCGGATACCCCTCAGCCGGCAAATCCAGCCTCATCGCCGCTATGTCTGAGGCCAAGCCGAAGATCGCGGACTACCCGTTCACGACACTCGTGCCCAACCTCGGCGTGGTCCAGGCCGGGGATGTGCGCTACACGATCGCCGATGTCCCGGGACTCATCCCGGGTGCGTCGGAGGGCAAGGGGCTGGGCCTGGAGTTCCTGCGCCACGTCGAACGCTGTGCCGCTTTGGTCCACGTCGTTGACATGGCGACGTGGGAGCCGGGCCGTGATCCAGTCTCGGACCTGACGATCATCGAATCCGAACTCGCCGCCTACGCGGTCGACCTCGACGACGGAAGCGGGCTGCTGCCTCTGTCCGAACGTCCGAAGCTGGTGGCGCTCAACAAGGTCGACATTCCCGATGGCCATGACCTAGCCGATATCGTCCGCCCGGACCTCGAAGCCGCTGGCTATCGGGTGTTCGAGATCTCCGCCGTCAGCCACACCGGTCTGCGGGAACTCTCATTCGCCATGGCAGAACTCGTCACCGCTGAACGTGAGCGTCGGGCAGAGTTCGAAGCCACGCCGCAGCGCGTCGTCATTCGTCCTCGGGCAGTCGACGACCGCGGATTCCAGGTGCAGGCCGAAAGCGATGACGACGGTCCTGTCTTCCGGATCCGCGGAGTCAAGCCCGAACGCTGGGTGCGCCAGACAGACTTCGCCAATGATGAGGCTGTCGGTTATCTCGCCGACCGGCTCGATCGTCTCGGCGTCGAAGAATCTCTGTTCAAGGCCGGTGCCAAGCCCGGCGACACGATCGTGATCGGCGGAGATGACGGTGTCGTCTTCGACTGGGATCCGACAAGTGTGGGCGGTGCCGAGCTGTTGGGCAGCCGCGGTACAGACCTGCGTTTGGAAGACGACACACGGTCGACACGCAAGGAGCGCAAGGCGGCATTCCACGACCGCATGGATGCCAAGGCCGCAGTCCGGGCCGAGCAGGAACAGGAGCGTCTTGCTGAGCGCGCTGTCCGCAGCCGGGAAAGCTCGGGCGCGTTCGTCTCCGATGCGGAGTCCGGTCAGGAATGATCGAGAGTTCGTCCTCCGTAACTGAGAACCACCCGGTGCGCACGGATATCGCCACGGCCCGGCGCATCGTGATCAAGGTCGGCTCCTCGTCGCTGACGACCCTCGACGGAGGTTTGGACGAGGCGAAGCTGATTGCACTGACCGATGTCATCGGTGCCCATCGTGCCGCAGGTCATGAGGTCATCCTCGTGTCCTCCGGTGCGATCGCCGCCGGACTCGAACCCATGGGGCTGTACAAACGGCCACGTGACCTGGCCACACAGCAGGCTGCGGCCGGAGTCGGCCAAGGTCTGCTGATGGCCGCCTACACTCGGGCTCTTGGTCGCTACGATCTGGTCCCAGGACAGGTCCTGCTCTCCGCCGATGATCTGATCCGTCGCACCAGATACAAGAACGCCCAACGCGCCATCGACAAGCTGCTTGCGCTCGGGACCTTGCCGATCGTCAATGAGAACGACGCTGTGGCGACCGAAGAGATCCGTTTCGGCGACAATGATCGCCTTGCCGCTCTCGTCGCACATCTCTCACACGCCGATGCTCTCGTGCTCCTGTCCGACGTCGACGCCCTGTACTCCGGGCCGCCGAATCTGCCTGAATCGGTGCGCATCGAACGCGTCTCCAGCATCGCCGACCTCGGGGACATCGCCATCGGCGGAACCGGATCGGCCGGCACGGGAACCGGGGGCATGGCGACGAAGGTCGAAGCCGCGCTGATGGTGGCCGACTCAGGGATCCCAGCAGTACTGACCTCCGCGGAGAAGGTCTCTGGAGTGCTCGGCGGTGAACATGTGGGCACCTGGTTCGCCGTGACGCACAAACGGCGCGGGACCCGGCTGCTGTGGCTGCGGCATCTGGCTCGCACCTTCGGCTCGGTGACGATCGACAAGGGCGCCGAATCGGCAGTGCTCTCCAGAGGAACCTCCCTGCTGGCTGCCGGAGTCACAGGTGTCACCGGTGACTTCGAGGCGGGTGACCCCATCGAGATCAGAAGCCTCGACGGCACGGTCATCGCCCGTGGAATGACCAACTTCTCAGCCCATGAGCTGCCCGCGATGTTCGGCTTCTCCACGGACGAACTTGGCACCCGACTGGGAAATGATTACCGTAAAGAGGTCATCCATCGCAATGATCTCGTACTCACTCACGTGAGCGGGGGGAGATAGTCCATGACCGCTGTATCCGAGATACACCCGAAGACCGTCCGGGGTGTGACGAGAGTCGTCCGCAACGCCAAGAGCGCCGCAGCTCACTTGGCCACCTCGTCGACGGCAGAGAAAGACGCCGGTCTGCGCGCGATCGCAGATGCTCTGAGTGAGAATTCAGACCGAATCGTCAAAGCCAATGAAGTCGACATCGCCGCCGGTATCGACAACGGGATGAACGCCGGTCTCCTCGACCGACTTCGACTCGATCATGATCGCATCGAAGCCATCGCCACATCGGTCGGAACGATCATCGATCTTGACGACCCCGTGGGCAACGTCGTGGTCGGAAGGGTCCTGCCCAACGGCATCCGTCTGACCCAGAACCGTGTGCCGATGGGCGTGATCGGCGCGATCTACGAAGCTCGCCCCAACGTCACCGTCGACATCGCGATCCTGGCACTCAAGGCCGGCAACGCCACTGTGCTGCGCGGAGGCTCCGCCGCACAGAACACCAACACTGAGATCGTCTCTGTGCTGCGCAAAGCCGTGGAGTCGGCAGGTCTTCCCGCAGATTCGATCAACGGAATCGACCAATACGGACGCGACGGCGCCACAGTGCTCATGAACGCGCGTGACTACGTCGACCTCCTCATTCCACGAGGCGGTGCCGAGCTCATCAACACTGTGGTGCAGGAATCGCTGGTTCCGGTCATCGAAACCGGAATCGGGAACGTCCATATGTTCATCGATTCATCCGCTACGGTGAAGAACTCGGTCGACCTCGTCGTCAACTCGAAGACGCATCGACCCAGTGTCTGCAACTCGTTGGAAACTCTGCTGGTTCATGAGAAGGCAGCCAAGCGCGTCCTTCCCAAGATCCTCGACCGACTCGACAAGGCCGGGGTCGTTCTGCACGCCGACACCACCGTCGCGGCACTGGCACCAGAGACGATGAAGGTCAAGCGCGTGTCTCGACGCGACTGGGCGAAGGAATATCTGGACCTCGAACTCGCGGTGAAGGTCGTGTCGGGAATCGACGAAGCCATCGAGCATATCCGCGCCTATTCCTCCGGCCATACCGAGGTGATCGTGACCAAGGACCTCGACAACGCCGAGACATTCGTCACAGCCATCGATGCCGCAGCGGTCGGAGTCAACGTCTCCACACGATTCACCGATGGGGGAGAGCTCGGCTTCGGCGCCGAGGTCGGTATCTCAACCCAGAAGCTCCATGCCCGTGGACCCATGGGCGTCGAACAGCTGACGACCACGAAATGGGTCATGATAGGCAATGGACAGATCCGGAACTGACACGGCCCAGGTCAGAGAGCGCCGACGGCGAACTCCGATCACGCTCAACCTCATGTCGATGTCCACTTGTCCCACAGTTCATGAGAAACTGAAGCCATAAGCACTGTGACGCAGACACACCGCGTCAGCATCACTGATAAGGAGAGAACACGTGAATGCAGCACTGTTGACCACCGTCGCCGAAGGCGCGGAGAAGGCAGCCCACCACACCGAATTGCCGATGGACCCGATCTTCTTCGGACTCATCACCCTCGCGATCTTCCTCTCGATGGCAGCAGTGACGCGGTCGTGGAAGGGCATCTCCAACCGCCACTGATATGGCAAAGCAAACACGCAGGGTCGGTGTCATGGGCGGCACCTTCGACCCCATTCACCACGGTCACCTGGTCGCCGCCAGCGAGGTGCAGTCGACCTTCGATCTCGACGAGGTGGTCTTCGTGCCCACCGGCCGTCCGTATCAGAAGGACGTCGAAGAGGTCACCAGCGCCGAACATCGGTATCTGATGACAGTCATCGCAACCGCGTCCAACCCGCGCTTCACCGTCTCCCGGGCCGACGTCGATCGCCCGGGGCCGACCTACACGATCGATACGCTTCGTGACCTGGCCAGAAGCTACGGAACCGGCACAGAGATGTTCTTCATCACCGGCGCGGACGCTTTGGCTCAGATTCTGACGTGGAAGAATGTAGATGAGCTGTTTTCCTTGGCTCACTTCGTCGGAGTGAGCCGACCGGGACACGAACTTCGCAGTGAAGGTCTTCCGGTGGATCGATTGAGCTTGGTGCAGATTCCTGCACTGTCGATCTCTTCCACGGATTGCAGACTACGGGTGATGGATGGGGCGCCTGTCTGGTATCTCGTACCGGATGGGGTCGTTCAGTACATCGCGAAATACGAGTTGTACAGGAGTGAAAATGGCTGAGGAGCAGTTCACGTCACGTCGCGCCAGGCGAGAAGCCGAGCGGCTGGCTGCAGAACAGGCGTTCGAAGCACGAGAGACACCTGAGCAGCCGAGCGAACCGTCACCGACCAATCGGGCCGAACTGCTGAACCAGCCGCCCGCACCCGCTCAGGCGCCGGAGCCGCGAACGACGACGCCCGAGCCAACGCCGACCGGATCGGAAGCGGAGCCTGGTGAGGTCACGGACCAGCCGCAGGAATCACAAGCTCCTGTCGACACCGAGGACCGCCTCGACCCGCAACGAGCCCCACTGCCTCATTTCGAATCACGCACCGCGCGAAAGAAGTACCTGCGCGACAACGGGCTGTCCCTGGAAGGCGACGTCTCCACCGGCGCGATTCCGGTCATCGCCGGGCCCGAGGAGACAGCAGAGGACGAGACCTCCCCAGAGGGTCCGGACAGCGCAGCTGTCACCGACAGCGATTCCGTTGATGCGGCAGGATTCGGCGGATCGGCTGATGAAGTCGCCGCACGAGACTTCGAAGCTCCCGTCACCGCCGATTCGGCCCCCCGTCCCACCGCTCTCGACGATGACCCACAGGACGCACTGTCCCAGCCGATTGAGCAACTGGACGTCGAAGAGCCAACGGCAACACCTATCGCAGGAACACCTGCCCCCGGAGCCACCTCGGCGCCGAAGCAGCACGAGGTTCCCGCTGCCGAAATCGCTTCAGCTGAGACAGCCGACTCCGCGACAGCGGCGCCCGAGCAGCCCGCACACGGGGACCGCGATGAGCGTGTCGACGCCGATGCGCTCACCGATGAGACCGAGGAAGAGACCGGCGAGACGAGCCGTTCACGACGGATGCCCATCGTGAAGCCGCCGAGCAGCTCGGGAGTGCGAGTCGTCACGGCTGCCTCGGCCCAGATTCCTGCAGTCGACGACGCAGACACCAGTACCGATGCTCGCCCGGGATCCGGCGGGCCGAATACGAACCGTTCGGACTCGAATGAGGCACGGGACTCGAACGAGACGAGGGACTCGAAAGTCGATTCCTCGGCTCCTGGCACGCCGGGCACCGGAAGCACCGCGAACGGATTCGCCCCTGTTCCCGAGGCACAGTCCGCGGAAGAGTCTTCGACCTCATCCGATGATGCCGCCCGCGCGCTGGCAGCCAATCCGGAAACACGTCCGATGGAGACCGTGCCAGAGGCCTGGGCACTGCCCAACTCTGACTATGAGGACGAAGAGACCGAGAATCCTCCGGGAACGCGCATCCGCGCCAGCGAGGTCACCGGTCACGACGGTCGCATTCTTGTTGGCGAAGAACCATCCAAAGTACCCTATGTAGTGCTGGGTGTCGCTGCGCTCTTCGCAGTCGCACTCATCGTCATTGCACTGGTCATGTTGCTGTAATCATCTGAAAGGCTCTTGTGAGCGAGATCGTTGAATCAACCCAAATGCTGAGGACCGCCGCACGTGCGGCGGACGACAAGCTCGGCACCGATCAGGTGGCTCTTGATGTGAGTGCCACTCTCTACATCACTGACGCCTTCCTCATCATCTCAGCGGAGAACGATCGGCAGATCGGATCGATCGTCGACGCTGTCGAAGAAGCTGTGCAGACGACCTACGGTCGCACACCCCTGCGTCGTGAAGGCCGGGGGAGCGGTGATTGGGTGCTGCTCGACTTCGGCGACATCGTCGTCCACGTCTTCTCGCCCGAACAGCGCGAATACTACGCGCTCGAACGTCTGTGGAAGGACTGCCCGGTCATCGATCTGGAGCTGCCGGAACATTCCGGCGCCGACGGCGCTCGATGACCAAGACTGTCATCTTCTGGCGCCACGGCCAGACGGACTACAACGTCGAACGTCGGTTCCAGGGACAGTCCGACATCCCCCTCAACGAACTCGGTCGGACACAGGCAGCGCAGGCAGCGAGCTACCTCAGCGAGCTGGCACCTGAGCTCATCGTCTCCTCCGACCTGTCACGGGCTGCTGACACGGCCGACGAACTGGCTTCACGTCTGAACATCCAGGTGACCCGCGATGACCGTCTGCGGGAGACTGCCTTCGGCCAGTGGGAAGGCCACACTCGCGACGAACTCAGCACCACCTGGCCCGACGCACTCGAACAATGGCTCAGCGGAGCCGATATGAACCCTCCCGGCGGGGAATCACGATCCGAGTCAGGCCAGCGCGTCGCCTCGGCGATCACCGAGATCGTCAATGGAACTCAAGCACAGACGATCGTCATCGTCGCTCACGGCGCGGTCCTGCGGGCAGCTGCAGAACTGCTGCTCGGCATGGACGGGCCCGGTCGTCTGGCTGTCCTCGGCAACTGCGGACACGGGGAATTCGCGTTCACCGGAACCAACTGGATCCTGCGCAGCTGGGGCACTGTTCCTTCCTGACACGCGCGCCCACCGGGCCTACTGTCGCAGTGCGTGCACCTGGCGGATCATTCCTATCAGCGCCTGAGCCGATGAGTTCCAGTCGAAAGACGTTGCCTGCTTCTGGCCCGCAGCAGAGAGCTCTGACCACAGCTTCGCATCGGTGAGGCGAGCGATCCCAGCCGCCACGTCACCGGCATCATCGGGGTCGAAGTATACGGCGGCGTCCCCGGCGATTTCGTGGAAGATCGCAATGTCCGAGATCGCCACCGGCACACCCTGGGCCATCGCCTCGATGACGGGGAGTCCGAATCCCTCTTCCTGAGACGCCGTGACCAGAGCGGTCGCACCCTCGAGCAGCGCAGCGTATTCCTCATCGCTGACACCTCGGTGGAAGATCACCTTCGCCCGGTCAGGGATGAGAGCTCGCAGCGCGGCCTCGCGCCTTCCGTCGATGCGGCTGGCAATGTGCAGGGTCCACCCCGGCAGGTGCTGCAGCGAACCGATGAGGGTTTCGACGTTCTTATACGGCAGGAACGAACCCATGTAGACCAAAGACCGTGCATCGTGTCGGTTCACTGACCTGGATCCGGCAACAGCAACCTCGGCGGCATTGGAGACCACGGTCACCGGCTTCGACGACAGGCGGTGATCGGCGATGAGCCCCTTCGTCGTCTGGCTCACCGCTGCGATCGCGTCGGCGCGACCCAGCAGCAGTCGCTGCGGGGCAAAGCTGAGGTGGTAGGCCCGCCACAGCAGTCGCACAGCTGCCGGGAGATCTGCCGGGGGCAGGGGATGCGAATAGTAGATGAGGTCGTGGACGGTGAGAATGAGCCCGTAGCGGCGTCCCGTGGACCCCATGACCTGCATGGTGGAGAAGACGACGTCGGCGCCGAGGTCGTTGAGCTTCTTGGCGATGACGACCTCCTTTGCGGAGGTGGGGGAGTTGAGCTTGACCCACCGGCATTTCGGCAGAAGAGCGAGCTGATCTTCGTCACTGATGATCGCAGTAACCTCGATGTCAGTTCCGGCAACGGCGTTGAGCAGGGCCTCAAGCAGGCATGAACCATAACGGGAGATGCCGTCATGATGTGTTGTGCGGGTGAAGCGAGCATCGAAGAACACGCGGATCGTGTCGCTCGTCCGAGGGCGGCCTGTGCTTTTGCTCATGGAACTCCGAGTCGATAGTCTGATCATCTGTAAGTCTGCGTCTGCCAGAGTCTGCCAGAGACTGCGTTCTTTTTGTCGAAGGGTCAGTGAGTGAAGGAAGCATCACCTGCGTCCGGGGCCCTGAGGTCTCGACCATGATCCTAACGGTTGTCGCTCTCGCCGCCCTCATCATTGTCACACCCTTCATCACGCGTGTGCTGGGCCGGGCCAGTGGTTGGCTCCTGGCCGCGGCCTACCTGGGCATCGCAGGCCTGTTCACCCCCACCGCCGCCGAGGTGATGGCCGGGTCCACCCCGGAAGTGAGCTACCAGTGGATTCCCACCTTCGGTGTCGACCTGGCGCTGCGCGCCGACGGCATCGGCGTCATCTTCACCTACATCGCGCTGATCATCGGGGCCGTCGTCTTCGTCTATTCGACCGGATACCTGGAACGTGGACGGAACACGAGCTTCTACTGGCTGATGGTGATCTTCACCTTCTCGATGGTCATGCTCGTCCTCAGCAACGACCTTCTGGTGCTCTTCGTCTGCTGGGAGCTGACCTCCCTGGCCTCGTTCTTCCTCATCGCCAGGTCCGGCTCGCCCGGTCAAGCGCCGGCGCTGCGCACCATGTTCATCACCTTCATCGGCGGATTGTCCCTCCTGGTGGCCACCGGTGTGATCATCGCAGTGACCGGCACCACGAACGTTCACGAGGCACTGAGCTCGCCGGTCTGGTCAGCCCAATCGCCGGTGACGAGCTTGGTCGCAGTCCTCATCGCCGTTGCAGCGATGACCAAGTCGGCTCAGTTCCCGTTCCACTCGTGGCTGCCCGATGCGATGGCCGCTGCTACTCCGGTCTCCGCGTATCTGCACGCGGCCGCCGTGGTCAAGGCCGGCATCTTCCTGCTGTTGCGTTTCACCCCGGCATTCCATGCCACGCCGGCGTGGAACACTCTGCTCATCGTCGCCGGTCTGATCACTGCCTGCATCGGCGGGTGGTTCGCCCTCAATCAATACGACGTCAAGAAGCTGATGGCCTATTCCACGGTCTCTCAGCTGGGACTCATCACTGCGGTGATCGGCATCGGCTCCGAGGCAGCGATCGCCGCCGCGACGTTGCACGTCATCGCCCACGCCCTCTTCAAATCCGGTCTGTTCATGATGGTCGGCGTCGTCGATCACCTCGCCGGAACCCGCGAACTGACCCGAATTCCACAACTGATGCGCGCGGCACCGGCATCGTTCATCGTCATGATCGTCGGCTGTGCCTCCATGTCGGGCATACCGCCGCTGCTCGGGTTCGTGTCGAAGGAGGCACTGTTCACTGCCTTCGGCGATACTCCCGGTTCTGCCTGGACCGGGTGGGCGGCTCTGCTGGTGGCCGTCGGTGCCTCGGTGCTCACTTTCGCCTACTGCGCGAAGACCGTGTGGGGTGCGTTCATCGACGGCAAGCCTGTGGAGCGAGCGCGTCTGGGTCACGGTTCTCCGGTCATGCTTATTGCCGCCGCGGTGCCGATCCTCGCCTCGCTTCCGCTGAGTTTCGCACTGTTCGTCTTCGACAACCCCATCAGCCAGGCGGTCAGGGCTGCCCTGTACGAATCAACGGGTTCCGTACATCTGGCATTGTGGCACGGGGTGAACGTCGAACTCATCGCTTCACTGCTGATCATCGCGATCGGTGTGATCATCATCCTCAATCGGTCCCGCGTGTTCGTCTTCTTCCACCGCGCCACCCTCGGCTTCGATGGAGCCGACGTCATCAACGGTCTCACCTGGGCCCTGCGCAGGGCCGGCCGAAGCCTCGGCGTCTTCGTCAAGCCGATGAATTCCGGTCCCTACCTGGCAATGTCGCTGGGCGGTCTCGCCGTGCTCGCCTTCACCGCGGTGCCGATCATCTATCCGGAGCTGCCTCCGCTGCAGGAAGGTCTGTGGCGTCCCATCGACATCGTTCTCCTTGTCCTTATCACCATCGCCGTCCTCGTCGTCTGCACCTCGCATTCGCGTCTGACCACGGTCGTGGCCCTCTCCGGAGTCGGCATTCTGGCGACCGTGCAGATTCTGGCACTCGGCGCCCCGGACGTCACCCTTACCCAGCTGTTGGTCGAGGCGATGACGATCATCGTCATCATGCTGGTGCTGCAGAAGCTCCCGCGTTCGTTCTGGAGATATCCCAAGCGTCTGCAGGCCACACGGGCGATCTTTGCGATCATCGTCGGCCTCGCAGCGACGGTACTGACTCTGGCTCTGAATGGACGCCGAGAACGGTCCGACCTCGGCCAGTTCTATATTGAGAACGCCCCCGACATCAGCGGCGGACACAACATCGTCAATACCATTCTCGTCGAGTTCCGTGCCCTGGACACACTCGGAGAGCTCACCGTCCTCGGCATGGCCGGGATCGCGATCGTTGCGGTGATGTCGACGGTCAAGGACAAGTTCATCGACCCGCCCGCCGAGAACATTCCCGAACCCCCGCGGCAGGCCTGGGTCTCCATCCGACCCCGCGGCACAACCGCCTATCGAGCCGTCCATGAGGCCTGGCCCAACGTGATACCGCCTAAGCTCACGATCAAGATCCTCGGCCCCCTGCTGGCGATCACCTCACTCGTGATCTTCTGGCGCGGACACAACGAACCCGGCGGAGGCTTCATCGCGGCGCTGGTCGGTTCAGCGGTCATCGGACTGCTGTACATGTCGACGGCCAAGGACCGAGCGATCGGTCCGCCGAAGGCGCCGCTGTACCTGATCGGGTTCGGTGTCGCCACTGCGGTGGCCACCGGCTTCATCGGTCTCATCTTCGCCGGCTCGTTCCTCGAGCCGATGCACGGCTACTTCCTCGGGCAGCACTTCACAACATCGATGATCTTCGACCTCGGGGTATATCTGGCGGTGGTCGGACTGATCCTGCTGTCGTTCAACATCCTCGGCGTCTCGGACTCTGCGGCCACGCCCGCTGGCGACGATGTTCTCACCAATGGCATCATCCATCGTGACGTGGAACTGACCCGCGAGCGTGCCGACGAACTGATATACGGAGAGCTGAGCGGACCGATGGACGCGATCAGAGGGGAACGTCCGACTCACGAACGTCGATCAAGGGCCGGCAACCCCGATGCGAAGGTCAAGGCCTCATCAACGCATATCCTGCACGGCGATGCGCCCATAGAGCGGTCGAGCGACACTCAACCGGATCAGCCACCAACAGATGCACAGGAGGGTGCGAAATGATCCTTGCCCTCACGATCGGTGTGCTCACCGCAGGCGGCGTGTATCTGATGATGCAGCGATCCATGGTCCGAGGCGTCTTCGGACTGACACTCATCTCCCATGCTGCGAACTTCATCCTGCTCTCCGCAGGAGTCAGCGCCTGGCGAGTCGAGCCCTTGAGCAATCGCGGGGACCAGAGCGTGGCAGCCGACCCGTTGCCGCAGGCCTTCGTTCTCACCGCCATCGTCATCACCCTGGCGGTGACGATCTTCATGCTTGCACTCGCCGTTCTCGGCCACGACGATGATCAGAGACGGGCCCCTGAGACCGGGGAGGAGCGCGAATCATGAATCCGGCACTTCTCCTACTGCTTATCGGTGTGCCATTGCTGGCATCAGCGCTGAGCGTGCTCATCACCTCACGCACCGTCGATCGCGTCCTGCTGCTGGCGGCTCCGAGCTTCGTCGGCATATTCGGCGTCGTGCTGCTCTTCGTCCACCAACATGAGCCGGTTCTTGCCCACTCTGTGGGCGGCTACGTCCCCGGGTTGGCGATCCCGTTCGTTTCCGATACATTCACCGCTCTGATGCTGGTACTGACGTCCGCCACCGCTATCGCGAGCTGCATCTTCCTGATCACGACGGGTGAGGACCAGTACCGTTTCGTCCCTGCCCTGATCCTGATGATGCTCACCGGCGTCTACGGTGCACTGCTGACAGGGGACCTCTTCAACTTCTTCGTCTTCGTCGAGGTCATGGTGCTGCCGGCCTACGCACTCATCGCGGTCACCGGAACCTGGCGCCGCCTCGGCGTGGGTCGCATGTATGTCATGGTCAACCTCCTGACCTCGACGATCCTGCTCATCGGTGTCGGCTTCGTCTACGGAGCCACCGGCACCGTGAACATCGCGGTCCTCGCCGAGATGGGGGCACCGACCGGGCAGGGGGCTCTGGCCATCGGCGTCGTCCTCTTCGCGCTGATCATCAAAGCCGGGGGCGCACCCTTCCACGGTTGGCTGGTGCGCAGCTACCCGAACACCTCGGCCGGAATGATGTCGTTGTTCTCAGGTCTGCACTCGAAGGTCGCCCTCTACGCGATCTACCGGATCTACACCACCATGTACGGCGAGCCTGCTGCCTGGGTCAACGTCATCGTCATCATCGCTTTGGCCAGCATCATCATCGGTTCGCTGTCCGGAATCGGGCAGAACAGGGTCCGCAATGTCCTCGCCTTCCAGATGACGAGCGGCGTCGGACATATTCTGCTTGGTGTTGTGCTTCTGACCTCGACGGCGTTGGGCGCAGGAGCCTTCTACATGGTCCACCACATGATCACGATGTCGGGCCTTCTGCTGATCATGGGAGCGGTCGAACAGACCTACGGCAGCGGCTCGTTCAAAAAGCTGACCGGGCTGGCCGGCAGAGAGAGGTGGGCGACGATCCTGATGGTCCTCGGCCTGTTCTCACTTATCGGCCTCCCACCGACCTCCGGACTCTGGGGAAAGGTCGGACTCATCACGGCCGCCACCGGCAGCGGAGATGCACTGGGCTGGTGGCTGGTCGCGGCGATCGTGATCGGAGCGGTCATCAGTCTGCTCACTCTCCAGCGCATGTGGCGCAACACCTTCTGGGGACCGCCGATGCAGACGTACCGCCCCGATTCGGCTGAGACCGGCCGCGCCCCGGCCGAGCCCATTCCGAACAGCGTCCGGATTCCCGCACGCCTGCTGGTCCCGGGTACGATCATGATCGGAGTGTCCGTGGCCATCTTCGTCTACCCCGAGCCGCTGTTCGAGATCACTGCCCGCGCCGCGGCTGGGCTGCTCGACCACAGCGCCTACATCGAGGCGGTGACGACGCCATGATGCGATTCGTCCACGGCATCACCTACCTCGCCTACATCGGCTGGGCCATCGTGACCGGGTCGGCGACCATCGTCACCCGACTGTTCCGGCCCGGTCAGTACGCGCAGCCGATGATCGTCGAGGTCCCGTTGAGGTGCGTCACCGACCTTGAGGTAACCATGTTCGCCTCGTCGATCACGATCACCCCCGGAACCTTGGTCACGGCCATTGCCGCAGGTACCTCCACACAGCCGCCGGTGCTCTTCGTCCATGCCCTGTTCGAAGATTCCGAGGAATCCGCATTGGAGGGCCTGTACGACATGGAGTCGCGTCTGCTCGCGATGACGCGAGGCCGGGCTCCAACGACTGCCGCAAGCACCGTCACCGAGGTCGAACACGAGGAAGGAAGCCCATGACCATCGTCGTCAGCATCTGCATCATCATCCTCGCCGCGGCTGTCATTGTGGGCCTGGTCCGCGTGCTGACCGCCAAGGACCTAGGTTCACGCGCGATCGTCAGCGATCTCATGTACTTCTCCGCCATCGGCATGCTCACCATGTTCGGAATTCTCGTCTCCTCCTCGATCATCCTCGACGCGATCTTCCTGTCGTCCATGGTCGGCATTCTTGCCACCATCGCACTGTCGCGGATCCTCACGAGGGGGTTGCGTTGATGAATGATGCTGTGGCAACCACTCTGGTCGGTATTCTCGGGATCACTGGCTCCCTGCTCATGCTGTTCTCCGCAATTGCGATGTTCCGGGTACGTGACGCTTTGTCCCGGATCAACGTGTTCTCACCGGCCACGGGCCTGGGGATGCCGTTGATCGTCGCGGCCGCCTACGTCTATGACCTTCATTCGGAGGGATTCAGCTGGGGCTCGCTGCTCATGGCCCTCATCGCCGTGCTGTGCCTGATCATCGTCTCGTCCGTGGCCAGCAACACGCTTTCGCGAGCCAGTGTGCTCTCCGGGCAGCCCGTCTACCGCAAGACAGCGCCGAATCGGTTGGCCCGCCCACCAGCAGGCATCGTTGACGACGACCCCGACTATCCTGATCATCCGAGGGCTTCCTGATCATCCGAGAGCTGGGCCTGAGCTTGGTGGGTCCTGGCAGCTGAGTTCGGGACCCCGACAGGCTAGTTCCTGCCGGTGGTGCGCATCGTGATGTTGATCCTGCCCCCGCCGAGGTGATCCAGCCGTCCGTGCTCGGGTGCGGTAGCGTCGAGGATCTTCGTCACCCCGTGAAAGGCGAAGCGGGCGGGCCCTCCGAAGACGAAGGCATCGCCGGAGGCCAGACGAATGTCCTCATAGGGCTTGTTGCGGTTGTCGGTGTTGCCGAACCGGAAGATGCAGGTGTCACCGAGGGACAGTGACACGACAGGAGCGGGATCGAGCTCGTCCTTGTCCTGGTGCATTCCCATCTTCGCCTGACCGTCGTAATAGTTGACGAGCGCCACATCGGGACTGTATTCCTCGGGCAGAAATCCCCACAGGTTGGGTGCATCAGTGGGGGAGTCGGGATCATCGGCGACCACCTCGGCGGCGTGGGAGACGACTCGGCGGCCCAGGCGAGTCATCCAATCCGGGAACGACAGGACGCGCTGGCCGTTGACGTCACGCGCGTGCCGATCATAGCGGCCGGGCTGCCAGTGCCAGCCGAGGCCGATGGTTCTCACACTCATCGGATGCCCGGCGATCGACGTCGCATGTGCCGGCACCGGTCCCGACTGCCACTTCGCGTACTGCCGGATGATCCAGGTCTGAGCAGCGGCATCGAGGAACCCCGGTACCCACACCGCCCCCGGTGCGATGACACGGGGGCGGCGGTCGAAGGCCTCGTCGGCGAAGAGTGACTCCATGGCAGGACGATTCGAACTCAGAGGTCTGTGAGCTCGATCGACTGATCCTGCAGCTGTGCGGCGGACACCTTCTTGCCGATGAGTGCCCGGAGTTCGTCACCGACATCCCAGATGTTGACGTTCATTGCGGCGGTGACGTCTCCGCCGCGAGTCCAGAAGACAATGAACTCCCCGCTTGATTTGTCGCCGCGGATGACGACGTCATCGTCACTTGAGCCGTGGCCGACGTACTCCATGCCGAGATCGTACTGGTCGGTGTAGAAGTAGGGTTCCCAGTCGTATTCCTTGTCTCCACCGGTGATGGTCGCTGCTGCGACTTCGGCCTGACGAACCGCGTTGTCCCAGTGCTCAACGCGCAGACGCTGGTTGAGCAGCGTGTTCTGCGCCGCCGCGATGTCACCGATGGCCAGGATATTGGCATCGCTGGAGCGCATATGCTCATCGACGAGGACGCCGTTATCGGTCTCCAGACCAGCAGATACGGCAAGGTCAATGGTGGGATCTGCACCGATTCCCACGACGACCAGGTCGGCAGGAAGGTCACCGGCACTGGTCTTGACGGATTCGACGGCCTTCGTTCCCGAGAACCCGTTGGTCTCAGCCTCGGTGACGAACTTGATGCCGTTGGCCTTGTGCAGCTCTTCGAAGTACTCGCCGATCTCCTTCCCGAGGGCCGACTTGAGTGGGGGAGTCGAACGCAGGACGGCGGTGACATCGCTGCCGGCATTCTGGGCAGCCGCAGCGACTTCGAGGCCGACCCAGCCGCCTCCGATGATGACGACCTTGCTGCCCCGACTGAGCTGCGAGCGGATGGCCACGGCATCACCGGCATCGCGCAGGGTATGGATATTGCCCAGATCGGCACCCGGAACATCCAGGGTGCGCGGGGTGGCACCGGTCGCCAGGATCACCTGTCCGTAGACCAGGTTCTCGCCGTTGTCGAGGGTGAGGCGCTGCTGCTGGGGATCCAGGCCTGTGACCGTGGTGCCGAAGAACGTCGTAACATCGTGGGCGGGGTACCAGTCCTCACCACGCAGCGCGGACTCCGCAGGATCCGAGCCTTCGAGCATGACATTCTTCGACAGATCCGGACGGTAGTAGGGGGCTGCCGGATCGGCGCCGATGAGAGCGATCGACCCGGTGTAGCCACCGTCGCGAAGAGCCTCGACTGCGGTTCCGCCGCCGATTCCTGCACCGATGATGACGGTTCCGAATTCCTGAGCCATTGTCTGTCCTTCCTCGAGGGGGTTTCTTCCACCTTGTACCGCCTGCCTCAGCGAGTCAACCGATGCCGGACCTGCGCTGGTAGGACGCCGTTTTGTGCACGACGGGACCTTCGGCGTAAAGTGAAGAACGAAGGGGCTTTAGCTCAGTTGGTAGAGCGTTTCGTTCGCAATGAAAAGGTCAGGGGTTCGATTCCCCTAAGCTCCACAGAATGGTTTCGCATATGCGCAGAGGTGATCGCGAGATGAAGCCACAGGCAGTGCGGCGACAATCAGCGACCATGACCGGAATTCTCGGGCTTGCCGGTCTCACACACTTCTTCAGACCCGAGACTTTCGATTCGATTGTTCCGCCCCGTTTGGGTGATCCACGCTTCATCACCTACGCCAGTGGTGTCGCCGAACTCGGATGCGCGACTCTCCTGGCGCTGCCACCCACACGCCGACTGGGCGGAATGGCAGCCGCTGTACTCATGGTCGCGGTCTACCCTGCCAATATCTATACGGTGAAGAAGCACTGGCACAATCCTCGTGGACGTGCGATCGCCCTCGCCCGTCTGCCGCTGCAGGTTCCGCTCGTGTGGATGTCATGGAACATCGCGAAGGATCGGACCAAAGTCTCGCGCTGAGATCCGCACCTCTGACACGGAGAACTGAACTTGGGATTGAGATTCGCGTGATTCCCGTGTTCACCCTGGCCACCGTCTTGCGGCAGGGCCTCTTCCATGACATATTCTGAGAATGGCAGTGACACCGGAGTTTGCCCCACGGGCACTGCAGACATTGAGCGGTCTGCGCTTCTCAACAGCCACCTCCGCGTTCCAGATCGAGGGCGCACGAACACTGGACGGCCGAGGGCGGTCGATCTGGGATGAGTTCGTTGATGAGCCAGGCAATGTCATCGACTCCAGCACCGCAGACCCGGGACCCGACAGCTATCACCGCAGCGCTGAGGATGCAGCGTTGCTGGCCGGTCTCGGCGTGGACCGCTACCGATTCTCCATCTCCTGGGTCCGTATCATCGCCGATGGTATGGCTGGGACGAAGCCCAACACAGCCGGCCTGGACTATTACGATCGCGTCGTCGACGAGCTTCTGGGTGTCGGAGTCACACCGGAACCCACTCTCTATCATTGGGACCTGCCCACTGCACTTGAAGCAGCGGGCGGCTGGTTGAACAGGGACACTGTTCATCGCTTCGGCGACTATGTCGATGCCGTGGCGGACCGCCTCGGCGATCGTGTCCGCCATTGGTACACGATCAACGAACCGGCCTCGACCTCGCTTCAGGGCTATGCACTTGGAGAACTCGCACCGGGGCACACGATGCTCTTCGACGCGCTGCCCACGGTCCATCACCAACTCCTGGCCCATGGCACCGCAGCGACGATCCTGCGTGAACACGGAGCCCAGCAGGTGGCACCGGCAATCAATCACAGCCTCATCCTCCCCGAGACTGATGAGGACGCCGATCACCGCGCTGCGACGACTCTCGACCTCATCTTCAATCGTTTCTTCGCCGACCCACTGCTCCTCGGAGAGTATCCGGACCTCGAGGCACTCGGAGTCCAGATGCCGATCCGCGACGGAGACATGGAACTGATCTCAACACCCTGCGACGTCTATGGGTTCAACTACTACAACCCGACCACGGTGCGCAGTGTCGACGAAGGGCCGTTGCCCTTCGACATGGTGCCCACACCGGGTGCCGCGACCACCGGGTTCGGACCACTCTGGCCGATCCGACCCGACACACTCCGAGACTTCCTCATCGATATGCGCACTCGCTACGGCTCGTCCCTGCCTCCCATCGTGATCTCTGAAAACGGCGCGTCCTTTCCCGAACCCGAAGAATGCACCGAACCGATTCGCGATGACGAGCGCATCGCCTACCTGCATGATCACCTTCTGGCGCTCACTGAGGCAATCGCGGCCGGTGTCCCCATCGCCGGGTACACGGTGTGGTCACTGCTGGACAACTTCGAATGGGCGGACGGATACACCCAGCGCTTCGGTTTGGTGCATGTGAATATGACGACCGGTCAGCGAACACCTAAGTCGTCGTATGAGTGGTATCGGAATCTCATCGCCGCGGTTCGGGCATGAGCGCAATCCAGCCGGGATCCGGTCAGTGGCCGAGTAAGAAGGTCGGGCCCCTCTGGATGGTGTGGTTCACCCTCGCCTGGCTGGCCATCTGGACGATCCAGCTGACTCCCATCCAGCTGCTTCTGCCATTGCAGCTCGACACCCAAAGCGGACACTGGCTGCACGGAGTCGTCTGGTCCGGAGTCGTCCTCTCAGCAGGTGGACTCGCCGGTATCATCGCCGCCCCGATCGCCGGGAGCCTCTCAGACCGCACTCGCTCACGGTGGGGCCGCCGTCGCCCTTGGGCCATCGGCGGATCGGTGGGAGCCGCAATCGGCCTCCTGCTCACCGGATGGGCACATGGACCACTGTTCGTCGGTGCTGCCTGGATCGTCGTCTCCGTTTCAGTGGCCATCGCCTCAGCGGCGCTGACCGCACTCATCGCCGATCAGCTCGACTCACAGAGGGGAACAGCATCGGCAGCGGCGAGCTCCGCCCAGGCCGTCGGCATCGTCGTCGGAGTCGGAGCGGTCGTGCTCTTGGGACTCGGACTCGGTGCCTCCTATGCGCTACTGGCCGGAATCATCACCGCCGTCGGAATCGCCACTGCGATTCTGCTGCCCGACCCGGCTCCCGAACATCCGAGGATTCTCACCCAGCACGCCGGTCGTGAACCAATCACTCGTGCTCGGATATCGTCGCTGCTCGACCACAATTTCAAATGGCTGCTCGTGTCGAGGTTCGTCGTCAACGTGGGCAACGCCTTCGGAACCTCGCTGCTCCTCTTCTTCCTCATCTACGGAATCGGGGTTCCGGCCGACACTGCCGAAGACAAGCTGCTCGTCCTGATCGTCATCTACACGGTCTTCGTCGTCATCGCGTCCATCGTGCTGGGCGCCATATCGGACCGCTCGGGCAATCGTCGATTCTGGACGATCACCTCGGCGCTGGTGCAGGCCTGTTCGGGAGTCATCATCCTCATCAGCCCCGAATTCGTCACCACCACGATCGCTGCTGCCATCATGGGCACCGGCTACGGTGCGTACATGGCCGTGAGCCTGGCCTTCGCCACCGACCTGCTGCTCGATCCCGATGACCATGCCCGCGACCTGAGCATGGTCAACAATTCCGCCGCACTGGGACAACTCGTCGGACCCCTGCTCGGGGCGGGACTCGTTGCTCTCGTCGGTGGGTTCTGGCTTCTCTTCGCGGCCGCATCCCTGGTCTCGATCCTCGGTGCGGTGATGACGCTGACTGTACGCCCGAAGTCTCTGACCCCGCGCTGACCCCGACTGCCACGATTGTGCACCTGGGCCTGCACCCGTCACGTGCACCTGCAGGTGCACCTGGACGTGACTGATTGGCACAGATATCAGGAGATGCCGAGGAGCTTCCCGCTCTTCGCCAGTTCTGGGTCGGTGCATGAGGCCAGGTCGAAGCAGCAGGGCCGACGTTTCCCGGATTCCAGCTTTGAGATCGCCACCTCAACGCGACGGGCGCGGGTGTCGGCATTCTTAGTCGCTTGGATCCACCTCACCCATTCCCACCGCGCCATCGGTGTCAGCCCCGCCCACACCTCGGTGAGTTCGGGTGAGTCGGAAAGCGCCGCACCGAAGTCATCAGGAATCGAGGTCTCCGGCCACTCCTTCGTCGGAGTCAGTGACACGTCCACGCTGTCGGCATTGTCCGTGTCCAGCTGTACCGACAATTCGTCGGTGACGTTGATCCAATGCCCGCGCATGCCGTCGGGTTCTATCACTGTCGTGAAATCGACCCCGCCCATCTGCCCATTCGCGGCGACCTGACCGCGAGAGGGCAGCTTCGCGCTGGAATCGGCCGGCAGGCGCAGGATCGGCCTGTCGTTGATGACTTCCAGCTGTGTGGAGAACTCAATGGCCGTCGGTGTGCTCTTACGTGTGCTCATGGTCACCAGAATAGCTTCCCCGCACGTGCCTGACTTCTGGATTCCTGTTGTGTGGGGGACTGGGGCCGGTTTGAACTCATTTCAGCTGTCGACCGACCCAGTCTGGGGACCCGGTTCGAATCCTCTCGACGCGTTCCCTCACCTGGTTGGGAAACGGTGCTGTGACCCCAGTTGTCTGGTCCACATGCAAAGCGATGATCTCTTCGGTCGCGGCGAGCTGTCCGTCGACTCGCATCTCATAGGCCAGGTGCAGCTTCTTTCCCCCTGCTGATACGAGAGTGGGGGTAACTTCGAGCTGCGCGCCGAGGCTGACCTCGTCGAGGTAGCGGATGTGTGATTCGACGGTGTACAGCGAGGTGGAATGTGCCTCGCGATGTGCCCGATCGAGACCGATCTGATCCATCACCTGATCTGTGGCGAAACCGAAGACCAAAACGTAGAAGGCTTCGGACATGTGGCCGTTGTAGTCAATCCAGTCAGAGATGACCTGGGTCCGATAAGTTCCGAGGCTTCCCGGTTCTCCCGCTCCCTCATCCGCCGAGGTGACTCGTGGTATCGATTCTTGTCCCGCATCGAGTCCGGCCGTGAGTCTGCGCAATGCGATGATGCCCGCGTCTCGCGTAGCGATGAGATCGGGAATCGTCTTTTCTCCGGCGGCGATATCGCAGCCGGCCACAACGTCGTCCCGCAGCTTCTGGGTGAGTTCGGGAGCCTCGAGGCGGGTCCAGGGGGACTTCAGCGAGGGACCGAAGTGGTCGAGCATATGGGCCATTCCGCCCTCGCCACCGGCCAGATGGAAGGTGAGCATCGGTCCTTGGAACGGCCAGCGCAGACCGGGACCGTCGGTGATCGACCGGTCGATCTGTTCCACCGTCGCCTCACCCTGGTCGATCATGTGCAGGGCCTCTCGCCACTGCGCTTCTTGGAGTCGGTTGGCGATGAACCCAGGGACCTCATGGGCCATTCTGATGACGGACTTGCCGATGCGTGTATAGAACTCGGCCGCCCAGTCGATTGCTGTGACGTCGGTGGACTCACCACCGACGACCTCGACGAGGGGGATGAGATAGGGAGGGTTGAACGGATGTCCGACGACGAGGCGTTCGGGATGGCGGGCATCCACTGCCATCTCGGTCATGCTGTAACCCGAGGTGGAGGAACCGATGACCACATGTTCATCACAGACGGCATCAATGCTGGCCAGGAGTTTGCGTTTGAGGTCAAGGTCCTCGGGGGCGGACTCCTGGACGAAACCGGTGCCCGCCACAGCCTCGCCGAGGTCCGTGTGCACAGTCCACGCGTTTCTGTCCGCTCCGGTGACCATGTCGAGTTCGGCCAGCGCGGGCCAGGCTGCGTCGATGAGCCGACTCAGCTTCTCGGCGGCATCCGGTGCGGGATCCCAGACCCTGACGGTGAAGCCCTGGGCCAGGAAGTATGCGGCCCAGCCGCCGCCGATGGTGCCGGCTCCGATGCAGGTGACCGTGGTGATCGACTCGAATTCGGGATAGGAGGCAGCAGTGTCAGTCGCGCTCACAGGTCGGCTCCCGTCACGATCGGTGTCTGCACTCGCAGGTCGAGGATCTGACGGGCCTCGTCAGGCGTGGCCACCTCGGCACCGAGGTTCTCAATGATGTCGACGGCACGTTCGGTCAACGAGGCGTTGGTGGCCTTGACCCCTTTAGCCAGGTAAAGGTTGTCCTCGAGCCCGACCCGGGCATGGCCTCCGGCGAGAATGGACTGAGCAACCCAGGGCAGCTGATTGCGGCCGATGGCGAAGGAGGTGAACTGTGCACCCGCGGGCAACATGTTCACCATCGCAGTCAGCAACCCGGCATCGACCGGTGCGCCGTAGGGGACCCCCATACACAGTTGGTAAAGCGGTGGGGGATCAATGAGTCCCTCTTCGACGAGTACATTGGCGAACCAGAGGTTCCCGGTGTCGAAGATCTCGAGCTCGGGTCGAACGCCGAGGGTCTGAATCTTCTTCGAGCCCTCACGCAGCATGTCAGGGGTGGAGACATAGATGTTCGAGCCGTCGCCGAAGTTCAGGGAACCGCAGTCGAGTGTGCAGATCTCGGGCAGCAGCTCTTCGACGTGGGGGAGGCGATCGAGGGCATTGACCAGGTCCGTGCCCGGCATATGAGTGGTCGGGTCCTGAGGATCGACGACGAGATCTCCTCCCATTCCTGCAGTCAGGTTGATGACCGGATCGACGTCGGAGGCGCGAATGAGGCGCACGACCTCTCTGTAGTGGGCGACCTCGCGAGACCCCTGTTTGGTGTCGAGATCGCGAACGTGGATGTGCACGACCGATGCGCCGGCACGAGCCGCGGCGATCGCGTCATCGGCGATCTCCTGCGGGGTGACGGGGACGTGCTCGCTCTTGTTCGCCGTATCGCCGGCGCCGGTGACGGCACAGGTGAGAATGACCTTGCGATTCATGATGACTCCTCATCAGGGTTGGGGTTGATGATTGCGCGTTTGAGGTAGGTGGAGAGTCGGCGCCGGAACGTCGCGACATCCATGATTCCCGTGAGGACCTTGACTCCGAGGCCGTCGAGCAGCGAGGTGAGTTCATCGGCCATGGCCTCGCTGTCACCGGGTAAGAAGTGACCAGAGGACTGACCGGCTTCAATGGTGGAGCGCACCGTGTGCGACCAGCGTTCGTAATGGGCCGGGTAGTCAGAGGTATGGGCCTCCTCGAGACCGAGCCTGGCCCAGGTCTGGAGCCAGATCGACCACTCGCTGCGGGTGGTGCGGCCAATCGGTGACTGGAGTTCGAGCAGACGCTCGAGTCGTCGACGTGGGTTGGGGATCTCGTCGAGCCAGGCAGTCTGCCGATCGAAGGCGAGTTTCACAGAATATTCCAGGGCTGCGTCGAAGAGATCGGACTTGCCATCGAAGTAGTAGTGGATGCTCGCGTTCGAGACCCCTGCGGCCTCTGCGATGTCCGCGATTCGCACGGTCTCGTAGCCGGCGCTGGCGAACAGATCCCAGGCGGTTTCGACGATGAGCCTGCGCGGAGAAGAATCCGGGAGTGGGGCTGAGGCCCGATCGTGACTGGGTTGGAAGTGCAGCGGAGTCGCTGAGACCTGGGACTCGTCGCCGAGCAGCCATCTGACCGTCACACCGGTCGCAGTGGCCAGGCCGAGAAGTTCCTCGGTGGCGAATCGGCGCCGACCCGACAGGGACTTCGACAGCTTGGTCTCATCGATTCCGATGCTCGCGGCTACATGCCGCTGGGACAGTTCGCTGGTGCGCAGTGCCTCTTTGGCTCGCCGTGCTGTGGCATCGGCGGCGGTGCTTCCGGTGTCGCTGGCATCGGTATCGCTGCGATCCTTCATAGCGGCCAATCTATCTTTTACATGCGCAAAGCGCAAGCAATACTGAGATGCAATCAGGACTTGCGATTGAAGATTCGGCCTTGTGGAGGCATTTACGTGAGCGGGAGTCCCTCATCACCGGAGGGGAGCGGATATTCTCGAAGGAACGAAATGCTCGCCTGCTGACACCATTCCTACCCCTGGAGGGGCCCATGAACGACAATCTCCATTCGCGTATGCACGTCGTATCTGATGAGACTCGGAACCTCGTTAACCTCGTCCTCGACTATTCTCGCCGGCGCACCTTGGCCGTCGATACTCCGCTCGATCACCCGACGACCGAGACTGAGCTCAAGCGTCTGGCCGGGCCGACCATCACCGAGGATGGCGTCGGGTCTTCTCGTGCACTCGCGATCTTCGAGCACATCTTCGCTCCCGCCTGCATTACGACGGACCATCCGAAGTACCTGTCCTTCATTCCGAGTGCGCCGACGAAGGCTGCTGTGGCGTTCGACCTGGTGGTCTCCGCCAGCGCGCTCTACGGAGGCTCGTGGCTCGAAGGCGCAGGCGTCGTCCACGCCGAGAACGAAGTTCTGTCGTGGCTGGCCGGCGAATTCGGGTTGCCGACGACAGCCGGCGGCGTCTTCGTCCAAGGCGGTACGATCGGCAACCTGTCGGCCCTCGTCGCGGCGCGTGATGCGCGCAAGGCTTCGCTCGGCGATGAGCTGCCAGGGCGCTGGGTCATCGTGTGCAGTGCCGAAGCGCACTCCTCCGTCGCGTCGGCGGCAGCTGTGATGGACGTCGATGTGGCTCCCGTTCCTACCGGTGAGGACGGAATCCTGCGTCCAGAGGGCGTCCGCGCCGCCCTCAAAGAACACGGGGAGGCCGTCATTGCCGTCGTCGCAACTTCGGGGACGACGAACTTCGGCACTATAGATGACATCGCCGGAATCGCAGCGCTCAAGGACGACTTCGACTTCTGGCTCCACATCGACGGCGCCTATGGGCTGGCGGCGATGCTCTCACCTCTAGCCCGGCACAAGTTCGCCGGAGTCGAGGCAGCCGATTCCGTCATCGTCGATCCGCACAAGTGGCTCTTCGCTCCCTTCGACGCCTGCGCACTCATCTACCGCGATCCCACCTTGGGGCGGCGAGCGCACACTCAGCGGGCCGAGTATCTCGACACTCTGACCGAGGCTGATGAGTGGAGTCCCTCTGACTATGCCATCCAGCTCACCAGGCGGCCTCGTGGGTTGCCGCTGTGGTATTCGTTGGCCAGCTACGGCGCCGAGACCTACCGTGAAGCCATCGGTCATTCGATCGAACTTGCGATGCAGATCGGAACTGAGATCAAAAAGCGGCCGACCCTCAGACTGGTGCGTGAACCCGAGCTCTCGGTCGTCGTCTTCGAACGTGATGGTTGGACCCGTGAGGACTACCAGCAGTGGTCGGATCGGCTGCTCGAAGATCAGCGAGCCTTCGTCGTACCCAGCTCGCACCAGGGGCGACCCAATGCCAGGTTCGCCATCGTCAACCCGCTCACGACCTTTGAGGACCTTGTCGACATCCTCGACACGATGGAGTGATCCACTTCGCTGGAGCTCTTCGACGCTCACGCGGAGACGGACGCCGAAGCGTGTGAGTTCTGTTTGAGCCTCAGTCCCGGGCCTGGGGCTGGGGACGTGGTTTGAGTTCGACAGTGAACGTGGGCAGGAGGAACTGCGTGATCGGTCCGATGCCCACCGCATAGAGCGCGGTGCCGATGCCGAAGACGCCGCCGAGCAGCCAGCCGACGATGACCACGGTGACTTCGATGAGGGTGCGCACCAGTCGGATGGACCTTCCGGTGACCCGCGACAGCCCAGTCATCAGGCCATCGCGAGGGCCGGGGCCGAACTGTGAGCCGATGTACATCGCCGAAGCGACCCCATTGAGGATGATGCCACCAGCGAGGAGTCCGATGTTCCACCACAGCTCCTCGGGTTGGGGCAGGAACAGGCGTGTGAGGTCGAGGGCGGGACCGATCAGGAGGGCGTTGAGCACCGTCCCGAGTCCGGGCTGCTGCTTGAGAGGGATCCAGATGAGGAGGACGAGGAACGAGGTGATCGTGACGATGGTGCCGAATGTCAGCGGCAGGTGCTTGATGATGCCCGAGTGGAGGACGTCCCAGGGCATCATGCCCAGCCCGGAAGTCACAATCATGGCCATCGAGGCGCCATAGAGATAGAGGCCGAAGAGCAGCTGCGGCAATCGACGGGGGAGTCGGCCGCTTTTAAGCTGCTGGATGGGACCGATATTCGCGAGTTCGCGCTTCGGTACAGGTGTCGATGGCATCGTAGGTCTTTCCGGGTCGTTCCAACTGATATCACCATCATCTCCCGAACTGGCCTTGTAAAAAATAGCCAATTGGAAGAAAGTGGTCATATCGACACCGCCACGGTGGATGAGTCATCGACACAGCGAGGATGCTATGAGCACGCCGATCATGAGCGGACCCAGGTTGACAGACATCATCGGCATAGGGCCGTGGCCCAGTCCGGCCTATGATTCGCTGACTGCCGCGATCTCGCGCGCCATCGGTGACGGACGCATTCCGGTCGGGGCCAGACTGCCCAGCGAACGCGAGGTTGCCGCCGCGACGGGGCTGTCTCGGACGACGGTCACCCGTGCCTTTGCGAAGCTGCGTGAACAGGATTTCGTCATCACGCGGCGCGGCTCGGGAAGCGTGGTCCAACTCCCGGAAGTCCCGGGTGGGCGAATCGATCACCTCCTGACCCCTGCTGGAGCCGACGAGGCCGAGATTGACCTCACCTGCACCGCCGCTGTGGCACCGCCCTGGCTGCTGGCAGCCTACGAACGTGCGGTCTCGCAGATTCACGCCTATCTGCCCGGTACGGGCTACTACCCCTCGGGACTGCCCGTGCTCAGAGAGCTCATCGCCGAACGCTACACGGCGCGCGGGGTCCGCACCGATCCCGATCAGATACTCATCACCTCGGGGGCCTTCGGCGCCGTGTCCATCGCAGTGCGTGGTCTCAACGAGGGCCGGGGCCGGGTGCTCATCGAAAGCCCGACCTACCCGAACGCAATCGCAACCCTGGAAGGCGCAGGTGTCTCCCTGATTCCCTACCCTCTCGAGAGAGGTTCGGCCGGGCACCACTGGGACATCGAGGCCATGGACCATATCGCCCGCCAGACGCGGGTCCGGTCGGCCTACCTCATCCCCGACTTCCACAATCCCACCGGTGCACTCCTGCCCGAAGCGCAACGGCCCGAACTCGGGGCCATGCTCAGACGCAATTCAGTGGTGCCCATCTTCGACGAGTCTCTGGTCGAGCTGGGCCTTGATGGCGAACCGACTCCAACCCCGATGGCGGCCTTCGTGCCCGACTCCATCACGGCAGGAAGCGCCAGTAAGATCTCCTGGGGTGGACTCCGAGTCGGATGGATGCGAATTCCTGCCCACCGCATCGAGGGGATGGCATCCACCCGACTGAGTCTCGACCTCGGCGCTCCTGTGCTCGAGCAGCTGGTCGCCGTCGAACTCATGCGCGACCATGACAGAATCGTTGCCGACTACAGAGACAAACTGCGCGCGGCCCGGGACAGTCTCGCAGCAAAGGTGCGCGCTCATCTTCCCTCGTGGCAGGTCATTGTCCCCAGCGGAGGTATGGCGCTGTGGTGTCGACTGCCCGAGGACCGCTCGGGGGCGCTGGCCATCGCGGCCAGGCGACACGGACTCGGTTTGGTCTCGGGACCCAATTTCGCCCCTGCTGGGGGCCTGGACAGGTGGATCCGCTTGCCGTACACGGTCGCCGAGGCACAATTGGGCGAGGTCGGCCCCCGGCTCGCCGCTGCCTGGGATGATGCCCTGGAATACACCGACCGGATTCCGGCCGGGCGAGCGCGGATCGTTGCCTGAAACACTCTGGGTACCATGAGGATATGGACGAGGATATGGACGAGGATATGGACGAGGATATGAGCGTGGACGAGGGTCTGGACCACAACGGAGAGTACTCGACTGCTGAGAACGTTGAGGACTTCCGGATCAACATCGCCGAGGTGAATCGGCGCATCGCCTCCGCAGCTGAGCGGGTAGGCCGTGAGCCCGGTGAGATCGAACTGCTGCCCGTGAGCAAGACGGTCCCGCAGGAGAGGATCCGGGCGGCCGTAGCCGCTGGGTGTCACAAGCTTGGCGAAAACAAGGTGCAGGAGGCCTTCCGGAAGTCAGATGAGATGGCTGACCTTGACATCGACTGGGCTGTCATCGGTCACCTGCAGTCAAACAAAGCCCGGGACGTGGCGAAGTTCGCGTCCGAATTCCAAGCACTGGACAGACTGAAAGTCGCAGCAGCTCTCGATCGGCGTCTGGAGGCAGCGGGCCGCAGCCTCGACGTCTATGTCCAGGTCAACACCTCGGCTGAAGAGTCGAAGTTCGGAATGCCGCCGGAGGAACTCCTGGGCTTCCTGCGCGAACTGCCGCAGTTCCCGACCCTGAAGGTCCAGGGGCTGATGACTCTGGCGGTGTTCTCCTCCGACATCGACCGTGTCCGCACCTGCTTCCAGCGTCTGCGCACCCTGCGAGATCAGGCGCAGGAGACCGACCCGGAGCTGATCGGCAGCGGAAAACTCTCCATGGGCATGTCCGGGGACTACGAGGTGGCCATCGAAGAAGGAGCGAACTGCGTCCGAGTGGGCCAAGCCATCTTCGGCAGGCGGGCACTGCCTGACAGCTACTACTGGCCCGAGAACGGCTGACCAACCCGCCGTGCTCGCGTCACTGGCTAGGCATCAGGTTCTCTGGTACTTCACCGCCATACTCATGGGCGCCCTCATCGGCCTCTGCCTGCCAACGGCGCCGACGATCGCCACAGCCGCGATCACCCCTTGCCTCATCGCACTCCTGTTCGTGACCTTCCTCGACATCCCGTTCGATGCGGTCCGAGACTCCTTCTCCGACATGAAGTTCTTGGGCGCCGTTGCCCTGACCAATTTCGTTCTCGTCCCGCTCTTCGTGGCCGGCCTCTATGCCGTGATTCCTCTGCATGAGACGGTCGTCGTGCCCGTCCTCATCGTTCTCCTCACCCCCTGTATCGACTACGTCCTCGTCTTCACCAAACTGGCCGGCGGGGCCTACACACGTCTGCTCGCACTGACACCAGTGCTTATGCTCGTCCAGATCATTCTGCTTCCGGTTTACCTGTGGGTGACTCTGGGAGACACAGCAGCCGCTGCGATCACTCCCGGGCCATTCATCGCCGCACTCGTCATCTTCATCATCGTGCCGCTGGGTGCCTCCATCGGGGTGCGCCTGCTCTCTCGCCGATCGAGCATCGTAGATCGCTCCGTCCGGGTCGTCTCGGAATCGATGGTTCTGCTGATGATGGCGACTCTGGCCGTGATCGCCGCGGCACAGGTCCCGCTGATCGCCCCACAGCTGTCGAAGTTGGGTGGTGCCATCGCGGCCTTCGTCGTGTTCGCAACCATCATGACCGGCTTCGGATGGGTCCTGGCGCGGACACTGCCGCTGTCTGTGGGGCAGGGCAGAGCCCTCGTATTCACTGGCGTGACCCGCAATTCACTGGTCATGCTCCCGATCGTGCGGGCCATCACCGCAGACGGCATCGGCCCGGCCGCGGTCGTTGCGCAGACGATGATCGAACTGGTCTTCATGCTCCTCCTGGTCCGCGCAGTACCGCTCATCCTCCCGGAAACCGTCGTGTCCGAAAACCGCTAGTAAAGTCTTGGGAATGGGAGCAGAATGGCATCATGCTCACCACAGATCAGTGCTATCAAGCGGTGGCCGGGCGGGACAGGCGCTTCGACGGAATGTTCTTCACCGCGGTTCGGTCAACCGGCATCTTCTGTCGGCCGTCCTGCCCGGCCAGAACTCCTCTGCGTAAAAACGTCGACTTCTACCAGACCGCAGCGGCAGCGACTGAGGCAGGTTTTCGGGCCTGCAAACGGTGCCGACCCGATGCCAGCCCGAATTCGCCGGAGTGGGACACCCGAGCCGATGTTACGGCTCGAGCCATGAGGCTCATCCAAGATGGCCTCGTCGACCGAGCGGGGATCTCCGGGCTCGCCTCGGCGCTGGGATACAGCCCACGGCAGCTGGGGCGAGTGCTGCAGTCCGAACTCGGGGTCGGACCGCTGGCCATCGCCCGCACTGAACGTATCAGGACCGCTCGCACATTGGTCGAATCGACAACGCTGTCCATGAGTGAAGTCGCCTTTGCCGCCGGCTTCGCAAGCATCCGTCAGTTCAACGACACCTTCCGCGCAGTCTATTCGTCCACTCCACGGGATTTGCGCAACAATGCAGGAGCCCGGCACGGCACTCAGAGCATCACGGTTCGCCTGGCGTACCGCGCGCCTCTCGACCATACACACCTCTTCAGGTATCTGGCGGTGCGCGCGATCCCTGGGGTCGAAGACGTCACCGGTGATCATTACACCCGTTCACTGCGCCTGGCGCATGGACCGGCTGTCCTGACACTGGCCCCGGGCGCTGGGGACTATATCGAATGCCACCTCCGCCTGTCCGATAGCCGGGATCTCGGAAGTGCGGTCGCCAGAGCCAGACGAATCCTCGACCTCGACGCGGACCCCCTCGCTGTGCGCGCGACCCTGGAAGAGGCAGGACTCTCCGAACTCATCGACCGCTACCCGGGCATCCGTTCTCCGGGCACCGGCGATCCAGTCGAACTCGCCATCCGAACGATCCTGGGACAGCAGATCTCGGTCATCGCCGCACAGACCCATCTGAAGCGTCTGGTAAGCGCCCACGGGCAGTCACTGCCCGAGGAGTTGAGGGTCGGCACCGTCGACCGAGTGTTTCCCACGGCCGCCGAAATCGCTGAGATTCCGGAAGAACATTGGTCACTGCCGCGGCGCAGGATCGACACGCTTCGGGTGCTTAGCGCACACCTGGCAGACGGTTCGATCGATTTGGGGCCAGGGTGCGACCGCACAGAAGTCAACGACAGCCTGCTTGCGATCCCCGGAATCGGGCCCTGGAGTCTTGGCTATATTCGGATGCGAGCGCTGGGGGACCCCGATGTCCTGCTCAGCTCCGATCTCGGGGTCAAGAAGGCGATCGACGAGCTCAATGGTCCTGGCACGGACATGACCGACTGGGCCCAGCAGCTGGAACGCTTACGACCCTGGCGGTCCTACGTCACGCACTTGATGTGGGCCCATCACGCGCGGCCCCAGGCATCCCCGGCAGTACCGCCCGCAACGCAATCACACCGACCAACCGGGACAGACGCAGAATCACCCACAGACACACCCACAGACACAGCCACCCACAGCACCGCGAATCGGAAGCGAAGAAGACAATGACGATGACACTGACCCACCCCACGGCGAACACAGTGAGCTACACGGTCATAGGGTCCACAGTGGGAAAGATCCTTCTCACCTCGGATGGTGAGCACCTCACCGGGCTCTACCTGGATGACTTCGACCAAATTCTGCAGCGACTGGAAACGACTGGTGGTGTCGAGCCGGTCATCGACGAGAAGATGAACGTGTTCGTCGAGGCAGGGGAGCAGCTCGCCGAGTACTTCGCCGGCACCCTCAAGACATTTGACCTCCCCTTGGCACCACAGGGCACAGAATTCCAACGGGAGGTCTGGCAGGCGCTGACGACGATTCCCTATGGCACGACTGCCGGATACGGGGAACTCGCTGTGTGGATCAACAGGCCCACGGCGGCCCGGGCAGTCGGAGCGGCCAATGGTCGGAACCCGATCAGCATCATCGTTCCCTGCCACCGTGTGATCGGCGCGAACGGGGCGTTGACAGGTTACGCCTGGGGAGTAGGGAAGAAACGGACCCTGCTCAATCTCGAGGCCGGTCGCTGACTGAGAGAGCCACAGACGGCTGTTGACCTAGAGCCGCGGCTTTTGAGGGCCACCAGCAGCGGCGTGGAAGTGAAGAAGGACCCGGTCTCATCGTGATGAGACCGGGTCCTTCGTACGGTGGAGGTAAGGGGATTCGAACCCCTGACCTTCTCCATGCCATGGAGACGCGCTACCAACTGCGCCATACCCCCGCTTGCTGGTTCAATATTACTCAGGTGCACGCGGGACGACAAATCGGGCGACAGTGACGCTGACCACACTCGGGCCTGCAAGCGGCGACTGGAGCTGAATCAGTGGAGGGAGCATAACCTGTGACGAGAGTGGGGGCAGCGACGGCGGCCGGGACCGGGCGAACCCCGGTCCCGGCCACCTGCATCAGATCATCGGCCGCACATAGTAGAGGTACTTCGCTACGTCGCGTTCGCGCTGCTCCTTCACCCGCTCCTCTCGAGCAAGTTGGCGAATCTGCGCGTTGCGACGTTCGCGTGCGGCCTGGAGGCGATCCTCGGTGGTGGTTGTCGGGCGGCGAGCCCATTGGATCAGCTTGAGCCCGGTGCTCAGCGCTATGCGCCGTGGATAGGTGAATGGAAATGCCGTAGACAAAATGAGTCCTTAATGTTTTCGGGCAGGGGAAACGCCCAAATGAGGGTTAGTGAAAATGTTCGAACTCAATGAGCCGAATGAAAGGCTCAGTGTGCCGAATGAAAGCGACTTCTGTGAGATGAATGCACTGATCGATGACCGCATAACAGTCTGAGACTCGGTGAGGATCAGACGACACAGCGGTGCCTGCCCAGGGGCAGATGCAGTCGGATGAGTGGCTTCACAACACGCAGGGTCGGTGATGTCCGGGAACGAACGCACCTGGTGAACGACGGTGTCCTACGCGAGTTCAGGACATGCATCGATGCTGCGAGCAAGCGCCGACAGTGGCGCGAGTGCGGCATGAAAGCACGATGACCCTGCGGGAGGAAACGTACCGGTGTTCAGCTGACCGATGGAGAAAGACGCAAGAGGCGGCTGGAATTCAGCCGACGAGCCCTTGTCCGCCAATCAAGCAGGCAGTGATTCCGATCCAGCGGTGCTGGGGATGGGGAAATGCGATGAGTTTCAACATGCTCCTGCGCTCCTTTCTTGGTCTTGGATCTCGTGTGAGCGGCGTCAGCGCTCATTGTGTTCAAATGCAATTCTACAGTTTATGCGAATCCGTGATTGCACTGACGAATTTATCACAGGTGAAGAACTCTGTGTGAGTTCTGTTCATTATTTCTGAACTTTATTTCGGCTAATGGGAATCATCGTCTAATCGGGTCTGTTCGAGTCCGATGACCTGTCACCGATCAACTCAAGTTTCAGAATCACAATCTCCATCAGAATCACCTTTCCACAGTCACCGGAACGTGAGGTCGAAGAATGGTGACATGGCGACGTAGAATCTTCTCAGACTCGCGACTCTTTGGGAGAAGATAATGTCACAGCCAGCTGCCCCCACTCGACGACTGATCGTCGGATACATCGCCACCGACCGTGGACGCGACGCCATCGCTCTGGCCATTTCACTGGCGCGCTCCGCCGGGATCGAACTCATCGTGACGATTGTGCGTCCGGAGTCATCGACCTTCACTGCAGGCAATTCGATACCGCAGGACGGTTCCGGGATCGTCTCGCAGCAGCTTGAAGACTGGCTCGATGAGGCTCTGGCCCTTGTGCCCGACGATGTCTCTGCTCGCGGCGTCATTCACACCTCGTCCAATGAGTCCAAGGGCCTGATGGAGGTGGCGAGAGACGAGGGCGCACTCGGCATCGTCATCGGTGCTCGTGCCACGACGCTGATGCGCTCGTTCCGCATCGGGACGGTCGCAACCTCATTGCTGCACTCCTCAGAGGTCCCCGTGGTTCTGGCTCCCTCAGGCAATTCGGACATCGGCCCCGTTTCCCGAATCACCACACTCTTCGGAGCACGGCCCGGAGCGGCAGCCCTCATCGGCGCGGCAATAAAGTCCGCTTCAGCCCTCGACGTCGACCTGCGCCTGCTGTCCTTGATCGAGAGCGACGGACTCGCCGACGACGACACTGTCGAGATCCGAGAATTCGCCGAGGAGTACGGAGGAGCGGTCCTGGCCGGACGCGCAGCCACGATGTTTGAATCGGGCCGCGCCGTCGTGAAGTCACAGGCCGGGGCCGACATCGAGGATGCTGCGGCCAACGTGGACTTCCAGCCAGGCGAAATCGCGTTCATCGGTTCCAGCAGGCTCGGCCGAGGCGGTCGAGTCTTCATCGGTGCTCGTGCCAGGAGACTGCTGCGCGTGCTGCCGGTGCCCGTCGTCGTCGTGCCTCGTCGGGCAGCGGATACCGCACCTGCGCAGTGAGTCGTTCGCCTGCGTCTCGCACCGATTTCATCGTCGATGGCCACCCGACGGCAGCGTGGGTGCATTCCTCAGACTCGACGGCCACTCGCCCCGTCCTCATGGTCCACGGATTCCGCGGTGACCACCACGGGATGGACCTCATCGCAGGAACAATCCGCGACCGTGATGTCATCGTCGCCGACCTGCCCGGATTCGGGCTGAACGCTCCTCTTCCAGGAGGTCTGAGTCTCGACAGCTACTACGCTCATCTGGTCGGGCTCATCGCCGAGGTGAGCGCGCGTTGGCAGCTCGCACCGATCGTTCTCGGCCACTCCTTCGGATCCATTCTGGTTGCTCATATGGCAGCCCGGCAGCCGACGACGGCTCCTGAGCTCGTCCTTATCAACCCGATCACGAGCCCGGCACTCGAAGGCTCGGCGAAGGTGCTGACAGCGCTGACTCGCCTCTACTACACCCTCGGCGCCCAGCTGCCGGAGGAGATCGGACATCAGCTGCTGGCCAACCCCGTCATCGTCCGGGCGATGAGTGAGGTCATGGCCACGACAAAAGATCGCGGACTGCGGCGCTATATCCACGACCAGCATGCACGGCACTTCTCCACTTTCAGCGATCGGACTTCACTGGCAGCGGCCTTCGACGTCTCTGTCGCTCATACCGTCACCGAGGTGAGCGACCGGCTGAGCATGCCGACTCTCGTCATCGCAGGGGACAAGGACGCCATCGCTCCGATCAAAGCGACACGGAAGTTCGTCGCCGGACTCAGCGATGCCACCTTCGTCGAACTCTCCGGTGTGGGGCACTTGGTCCACTATGAGCGTCCCGACGAAGCCGCCTCGGCGATCATGGATTTCTGCCGCGGTCGAGATTGAACCCAGCGCGAGGACGTCGTCGGCAACGATGGCTGCGCCTCTGCGGCAAGTAGAAGGGCCGATGCGAATCAACGCATCGGCCCTTCTGTTGGCGACTATCGGGTGTCAGGCCTTACGGTCGACGGCCCAGTGATAGACCATGGGGATGAGGAAGGCGAAGCACGAGGCGAGCAGGCCCGCCCAGAAGAGCCAGAACTCGGTACCAGCGGCACCGTAGAATCCGACACCGAAGAGGTAGAGACCGAACACGAAGAGGGCAAACGAGACGATGAAGACGATGACGTCAGCGAACGATGCTGAGTTACGAGTTCTCTTCGTAGTGGCGATGTTGGACATGTTCTCCTCCGACGGTCATTGGGGTGCAGACTGACACACTGCCAGTAAGTCTACACGCAGTAGAGAAGATTCCGGGTCCGAGGATCGCCCGAGTTGCGGCGGTAATCGATCAGTCGCGTGCGGAGCTCTTCTCTGGCACCAGCCAGCCCAGAAGCGCAGACACGATCGAGACGATGATCGCAGCGAGGATGGCCGAGGGGAAGAAGCTGTCGAGAGTGAACTCGAATGGGGTGAAGCCGCTGAGCCAGCTGGTCAGGGCCAGCATGATCGCGTTGATGACGATCGAGAACAGGCCCAGGGTCAGACACGTGATGGGTGCGGACACGAAACTGAGGATCGGTTTGATGAACGCGTTCGCCAATCCGAAGATCAGCCCGATCACGAGGTAGGAGATGATCGTGGCAGCGATCGCTCCGGTCTGGTCCTCGACGACTGGGTTTCCTTCGATGACGACGCCAGGCAGGATCCAAGCAGCGACCCAGATCGCACATGCGTTGACGACAACTCGAGAGAGGAAGTTCATGTCGCCATCTTCCCATTCTCGTCTGCATTCTTACTGAGTCGCGGGTGAGAGTGGGGTCTGTGCCCGGCGACGATGGTGAGCAAGCTCAAGCGCTGAAGTTCGCAAGCACCCTCGTGTGCGCGTGCCGATCCCGGTAGCCTGGAAGAAGCGCCGAACTGCGCCGACAGAGTGAACAGAGTGCATCTACCGAGTGATTCGATCCAGGTCACCACGGCGGCACCGATCCCCATCGCAGAGATGGGGGAGAAACTGGATTGATATGCCCGGCAACGAAACCCGCACCCGTCCCGACGCGATCGCAGCACCGAAGCTGCTGACCATCGTGGGCCGCAGCTATTTCCCGATCGCCTTCGTGGCCCGCCTGCCCTATGCGATGGTGGTCATCGGAGTCCTCACCCTCGTCGTCGCCGGTCGTGAGTCGCTGAGTCTGGGCGGCATCAACTCAGCCATGGTCGGCCTGGGGACGGCGATCTTCGGCTCCTTCATCGGTGCTGCCGCGGACCGCTGGGGTCAACGACGCGTGCTGCTGACCATCGGCCTGCTCAACAGCATCGCTTTGGTCTTCATGGCCTGGGTCGTCTTCAGCCCCCTGCCTGATTCCGTGGTGCTCCTAGCCGCCTTCGCCATCGGTGCCACTGCCCCGCAGGTCGCCCCGATGTCACGCTCTCGCCTCGTCGAGATCATCATGTCCAAACTCTCAGGCCCCAGACAGCAGAAGACCCTCAACGGCACCATGGCCTATGAGTCGGCCGCCGATGAGTTCGTGTTCGTCTTCGGCCCCTTCATCGTCGGTCTCCTCGCCACAACCCTGCACCCGGTGGCGCCGATCATCGGTGCCGTGATCATGACCCTGGTATTCGTGACCTCATTCGCCCTCCACCCCACGGGCAGGGCCGTCGTCAGCACCTCGGCACAGCCACGAGTCCAGGCCCCGGCCAAGGAGCTGTTCACCTTCGGCGTCTTCGTCATCATCCTCGGCGTCTTCGGCATCGGGCTCGTCTTCGGGTCGACGCTGACGGCGCTGACCTCACTGACGAACGACCTCGGACGCCCCGAGGAAGCGGGTCTCATCTACGGCATCATGGGCATCGGATCCGCCATTCTCGCGATCACCGTCGCGGTGTTCTCCCCGCGCTACGCACTGTGGGCCAGGCTGCTGTCATTCGCACCGCTGATGCTCATCGGCGCAGTGATCATGGCGTCATCGACCTCAATGGCCACCGTGGTCATCGCCCTCCTGCTCATGGGCTGCGCGGTCGGACCGACGCTGGTGACCCTGTTCAGCCTTGCCGCTGAGCGCAGTCCCATCGGTCGTTCGGCGACAATCATGTCCATGGCCGGTTCCGCGATCATCGTCGGCCAGTCGGTGGCGTCGGCAGTCAACGGAATCCTCGCCGAGGAGGCCGGAACTTCGGCCGCAATGGCTGTTCCGATGGCGGCTTCCGCACTCGTCCTCGTCGCCGGTCTGCTCAACGTCTTCGTCGGCAGAAAAGCGCGAAAAAGAGACCTGGTTCACTCGTAGTTTCCGCCTTCTGGGACGCGGCGTCCCAGGATTGAGATCGTGTGACCTGAGCAATATCGGGGAGTAGCATTGCCGGTTGTTCACAGTGAATCGCGCACCACAGTGCGCGTTTGCACGCCACAACGGAAAGCACGATATGTCATCAAGCACCTCAACGACTGAGGACGTGCGGAACGACACCCGTTTCTTCGGGCACCCACTTCCGCTCATGCAGCTCTTCAGCCTCGAACTGTGGGAGCGTTTCTCCTACTACGGGATGAACGGCATCCTCGCCATCTACCTGTACTTCAAGGTCACCGACGGCGGGTTGGGTATGCCTCAGCCCACGGCCATCGGAATCGTCGGTGCCTACGGCGGCGCAGTCTTCCTTGCCACGATCCTCGGCGCATGGGTGGCGGACAGAATCCTCGGTGCGGAGAAGATCCTCTTCTACTCGGCCATCATCATCATGGTCGGCCACATCTGCCTGGCGCTCATCCCCGGCTTCGGCGGAGTCGCCGCCGGACTCATTCTTGTCGCGCTGGGCTCAGGTGGCCTCAAGGCCAATGCCTCTGCCCTCGTCGGTGAACTCTACTCAGAGAAGGATCCGCGCAGAGATGCCGGCTTCACCCTCTTCTACATGGGCGTCAACCTGGGCGCTTTCCTGGGACCGCTCATCACCGGCCTTCTGCAGAAGCAGATCGGCTTCCACTTCGGTTTCGGTGCCGCCGCCGTCGGTATGGCTCTGGGCCTGATCATCTATGCCACAGGTCGAAAGAACCTGCCCGATGAGTCACGGGGAGCGGTCAATCCGCTGCCGAGTTCGAAGCTCTACCTGTTCCTCTCAGCCATTGCCCTCGTCGTCGTGCTCATCGTCGTGCTGTGGATGTCGCATATCGTCAATCCGGAGAACGTGGACTGGTGGATCGCGGGAATCTCGGCCGGTGCAGCGGCGTGCTACTTCATCGTCATGTTCCGCAGCCCGCAGACCAACGCCGACGAGCGCTCACGTGTGCTGGCGTTCATTCCGTTCTTCATCACTTGTGTGGTCTTCTGGTCGCTGTATCAGCAGATTTTCGGGACGCTGACCGCCTATTCCGATTCGCAGATGAACCGTGTGATCTTCGGATGGGAGATGCCGATCAACTGGCTGCAGCTGATCCCGCCGATCTTCGTCATCGCCTTCGCGCCAGTATTCTCAGCGATCTGGTTCAAGCTGGGCACACGACAGATTTCGACCCCGGTCAAGGCCGGATTCTCACTCATCATCATCGGTATCGCGTTCCTGCTGTTCCTGCCGTACGCCAATGCCGGAGAGCATGAGACGCCTCTGCTGTGGGTGGCATTCATCCTGCTGCTGTTCGTCTTCGCCGAACTGATGATCTCGCCGATCGGGCTGTCCTTCTCCTCGAAGGTGGCACCGAAGGTGTTCCAATCACAGATGATCGCAGTGTTCTTCCTCGCCTCAGGCGTGGGAACCGCACTCTCCGGTGTGCTGGGCGGGTACTACTCCGCCGATAACCAGACGCCGTATTGGACGTCGATCGGTGCGGCCTCGATCATCCTCGGTCTGCTGGCTCTGACCCTGACGAAGCCGATGCTGAAGGCACTGCGCGGAATCCGCTGACACCTCGGCGGTTCCCTTACGATCTCAAAAGTGTCTGAAACGCCCCTGCTCACGCCGTGTGAGCTGGGGCGTTTCGTCACACCCCGATGAAGATGGGCAGCGCATCGGGATGATGGGCATGGACGATCGTGAGAAAGACGAGCGCGTCGAAGAGGAGATGAACGGTCACGGTGTAGGGCAGAGACTTCGTCCGAGTGAAGATAAAGGCCTGGACGAGTGCGAACGGGATCGTCAGCACCGGCCCGATCGATCGGTAGCCCAGCTCCCACAGGAAGGAGACGAAGATGATGGTGGTGAAGACGTTCGCGGTCCAGAAGGCGAAGTGTTTGCGCAACAGGGCGAAGACGGTGCAGATGAAGAACAGCTCGTCCCAGATCCCGACCGCATTGACGCCGAAGAAGAGACGCACTATCTCATCCCACTGGGTCATCGGTGGCCAATTGAGGTAGACCCCGGTGCGCATGAAGTACTGGGGGAGGATGAGCCAGGCGACGACGATGACGAACAGCAGCCAGGCCCATTCCAACCGCGACCATTTCTGCCCCCGACGCAGAGGGAAGACGATTGTCCGGTCCTTGAACCCATAACGAGTGATCAGCCAGGGGATGATCACCACCGCAGAGAGCACGACCCCCATGCGGGCGATGTTGGTCCACGAGATGTCGGCGGCCACCGAGATCGAGGAGATCAGCCCCAGGCTGCCGGCGATGACGCTGAGGTCGCGGGCAAATTCTCGATCGGCCATCCATGCGACGATGAGGGAGGCCACCATCGGCAGATACCCGAAGGCTCTCAACTCGGGAAATGTGGTTCCGAGCCCGAACAGGATGAAAGCGGACAGTGCCAACAGGGCTGCGGCCAGTCCTGGCCAGGAAACGAGGTCGAATCGTTTGGAATCAGGTTCGAATCGCGTTTGTGTGTCCACGCTTGACACTCTAAATCACCACAGTCCGAACATGAGTGCTCGAATCGGGAAGTCCTCGTAGGATCTCACTTAGGCGAAAGGACATCAGTGGAACCAGAGGAATACTGCCGACTCATCATCTCATCGGCCCCCGACCGTACCGTGGAGTCGATTCCCGCGGAGTCAGCGCTCGGCAGAATCGCTGCCGAAGAGGTGATCGCCGATGCTCCCATCCCCGGCTTCGCCACCTCGGCGATGGACGGATTCGCATTGGATAAGAAGGCGTTGGCCAGTGCCCGGGCCGGCGCCGAGGTGGTTGTGCGCGGCGACATCCCCGCCGGCACCAAGCCGGTCGACATCAAACCCGGCACCGCCGTGCGAGTGATGACCGGAGCTCAGGTGCCCGCCACCGCCGAGGTGGTCGTCCCCGTCGAGCTCACCGATGCCAAGCGCACGGGGTCGGCTCCCGACCGGATCCGCGTCTCTTCGCTGCCCATGGGGCTGCGAACTGGCTGGAACATCAGGACGGTGGGGGAGGACACCCTGAGTGGGGACGTCGTCATCCGCGCCGGTGAGGTGATCAATTCTGCGGGTGTGGGCACACTGGCCATGATGGGATGCGAGACCATCAGCGTCCACCGGCCACTGACCATCGGCCTCATCGTCACCGGAGATGAACTGCACACCCGGGACGAGCTGCAGGCAGAGCTGCACGCCGATCCTGGCGAGTCGGCGCAGCCGTTCATCCACAACTCGAATCTGCCCATGCTCAGCTCCGCGATCACTGCGGCCGGAGCCATTCCAGTCGAACGCAGCTGCGGGGATGACCCGACAGTTTTCCGACAGATCATCGACGAGCTCCGCGACTGCGTTGACCTGATCATCACGACCGGCGGGATCAGTGCCGGTGCCTTCGAAGTCGTCAGACAGACCCTGAGCGATGACCATTCGACGTTCCTGCGCCTGACGATGCGCCCCGGAGGGCCCCAGGGTTACGGACGCTGCGACGATGTCCCTCTGCTGCATTTCCCCGGCACTCCGACAGGGGCACTCCTGTCCTTCCACCTCTTCGCACGATCGGTCATCGAGGCCAGTCCTCTCGCGGCGCGGTGGAAGAAGGCTGTCTACGCTGGCCCCGAAATCAGTGGCCACGGCAAGGCCCTCAGCCTGGTGCCTGGCTGCTTCAACATTGGGGGAGAGATCGCAGCTTTCGAACGTTCACGACTGCGAGACTTCTCCGGCGCCGATGTCATCATCCGAGTCCCGCAAGGCCCAGGGGCCATTCGCGACGGGGACACCATTAAGGTCCTTGACTGCTGATTCCAAGCATGAGTTCGAATGCCAAGCTGCCCGAGCGGCGATGGCGAGGTGTCTGAGTGTCGATGCCGACTAGACTGAGGCACATGTCAGGACATGCGCTCAGTTCTGCGGACACGGCACGCTATGCACGCCAGATCCGCCTCAGCGGTTTCGGCCCGCAGGCCCAATCCGCGCTCCTCAACTCCCATGTACTCGTCATCGGCGCCGGTGGGCTCGGGGCACCGGTCCTGACGTATCTGGCGGCCGCCGGTGTCGGACGCATCAGCATCGTCGACCCCGACACGGTGGAACTGAGCAACCTGCACCGCCAATTCATCCACTCTGAGGCACGCGTGGGCCATCGGAAGGTCGAATCTGCCAAACAGCGGATGGGCGAGCTGAACTCGACCCTCGACATCATCACCCACCCGGTGCTGCTGACACCGGACAACGCCCTCGACCTCATCGGTGACGTCGATATCGTCATCGACGGAAGCGATAACTTCGCGACGAGATACCTAGCCAACGACGCCTGCGAGATCCTTGAGAAGCCCCTCGTCTGGGGCACGATCCTCGGATTCGACGGCCAGGTCGCTGTCTTCGACACCACCCAGGGGTCAACCCTGCGCGACCTCTACCCGGTCGTCCCCGCACCCGGGTCGGTCCCGGACTGTGCGACTGCCGGAGTCCTCGGGGCGCTGTGTGGAAGCATCGGTGCAGCCATGGCGATGGAGACGATCAAAATTCTCACCGGCATCGGCTCCCCGCTCTACAACGCGGTCTCCATCCACAGCAGCCTCGACGCCAGCTGGGAGAGCGTTCCGGTAGGTCGGATACCGCACCGGGATCCGGTCAGGGACCTGGAGAGCCACCTCGGCGACTATGGTGCCGAGCACGGCGAACACGGTGTACACGAAAACGGGTTGTCGTCTGGGACCTCAGCGGGCACGGATCCGAGCGTGACGTGGGCGAACATCGCACCCGGCACGCACCTCGTCGACATCAGAGACGATGAAGAAGTCTCGGGAGGAATGGTCCCCGGAGCACAGCACATCCCCATCGACGCTCTCCTCGCCGATCCCGGACAGATCGCCGATCAGGAGCCAGTCGCACTCTACTGCCGTTCGGGCGTGCGCTCCTCGCGGGCCTGCGCTCAGCTGCGTGCACAGGGTGCGGATGTCACCTCGGTCTCCGGGGGCTATCTCGCGTATCTGTCACTGCCTCGCTGAGACTCCGTGCCGTACTTAGAATCCCAGTCGCACTGACACTCTCAGCCGCCGGCGAAAGGTGGGAGCACGTCGACGATGTCGCCCTCGCTCAGAGCCGCGCGAGGATCTGTGGCCGCGATCGCGTTGACCAGGAAGCTTGAACGGGAGATGACTGTTGTCGCCTCCGCACCGGCATCCTTCGTCAGCGTCGCGATCAGTTCGTCAATGGTCGCCGCAGTCGCGGTGCATTCCTTTGTTCCGAAGGCTTCTCGTGCGGCTGCGAAGAACCGGACTCTGATCTGGGGCACTTATCCTCCGATGGCGCTCATGGGACGTTGGGGCTGTTCGAAGGACTCGGAATCCATGCCGTGACCCGCCAGCTTCTTCCAGTGCGCGCCCTTCCACAGATTAGCGATGGCTTCATCGTCGGCACCACCGCGCATGGCGGTGAGCAGGTCGACCTCGGTGTGTGAGAACAGGCAGGTGCGCACCCGTCCCTCTGCGGTCAGGCGGGTGCGGGTGCAGTCGGCGCAGAACGGACGGGTCACCGAGGCGATGATGCCTACGTCGCCGATGATGGTCTCCGGGTCATCCCTACTGGCAACGAGGAACTTCTCTGCCGGAGCACCGTTCCGAGGGGCCGAATCCGGGGTGAGGACGAAATCGGGCTCAAGCAGAGCGAAGATGTCAGCGGCCGTGATCATGGTGCCGCGTTCCCAGGAGTGTCCGGCGTCGAGGGGCATCTGCTCGATGAAGCGCAGTTTGAGTCCGCGCTCGAGGCACCATGCCAACAGTTCTGGAGCCTGGCCGTCGTTGACACCGGGCAGCAGAACAGCATTGATCTTCACAGGGTCCATACCTGCGGCTTGGGCACCCTCGATTCCTTCGAGCACCCGGTTGAGGAACGGGCGGCGAGTGATCGTGGCGAAGGTTTCAGGGTCGACGGTGTCGAGAGAGACATTGATGCGGTCGAGTCCCGCGTCCCGCAGCTTCGCCGCGCGCTTATCGAGACCGATGGCATTCGTCGTCAGAGCGATATTGGGCCGGGGTTCCAGCGCGGCGACTCCGGCGACGATGTCGGTGACGTCCTTGCGAGTCAACGGTTCCCCGCCGGTGAATCTGACCTGGTCGACGCCGAACTTCTCCACCCCGATGCGCACGAAGCGGATGATCTCCTCGGCCGTCATCGCCGCATCGCGAGACATGAACTCCACACCTTCTTCGGGCATGCAGTAGCTGCATCGCAGGTTGCAGAAATCGGTCAGCGAGATGCGCAGGTCTCGGGCTCGTCTGCCGAAGGTGTCCAGGAGCGAATCCTCCTGATGCGCTGTGAACGTCTCACCCGGGTCCACGGTTGGAGTCCTCAGTACAGGTGTGGGCAGGCTGATCTTCCGCATTCTGCCATCCTCCTTGATCAACATTATGGATATCATCGTCCCATGACTACCGCCATGATGCATCGTCACCGTGTCCAAGAGACGATCTCTGCACTCCTAGACACACAGACCGTGTCGATCAGTGACCTCCTCGATGCACCGCGCAGGCTCGCGACCAGCGTCGCCTCGCCCATCGACGTTCCCGGCTTCGACAATTCGAGCATGGACGGATACGCCGTGGCGGCTTCTACTCTGAATGCCGCAGCACAACGACCTGATCACGATGCGCAGGGAAATGCCCATACAGTCTACGGCCCCTTGCCCGTTCGCGGAAGGGTCGCTGCCGGCGCCATCGGTGAGAAAGTGGCACCCGGTGCCGTCATCGAGATCATGACAGGGGCGCCGCTGCCGGAGGGCACGGACACCGTCATCGCCATCGAGGCCACAGCCCCGGCGGAATTCGGTGCGCCGGAGATCACTATCGCACTGCCGAGCACGGACACAGGCCCTCGGCCCGGCACCTTCGTGCGCACTCGTGGCAGCGACGTCACCGCCGGGACAACGGTGCTCGATGCTGGTCTGATGCTCACGCCGGCTCACCTCGGCGTCGCGGCCTCCTGCGGAATCACCGCGCTCGAGGTTCAAAGTCTGCCGCGTGTGCTCATCGTGAGCACCGGGGATGAGATCACGGCCGAAGCCGCTGCCGGCATCCACGACGCGAATTCGATCACCCTGGGTGCCAGCCTGCGTCGCCTCGGTGTCGACACATCCATCATCACCGTCCCCGACGATCCCCAGGCGCTGCTCGATGCCGTTCGCGGTGCCGACTGCGATCTCGTCATCTCCACCGGTGGGATCTCGAAGGGCGCCCATGAGGTCGTCAAACTCGCTGCTGACCTCGATGGAGAGTCGAGCATGGTCTTCGAGCCCATCGCGATGCAGCCCGGCGGGCCGCAGGGATGCGGGCATCTGGCGAACACCGCCTGGGTGGCTCTGCCCGGTAACCCCGTCAGCGCCTTGATCAGCTTCGAGATGTTCATTCGGCCTGCACTGCTGGGTCTGGCCGTGGATGAGGAACCTCGCGAGACCGAATACCACCGGCTCCTCGGGGGCCTCGATGAGGCTCCGCCCAGTGGAAAGCTGCAGGTGCGGCGGGCCGTGATGGATGCCGAAGGCCTCAAGCTTGTCGGGGGCGCACGTTCGCATCTGCTCCACAACTACGCCCTGAGCACACATCTGGTCTTCATCCCACCGACAGATTCCGGAGCGCGGTCAGCAGCTTCCGGGGCGCAGGCGAATGAGTCCGAGCACGGCGCAGACGATAGGCTGAAGACGTGGAAGATCACATGACACTCACGCACATCGACGACTCCGGTGCCGCCCATATGGTCGACGTCGGCGATAAGGACGTCACCAAACGTCGCGCCGTCGCCACCGCACTCATCACCACCCGAAGCGAGGTGATCGATATCATCGCCGAGGCGGGTCTGCCCAAGGGCGATGCCCTGCCCGTGGCCCGTATCGCCGCAGTCATGGGCGCCAAACGCACCAGCGAGCTCATCCCGCTGTGCCACCCTCTGCCGCTGACCGGCATCGATGTCGACTTCGAACTCCTCGATGAAGGCGTCCGCATCACCGGTGCGGTGAAGACCGTGTCGAAGACCGGGGTCGAGATGGAGGCGCTGACGGCTGTGTCCATCGCCGCGCTGACTATCTTCGACATGATCAAAGCCGTCGACAACCAGGCGATCATCGGTGACATCAAGGTCATCGAGAAGTCGGGTGGACGCAGCGGCGATTGGAATCGGGAAGCATGAGCGTCATCCACACCGGCATCGTCGAGACCCCGATCAGCACTGCTGCTCTTGAACCCGATGTCCTCGACGACACCTGTGGCGCTGTGGTCAGCTTCTCCGGTGTCATCCGCGACCATGACGGGGGGCGAGGAGTCACCCGGCTGGCGTATGAGTCCCATCCAGTGGCCGGTGATCAGATCGCCGAGGTGGCCGCTGAGATTGCGGCAAAGCATCCGGCCGTGCGTCTGTCCGTCGTCCACCGCGTTGGTGCCCTCGAGATCGGCGATGTGGCCTTGGCCGCGGTCGTCGCCTCACCACATCGTCACGATTCCTTCGCCGCCTGCTCTGAGCTCATCGATGAGGTCAAGGCCCGGGTGGCGATCTGGAAGCACCAGTTCTTCGCCGACGGTGACGACGAATGGGTCGGTGCCCTCGAATGACCGAACTGCGCATCAGCGACGCGGCCCGTTTCCTCGGAGTCAGTGATGACACCATCCGCCGGTGGGTCAGCGAAGGCAAACTGACCCAGCGTAAGGACACCTCCAATCGTGCTGTGGTCGAGGGGCGCGAACTCGTGGCCCTGGCTCAGTCGAGTTCGGCCGCCCTCGAAGATCCGACAGGAGTCGTCAGCTCCGCGCGCAACCGATTCGCTGGACTGGTCACCGACGTTGTCATCGACGGCGTGATGGCCCAGGTCAGCCTCCAGTGCGGTCCGTTCCGGGTCGTATCCCTGATGTCAGCAGAAGCATGCAGGCAACTTGAACTCGGACCCGGCAGCCTTGCCACGGCCTCGGTGAAGGCGACAATGGTCTCCATCGACACGGCAGGTGTTCGCTGAGGCAGTGAATTCGCTCATTCAACCATCTATTGTCCGCAATTGCGGAGATGGATTAACGTTCTGAGTGCAAATGCGGGTTTAATGGAGAGATGAAGTTTCTGTCCGCAGCCTGCATCGTCGCACTGCTCTCACTGACCGCCTGCTCCACCGGCACAGATTCGGACTCTCCATCCGGGGAGAAGACGACTCTGACCGTCTTCGCCGCGGCCTCCTTGACTGAGGTGTTCGGCGAGGTCGCCGAAGAGTTCTCCAAGTCTGAGCCTGATGTAGATGTGAAATTCTCCTTCGCCGGATCCTCGGACCTTGTCGCACAGATCTCCGAAGGGGCGCCGGCAGACGTCATCGCCACCGCCGATGAGAAGACCATGGACACTCTCGCCGGAGAGGACCTGCTGGCCGGACAGCCCTCGATCTTCGCCTCGAACACCCTGACTCTGGCTGTCCCCGAGGGAAACCCGGGCAAGATCAAAACCTCGAAGGACTTCGCCGGCAAGGACCTCGTCGTCTGTGCACCGCAGGTGCCCTGCGGTGCGGCGACCCAGACGTGGGCGAAAAAGAACTCTGTCACGCTCGATCCGGTCAGCGAGGAGAATTCCGTCACCGATGTGCTGGGCAAAATCAGCGCAGGTCAGGCCGATGCCGGCATCGTATACGTCACCGATGTCGCCCGCGCAGGAGGAGATGTCGAAGAGGTCGAACTCGACGGCGCCGACAAGGTCATCAACAAATACCCCGCAGCCACCGTTGACGCCAGCGACAATAAGGACGCCGCCGATGCCTTCGTGAAGTTCCTAGCGTCGAAGGAAGCGTCACGTTCGCTGACAGACGCTGGATTCTCCTCCCCATGATGACGAAGACGCGTACACGCCACCATCACTCGGCGCTGCCGAGGTGGCTGTGGATTCCCGCTGCGCTCGGCATCGCCTTCCTCTTGGTCCCGATCATCGGTCTGGTCGCACGAATCGATCCGGGCCACCTCGGCGAGGTCATCCTGGCACCTGAATCACGCTTGGCGATGGGTCTGTCGCTGCTGACTTCCATTATTGCGGCCTTGACCTGCGTGGTCATCGGATTTCCTCTGGGGTACCTGCTGGCAACCCGGAACTTCCGCGGACAACGCGTCATCCGTACGCTCATATTGCTTCCGCTCGTCCTGCCACCGGTCGTCAGCGGTCTGGCCCTTCTCTACACCTGGGGACGAACCGCGGCTCTCGGATCCCTGCTCGCCGACATGGGACTCGGGTTGGCCTACACGTCGGCAGCAGTGGTCTTCGCACAGATCTTCGTGTCACTGCCATTCATGGTCATGTCCGTCGAGACGGCTGTGGCCGCCCGCGGCCAGGACTTCGAACTCGCCGCCGCTGAACTCGGCGCCACACCCAACCGCGTGTTCTTCCACGTCACGCTTCCGCTCCTGCGCCAGGGGATCATGACCGGTGCCGTTCTCTGCTTCGCACGGGCGTTGGGGGAGTTCGGTGCGACCCTGACCTTCGCCGGCTCCCTCTCCGGCGTCACCCGCACGATGCCGCTGCAGATCTATCTGGTCCGGGAAACCGACCCGCAATCAGCAATTGCGTTGTCTCTGCTCCTCATCGCCGTCGCCCTGATCATCATCGTCCTCGCCTATCGTTCCCCTCACGCACCCCGACTCCGCACACCCAGACTCCGAGCACAGACCCTCCGGGTATCCGAGCCGACGACACCATCGATGGGAGTGGCTCAGGCGGGCGGGTCACAGGCGAGAGGCATCGAACCGAGGACGGCGAGCGCCTCCGCGATCCATCTCTGCGCGTCTGTACCCGAGCGTGGTCTGGACATCGGCCTCTCGATTCCTTCTGGGGCGACGACGGCTCTGATCGGACGCAATGGGGCAGGCAAGTCCAGCCTGTTCCAACTCATGACCGGTGCCATATCCGCCGAATCAGGTTCCCTGCGCATCGGCGAGGACACCATCTTCGACCTCGAATGCGATAAGTGGCCTCCTATCCACGCCCGTGGAATCGTCCACCTCGCACAGACACCGCTTCTGTTCCCGCATCTGAACGTCATCGACAATGTGGCCTTCGGGCTCAATGCTCAAGGACAGGCCGCCGGCGAAGCACGTGCGGCTGCGCAGGACATGCTCAACAGCCTCGGTGTCGGCCATTGCTCTGATCGGGCGCCGGAGGCTGTGTCCGGGGGACAGGCGGCCAGGATCGCGTTGGCCAGGGCTCTCGTGGTCGACCCGAAGCTGCTGCTGCTCGACGAACCTTTGGCTGCCCTCGACGTCGACGTCAAGGTCGAGACCAGGCGAGTGCTGGCCAAGGCTCTCACCGGTCGCAGCGCGATCATCATCACCCATGACGCCGAGGATGTCACCACCTTGGCAGCGACCCTGGTGCACATCGACTCCGGTCAGGTGGCCACCGTGTCACCGGTGGGGCAGGTGGGTCAGCGAATCGCCGACGTGGGATCGGGCATGCTGGGGCACGATTTCCTGACCAGCTTTTGCGCCACCGACGCAGAGGGAATACTGTGCATTAGGTCACAGCAGTCACATTGAAATTGCAATAAGGAGCACAACGACGTGGCAGAACTTTCCTATTCCTCAGGTCCTTCCGAGACACCGCTGTTGGGTCAGACCATTCCCGCACACCTCAAGGCCACAGCGACCACATATGCCCAGGAGCCAGCTCTTGTCGATCGCTATTCCGATCGCCGTTGGACCTATGCTGAGTTCGACCGCGATACCGACGCCTTGGCGATCGGCCTGCTCGAACGCGGAGTGAAGAAGGGTGACAGGGTCGGAATCTGGGCGCAGAACGTCGCCGAATGGGCGCTGATCCAGTACGCTACCGCCAAGATCGGCGCGATCCTCGTCAACGTCAATCCCTCCTACCGCAGCCATGAGCTCGAATACGTCGCCAAGCAGTCCGGGATGACAATGCTCGTCTCCCAGATCACTGCGCCCCCACACTCGGACTTCCACGCGATCGCGACCGAGGTCGCGGCGAAGGTTCCGGGCCTCGAGCTGGTCTTCATCGACACCGTTCCCTCCGACCTGCTTGGGGACGCGGTCATCGGCGAACGCGAGTCCTTCGCGCACCTGATCGGCAGCGGTCGAGACCTGCTCGATGATGACGCGGCCAAATATTCGGTACGCCTGGACAAGCTCATCGGCGAGCTGGCGATGGACGACCCGATCAACATCCAATACACCTCGGGCACAACCGGCTTCCCCAAGGGGGTGACGCTGAGCCACCACAACATCCTCAACAACGGCTTCTTCATCGGAGAGCTGCTGTCATACTCCGCGGAGGACTCCGTGGTCCTTCCGGTGCCGTACTACCACTGCTTCGGCATGGTCATCGGAAACCTTGCGGCTCTGAGCCACGGTGCCGCCATCATCCTGCCCGCACCCGGTTTCGATCCTGCGGCGACACTGAAGGCAGTGTCAGAGGAGAAGGCGACCTCACTCTACGGCGTACCGACGATGTTCATCGGAGAACTCGAGCATCCAGACTTCGCAAGCTACGACCTCGGTTCGCTGCGCACAGGAGTCATGGCTGGCTCGCCCTGCCCGGTCGAAATCATGAAACGCGTCATCAACGACATGAATATGGAGGAGGTCGCCATCTGCTACGGAATGACTGAGACCTCGCCGGTGTCGATGATGACCCGCGTCGATGATTCCCTTGAGGCTCGCACTCAAACCGTCGGTCGTGTCATGCCGCATCTTGAAATCAAGATCGCCGACCCGGTCACAGGCCAAGCCGTCCCACGCGGGCAGAAGGGCGAATTGTGCACCCGCGGCTATGCGGTCATGCTCGGGTATTGGGAAAATCCGGAGAAGACCGCCGAGGCGATCGATGAGTCTCGTTGGATCCACACCGGAGACCTTGGAATCATGGATGATGACGGCTACGTCGACATCTCCGGACGGATCAAGGACATGGTCATCCGCGGTGGAGAGAACGTCTACCCCCGTGAGGTGGAGGAGTTCCTCTACCACCACCCATCGATCAAGGATGTCCAGGTGGTCGGGATCCCGGATGAGAAATACGGTGAGGAGCTCATGGCCTGGGTTATCCTCAAGGACGGCTTCGACGCTCTGAGCGCGACCGAGGTCAAGGACTTCTGCTCCGGCAGGTTGGCTCACTTCAAAATTCCGCGCTACGTCGAGGTCCGGGAATCATTTCCGATGACGGTATCGGGCAAGATCCGCAAGATCGAGCTCCGCGAAGAAGGCGAGAAGATCATCCAGAACACCGCTGCCATGTGAAGGTTCTAAGACTGCAACCGACGAATGACCCAGGTCACAAGTCGGTTGCAGTTTTTCTGGCAAGACCCCACGTTTTTCATGTGCGAGCGTTATTCACTAAGATCAATAGCCATGAGAGCTGAATCACCACCGTTGGTGTCCGTCACAGATGTCGAGAAGCACTACGGTGATTTTCACGCGCTGAAGCACATCAACCTCAATATCAAAGAACGCGAAGTCGTCGTCGTCATCGGCCCGTCCGGTTCCGGCAAATCCACTCTGTGCCGGACGATCAACCGCCTGGAGACCATCACCTCAGGCTCGATTACGATCGACGGCAAACAACTGCCTGCCGAAGGTGCCGCCCTGGCACAGCTGCGCTCCGACGTGGGCATGGTCTTCCAGGCCTTCAACCTCTTCGCCCATAAGACGATTTTGGAGAACGTCACCCTCGGGCCGATCAAGGTCCGCAAACTGTCCAAAGCCGAAGCCGAAAACCAGGCAATGGCTCTGCTCGAACGCGTCGGAGTCGCCCACCAAGCAGATAAATACCCTGCACAGCTCTCCGGTGGACAGCAGCAGCGAGTCGCCATCGCCCGTTCGTTGGCGATGAAGCCGAAGGTGATGCTCTTCGACGAGCCCACCTCGGCGCTGGACCCCGAGATGATCAACGAGGTCCTCGACGTCATGGTCGGACTCGCCGAAGAAGGCATGACCATGGTGGTCGTGACCCACGAGATGGGCTTCGCCAGGAAAGCCGCGCACCGGGTCGTCTTCATGGCCGACGGTGAGATCGTCGAGGTCGCCGAGCCTGAGGAGTTCTTCACCAACCCGAAGACTCCACGCGCCAAGGACTTCCTGTCCAAGATCCTCACTCGCTGAGCGCGCCGAACGAAGCTGTTCGGCGTTCAGCAATGCACCATTTTCAGTTTTGTACCACACCACCCCGTCACATGCACCACACTCACAAGGAGAAACGATGAAGAAGCTCAGACTCTCAATCGCATCTGTTGCCATCGGACTGCTCGCACTCAGCGGCTGCGGTCAAGGCGGAAGCCCTGATGCACCGGCCGAGGGCGACGGTGACCAGGCCAAGGCACCTGAGTACACAGTCAACGACAGCGCCGATTTCAAAGACTCCAAGACCTGGAAAGCCGCCAAGGATGCCGGCAAGCTGAAGATCGGCGTCAAGTACGACCAGCCGGGACTCGGCAACGTCAAGGCCGGCACGAAGGAGCCTGCGGGCTTCGATATCGAGATCGCGAAGATGGTGGCCGCACAGTTGGGCTTCAGCCCGGACCAGATCAAGTACACAGAGACCGTCTCTGCCAACCGTGAGCCCTTCCTGCAGCAGGGCAACGTCGACATGATCGTGGCCACGTACACGATCAATGACGAACGCAAGAAGGTCGTTGACTTTGCCGGACCGTACTACATCGCCGGTCAGGATCTGCTCGTGGCGAAGGACTCCGACATCGCCGGTCCCGACGATCTCGACGGCAAGAAGGTCTGCTCCGTGGACGGGTCGACTCCGGCACAGAACATCGAAGAGAAGTACACCAAGGCAGAGCTCGTGGCCTATGACACCTACTCGAAGTGTGTCACTGACCTGCAGTCGGGTTCCGTTGACGCGGTGACCACCGATGACGCGATCCTGCGTGGCTACGCCAAGCAGTACGAAGGCGAGTTCAAGGTCGTCGGCAAACCGTTCACCGAAGAACCATACGGTGTCGGCCTGCCCAAGGGAGACGACGCCATGCGTGACGCCGTCAACGATGCCCTGCAGAAGGGCATGGACGACGGTGACTGGAAGAAGGCATTCGAATACACCCTCGGTTCCACCGATGATGTCGACATGCCCAAGATCGACCGTTACTGACCAGCCTTCAGATTGACATGATGTGAGGGCACCCAACGGTGCCCTCACATCGATTAAGGAATCTGGAATGGATTTTCTGCAACTTCTCGAGATGTTCCTCTCCGGCATCTGGGGCACCATCAAACTCTTCGCCGTCGCCCTGATCGGCGCCCTCATACTGGGTACGATCCTGGCCGGCATGCGGGTCTCACCGACGCCGGTCCTGCGGACCGCAGCCTCGACGTACATCAACGTCGTCAGGAACACGCCGCTGACGCTGGTGATGTTCTTCTGCGCCTTCGGGCTGCCGTTCCTCGACATCCGCTTCGGCGCGACGAGCTCCTTCAATTCCTTCGTCTATGCAACGCTGGCGCTGACGGCCTATACGGCCTGTTTCGTCGCCGAGACCCTCAAGTCAGGGATCTCGACGGTTCCAGTGGGCCAAGCCGAAGCAGCACGGGCCATCGGACTCACGTTCGGACAGACCCTGAACCAGGTCGTTCTGCCCCAGGCATTCCGCACCGTCATCCCGCCTCTGGGCAGCGTCATCATCGCGCTGTTGAAGAACACCTCGATCGCCTCGGCGTTCAACAACCGTGAACTCATCTCAGCCATGCGCAATGCCATCGAAGTTCGAGGCGACCTGGTGGTCCCACTGCTGTTCGGGACCGCTCTTGCCTACCTGATCCTGGCGCTGATCCTCGGTCGCGTCTTCGACTACCTCGAGAAGAAGCTGGTGATCCTGCGATGAGCGCACCGACTCAGGTCCTGTTCGACGAACCCGGCCCCAAGGCCCGTCGCAACAACATCATCCTCTCGTTCGTCTCCGTGCTTGTGCTGGCCGCGCTCATCGCCTTCGTGATCTGGAAGTTCGCAGACGCCGGGCAGCTGGACCCTGCGAAATGGTACCCATTCACGTTCTCCCAGATTCAGCTCGTGCTGCTTCAAGGAATGGGGGCAACGCTGAAGGTCGCGGTCGTCGCCTCTCTGCTGGCCCTTGTCGTCGGCGTCGTGTTCGCGCTGCTGCGACTCTCAAGCAAGAAGATCATCTCGGTGCCGGGGACCATCATCCTCGAGTTCTTCCGCGGTGTGCCAGTCCTGCTGCTGATCTTTGCGATGTTCCTCATCTTCGGCAACACCATCGGAGCATTCTGGTCAGTCGTCATCGGCCTCACGCTCTACAACGGTATGGTTCTGGCAGAGATCATCCGTGCCGGCATCCTCGCCGTTCCGAAGGGACAACGGGAAGCCGGCATGGCCATCGGTATGCGTCCGGGGCAGGTGATGAGTCTGGTGCTGATGCCGCAGGCTCTGCGCGCGATGATGCCCACGATCATCGCTCAGATCGTCGTGCTGCTCAAGGACTCGGCCCTGGGATTCATCGTCACCTACCAGGACCTGCTGTACCAGGTGAACCTCATCGGCCGTGAGTACAACAACCTGCTCCCGACGTTCCTCGTCGGTGCGGTGCTGTTCATCATCATCAACATGATCGTCGCCGGCATCGCCCGGTGGCTGGAGAAGCGACTGCAGCGCAAGACCACCGCTCCCGTCGGGGCGGAAGGGCTGTCAGCGAAGACCACCGCCTGAACGGACTGAAACAGGGTGGCGTCGGAGAGTGAAGATACCGGCGCCACCCTGTAATGTTCCTATCAAGGACCATGCCGCTGACAAGGAGTCCCATATGCAGCCTGAACTCAGTTCCACCCCCGTCACGGTGGTCAAGAATCCTGGTCGCGAACGCTATGAGATCTTCACTGCTGAGGATCCCGTCCAGTTCGCAGGCTTCCTCGCCTATCGCGTCATCGACGAGCAGAAGGTCGAACTCCAACACACAATCATCTCCGAAGGCTTCTCACGCCGCGGCTTCGCGCGCACACTGGTGACCAGCGTTCTCGATCAGATCCGGGACGAGGGCGGTCTCATCGTCCCGACGTGCAGCTACGTCCAGGACTATCTGCAACGATTCCCGCAGTACGCCGATCTCGTGACGAAGGCTTGAGCGAAGCACGCCCAGAGTCGAATCCACAGGCTGCGAGGCTCATGACTTCGCAGACTGGTGCGGGTCGATTCGCGCCCAGTCCCAGCGGCGACCTGCACATCGGCAATATCCGCTCTGGGCTGCTGGCCTATGTACGTGCGCGTCAGACCGGGAGGCAGTTCCTCTGGCGCATCGAAGACCTCGACCGGGCTAAGACCGGTGCGGGGCAATCACAGCTCGAGGTCTTCGCCGACCTGGGCGTCACCCCCGATGAGCCGCCACTCGTCCAATCCGAGCGCCTCGGCGTCTACAACGAGGCGCTGAACCGCCTCGATGGGCAGGGACTGGTCTACGAGTGCTACTGCTCACGTAAGGACATTCAACAGGCTCCGTCGGCACCCCACTCTCCGCCCGGTGCGTATCCCGGAACCTGTCGTGATCTGCCCGAATCCGCCCGTGAACGGCATCGGCAACGGCTTGAAGAACAGGGGCGCAGCCCGGCACTGCGGCTGAGGACCGACAACGCTGAGATCACAGTCCACGATCGTCTGCTGGGAGACATTACGGCCCCGGTCGATGATCTGGTCCTCAAACGCGGCGATGGAGTCTTCGCCTACAATCTCATCGTCATAGTCGATGACGGGGCCAGCGGTGTCGACGAGGTGGTGCGCGGTGACGATCTGGTCACCTCGGCGCCTCGTCAAGCTCATCTGGCCCACCTGCTGGGTCTGCCGCAGCCCTCCTGGCTGCACGTCCCATTGGTGGTGAACACGGCCGGCAAGCGCTTGGCCAAACGCGATGGTGCGGTCACCTATCAGCAGCTGCGCAACCTGGGTTGGACACGTCAGGACGTCTACGCCTGGATGGGGGACTCCCTCGGGCTGGCAGGCTCAGAGGGATCGTGGTCATGCATCGATGACATGGTGGCAGGCGTGGACTTCGATCGTCTGGTCTCCGAGGAGACCGTGTTCGTTCCACCTGCAGGCGCAGACGGCTGACAGACTTCACCGCCTGAGCAACAGCTCCTGAGTAACTTCAGGCAGCGGTATCGAGGCCCTCAGCGATGACCTTGCCGTAGATGGATTCGAACGTATCGAGCGTGTACTCGATGTCATGTTTGGCCACCACATCGAGTGAGGCCCTGGACATGGCGTCAAGCTGTTCGTCGGGAAGCTCGCAGATCCGCGTGAACCTGGAGGCCAACTCCTCGATATCGCGTGGTGGGAACAGGAAACCGTTGACGCCGTCCCTGACCAGATGTGGCAGGGCCACCGCGTCTGCGAGGACGACCGGTTTCCGTGAGGCCAGGGCCTCGAGCGTCGCGATCGACTGCAACTCAGCGGTCGAGGGCATGCAGAAGAACGTGCAGCGTTGGTAAGCGTCCATGAGTTCTTTGTCGCTGATCTTGCCGAGGACATGGATGCGGTCTGCAATTCCGAGGTCTGCAGCAAGGTCCTTGAGCGGCTCCTCCTGATCCCCGCCGCCGACGATGTCAGCTTCGAGGCCGAGCGCGGGATCCGTCTTCGCGACCGCTTCGACGATGTCGGCGGCGTGCTTCTCTGAGGAGAGTCGGCCCACGAAGAGAACACGTGGCGGTGTCTCCCCGGTGTCAGGCGCTGTCGCGCTAGGCCCAGCCGCCGTCGGTGATCCCGCAGGAGTTGTCGGGGATCCCGCGGACTCCGTCTCAGACGCTGTGGCCTGATCGTCTCGTAGGTGCGCGAATCGTTCCAGGTCGATGCCGCAGGAGACTGCCCGAATGGGGGAGGAGAAGCCGTTCTGTGTGAGTAGGTCCGCAGCGAGCTGCGTCGGAACCGTGATGAAGTCTGCGGACTGGAACTTACGGCGCAGATCCCACCAGGCAATGGAGGTGCCCCCGTCGAGGAGGGGTTTCGGCGCGCGCACATAAGGGCGTACGTTATCGGGCATGAAGTGGTTCGTGGCCACGACCGGGATCCGGCGTTTGCTGGCTTCTGAGAAGGCGTAGCGACCGATGACGAAGTGAGCCTGAGTATGTACTACGTCGGGCTGCAGAGAATCGAGGAGGCGAGACAGCTCAGGTTTCGTCTCCCACGGCATGCAGATGGTCCAGGTCGGGTGCAGCGGCCACCGATGAGAGGTCAGCCGGTGGACCGTGACACCGTTCTCAGTGCTCACCGACGCCTTCCCGGTTGCAGAGGGGCAGGCGACGTGAACATCATTGCCGCGGGCGGCGAGCCCAGCGGCCAGACGCTCTGCGAACTTGGCGGCGCCATTGACCTCGGGTGCGTAGGTTTCCGTCGGAATGAGAATGCGACGGGCTGGGGTGTGGCTATGCGCGGACAGGATTCAACTCTCCTCGGTGTCGGGCAACTGGTCTGTGCGACGGGCAACTCGACGCTCGTGTTCTCGATCTTTGACATCGGGGTGATACCGCGACAATACAACGACGCCCAGACAGGCGACCAATCCGGTGGCTGCGATCACGACGACGAGCCAGACAGGTGCAGATGCTGCCTCACCGAGGACGACCGATCCGAGGATCACCGCGCCGATCGGATCAACGACGGTCAGGCCGGCGATGACCATCTCTGGAGGGCCGGCAGCGTAGGCGTTCTGGACGAACCAGGATCCGACCGCAGTTGCAGCGATGAGACCGACGACGTTGAGCCATGTGACCTGGTCAAGACCTGCCCGGAGCAGCTGAACGCTGACCAGGTGGGTATTCGTGGCCACACAAGCGAAGAGCAGGCCCGCGGCCGTGATGAGCACCAGCTGGGGTGCGCCACGGAAGAACAGCATGATGGCCAGACCCAGAGCGAGGATGACCGCAGTGATCACCACAAGCGGCAACGCGTCAGTGCCCAGATGCACCTCAGTGCGTGCCGTGGTGGCGGAGAGGGCGACGAAGATCGTCACTGCCACCGTGCACCAGACGACTGCCTGCACGAGTCGTCGGTTGACCTTCAGTCCCCGGTGCCGCACACCCAGTAGGACGGAGACGATGAGGGAGAAGGCGCCGACTGGCTGGACGACCATAACCGGGGCGAGGGCCAGAGCGACGATGTTGCCCACGGTGCCCAGGCCGGTGACGATCAGTCCGATCAGCCATTTCCTGTTGCTCAGCAGCTCCTTGAAGTGAACCCAACTCAGTCCGTTGTGGGAGTTGTCCTGACCTGCGACCGCGTCATGTTGGTACAGAGCTCCATAGGCCAGTGCCACTGCCGCAAGGACGGCGAGGGCGATTGCCACTATGGTCACGTGCACTTCTTCCGCTGCATGGATGGGGTGAGGAATCCCTTTGATTTTACAGTGCAGCCACCTCGCCGAGGTGGTTGTTGACTGGGTTTGTCCTGACTGTACGGATTGCACGGTGTTCGCTGGTGGGGTAAACCCGAGTTGTGAGCTAAAGCACTGTTGCTCGCTTTGTCGTGAGCCTCGGGTCTTTGCTAAGCTGACATTACGTACGCAGGTAACTGCGGCATTCCTCCGTAGCTCAGTTGGCAGAGCATTCGACTGTTAATCGAAGGGTCGCTGGTTCGAGCCCAGCCGGAGGAGCAGCCTAGGCCCCGTCCATTTGGACGGGGCCTTTGTCGTGCCCGGTCGACCCATCCCTCAATCACGGGGAATAGGTGAACGAGAATGCCAGTTATCGAGGTATGAAAGCATTCGGGTTCTTGAGTTTCGGTCATTATGGGTCGGGAAGTGCTCCAGGGGAGTACGGAGCGAAAGAGGCGTTGCAGCAAGCAGTCGACATCGGTGTCGGAGCAGACGAGATCGGTGTCAACGGCGCCTACTTCCGGGTCCACCACTTCGCTGAGCAGGCGGCTTCGCCGATGCCCCTGCTGGCTGCGATTGCCGCCAAGACCTCTCGAATCGAGGTCGGGACTGGTGTCATCGACATGCGCTAGGAGGTAGCGCTCCGATCAGCTCGGATCGATGAGTGCCACATTCGTCTCACGGAATCTGCGTTGGGTGCGTTTTGAAGCCCCGATGAGCACAACGCTGGATGCGGCTTTTGCGGTGGGTAGGTCCGTCATGGAGTCAGTGACGAACTCGGCACTTGGGATCGGCACGTTGAGTTCGAGCAGGGCCTCCTTTTTTCGCGCACCTACACGATGGTCACTAACGGTAAGACCCGAAGGAGTCGAGTCGAGCAACGACGCACAGAGCAAGTCGTAAGGAACCTCGGCAGCTGCGAGTAGCGACTCAGCGAGTCGCCGCTCGGTGGCTGTGGCGACAACGATCCGCGACCCGGAGGCGTGCTGGCGTCGGATGAGTTGCACGGCGCAGGGGCGTATCCACCTCGTGTCAGCAGCGATTTCCCGACCAAGCTGATCGGCGAGGGCGCAGTAGCTGGCGTCGGTCATTCCGGCGAGGGCGATTTCGGCAATCTTCCGAGACGCCTCTTCTTTACGACCGCAGACCATTGTCACTGCTTTGGGCAGTGCTCGAAGCAGGCGCAGCGGTGAGCGCACAAGTCGCCGAATAACGAGTGCGGTGAACGTGTCCTTTAGTGTGATGACACCATCAAGGTCGTATATCACAAGCTTTGGAAACTCTCGATGCATGTCAACCATATGCACCAACTATATCGAGACTGGTGCGACGAGCCAGCGTGAACAGCACTCGCGCGTTACACTCCCCATCCGGTGGCAACGGCGCTCGCGCCCGCGGCAGCTCTGAAACCAGAGTAACAACCCAGATATGCGCTAGGGGCACTCGTTGAGGTACGTTCGAGCCTCCCTGATCTTGGCAGCCTTCGACGTGCTCGCGAACTTGAATACGTGACTAAAGTGCATTCGGACTGACTCAGAATCTACGAAGCCATTACAGGAAGCGAGTCGGCCGTGCGTGATGATCGTATTGACTTCGAGGTAGTCGGGCGTGCCGCCCGGGCCCGCGAAGTCGGCCGGGATAATGTCATTGGCGGTCTGTCGCCCGGCGACTGTCCAGGTCGCATCATCGGTCAACGATGCTGTCATAGACTCAGCGTCGCGCCTCGCCCAGTTAGTGACGAACTCTCCGACTCTGACGATTCTCGGCGCATTTCCGCAGTCAGTGGGAAGAATGATTTTCATACTCTCAACCATCCTTCATTTGTGGTGACCGGCAATGCGACCTCACATCGCGGCACCGAGTCTTGGTTATCTGGTGTGTAGATTTCTCGTGGCGGTCCCGCATGGGCGAAACCGAGTTGACGAGCACGCCTCTGGACCGCTTCGAACGCCGCGAGAATCCTGGGGAACTGCACATCCTCGGAAACGACGCGCGTGAACAGCTGCAAATGCTCGCGTTCCACTCGATGGGCACGCTCCGCGTCGCGGAGCGGCACGCAGACCTCGATGGGCCCGTCGGACTCCCAACCGACTTGGCCGTGGTAGATCACGACGAGCCCACCGCTTGCACCGCCGCGTCCGTCCGCGAGCTGCAGGAGTTTCGCTGCACTGGAGCGAATGACGTCAGGCAGCTCGCGGGCGGACGTGTGCCGGGCCGATGTCAGAACCGCGCTGTCTGGAACGGTTCGCACCGACACCTCAAACCGGGAGGATCCAGGCTGGCCGTCTCCGTCCAACGAGCCCTCTGCGACCGCGTGCTCGATGAAGCGAGCCAGGGATTGGCGACGCGCGTGCCGTTCCGCTTCGGCTTCCCGATAACGCGTTACGAAGGCTGATCTTTCGGCTTCAGGCAGTCTCAGCAGCTCCCTGATCTGGTCAAGAGGCATGTCGATGCGCCGGAGCATGGTGACGAGACGGGCGACTTCGATCTGAGAGTGGCTGTACTTCCGATAGCCGTTGAACGGATCGACCGCATCGGGCGAGAGTAGGCCGTTCCGGTCGTAGAGCCGGAGCGCCTTCGGCGACAGCCATGTGGCCGCCGCGAACTCTCCAATCGTCATCAGATCGGCCATGCCCCTCCTCAGGAGTCCAGTCTATCGAAAGCTCTGCGCGCTCAGACGGTCTTGAACAGCAGATCGGTGACCCACTTGGAGGGGTCGGCTTCTTCCGTGGGATCGGTGAGAAAGTGCTCGGCGTGGCCGGTCCATAGTCCACCGTTGTCGTCTTCGAGGACGTCGAGGCGATGCCCGTGGGCCTCGGCCCATGTCTTAATCTCTCTGTGTGCCGCCGGGATGGCGTCGGGCGCGCCGACATGACGGCCGACGACGTAGGTACCTGCCGGGAGGGCACCGAGAACGAGACCGTCTGTCGGCTTGACCGGTCCGGCGATCGGCACCGCGACGGTGAGGTCAACCGTGTCATCACTGTTTCCGAAGTGACGGTAGACATAGAGAGGCCCGCCAAGCGGCGCAACCTGGTGCTCGCCCAGCCACTGATAGATCCGCGGGATCGCCTCGTTGGGCCCGCCGGGCGCGCCGAACTCCGAGAATCGGGCGCTGAGGGGAATGCCGATGTAGTGAACAGTCTGCCGCTCTTCGGCTGCGATGTTGAGTGCCATTTCAGATCACGTCCTCTTTCCGTATTGGCGGTGGCGTTGTGACCACCTGCAACCACTTGACGCCTTCCCCCAGGGGCAAGGTCAAGCGCCCTCGGTCTGAGGCTTCACCGGACCAGCTGCCACGATGGCAAGGTCGAGTCATCCGCGGTAGCGCCAGCCTTCGAGTGCTACAACCTCGACATGCGCTAGCGCACTCCTTTAGGCTTCGCATCCTAAACTGATCATCCTGCACTCTCGATGATCTCGCGTAGCGCCGCCGTGTGCCCACGATAAGCTTGGCGGCCATGCTCGGTGAGCGAAAGTCGGAGGCGCGCCCTTCCACCTCTGGTCACGTGTTCGTCCTGTAGATAGCCGCGTTCGATTAGCAGGGAGATGTGCTTGCTGAGCGCGGACTTGGACAGCCCTAATCGCCCCTGCAGTTCGCCGAATTCCACGTGTGTCGCGGCATGGGCGATCGCGCAGATGCGCAGCCGATGGGGCGCATGGATGAGCGGGTCGAATCCCAGTTCAGGCACGACCGACTACGCTCCGGTACCGACGCCCCATTTCGAGAGTCGCCGCTCCGGCGAAGAATCCAGCACCAAGCCAGAGCCATGACAAGCCGAACCCGACTGCGAATACCGCCGGGATGCCCACGAGGACGAACAGCGCCACCATGTACGGGAAGATTCCCTTCCCATCGGGCCACACAACTCCGTATCCAGGCCTAGCGAACACGTTACGCATGCCGATTGCTACGACAGCAATCAGACCGAAGATCGTCACTAGCCTCGATGGGCTGGCTGGGAGGAGTTGCGCAGCGCAGATGCCAGCGAGCAGCACCGCCTGCGCAATGAAGAACGCCCATGGGAGGGTCGGGTTCCGCGTCCTGTCTTCGGCGTTCCCTGCGGCGTCCAGCATCCTGCGCGCTTCGTCTTGATTAGGCGTCATCTGTCCGTCCGTTTCCATGCTGGAAACACTAATGCACGGTTTCCATTTCGGCAACTCGCCACCTGGTGGTCACTATCGTGACCGAGCACCTGTCACCATCAACGTCCACTGGGTCAAGCGCGCCCGGGTGGCACCCGGAGCAGCTGTGGAGAACGACTGCGCCACCCATCGAAGGTTGCAACCTCGACATGCGCTATGAGAACCCTCTCTATCTGGCTGAAGAAGCCGCGGCCCTTGATCTGCTCTCGGACCAGCGTGTGGCTTTGGGTATCAGCCGGGGATCACCGGAACCAGCCGATCGTGGCTGGGAGGCCTTCGGCTACAGCGACAACGATGGTGCCAAGGCCGCACACATGGCCCGTGCGAAGTTCGCCCGCTTTCTGTCGGCGATCAGGGGTGAGGAACTGGCGCCCGCGGATCCCGAACAGTTCGGATCAGGTAAGAGACTGCGCGTCGAACCTCATTCACCCGGTCTTGATCACAGGATCTGGTGGGGTGCCGGTACGGCGGCGACCGCCGAATGGGCGGCCGCTCAGGGCGTGAATCTGATGAGCTCAACTCTGCTGACCGAGGCCACAGGTGCGTCCTTCGGTGAGCTGCAGCGTGATCAGATCGATCGCTATCGGGCGGCGTGGAAGGCCGCCGGTCATGACTGGGCCCCGCGTGTGTCCGTCAGCCGCAGCATCTTCCCGATCATCACGAATCTCGACGACCTCTACTTCGGTCGCCGCTCCAGGGGAGAAGACGATCAGATCGGAATCATCGACGGTGCCCGTTCGACCTTCGGAAAGACCTATGCGGGCGAGCCTGACCACCTCATTGAAGCGCTGAAGGCCGACCCTGCGGTCGAAGCAGCGGACACAGTCCTACTGACGATCCCGAGCCAGCTGGGCGTGGACTACAACCTCCACATCTTGGAATCATTCGCCAGCCACGTCGCACCGGCCTTGGGCTGGAAGCCTAATACTGCTAGGCCGGTCAGCGGTGGCCATGTGTGATTCCGCCCGGGACATGAGCACACACGTATGATGAGGTAGACCCCAGTCCGGGGCAGTCGAATCGACCAGATTCCGTGCAGTGACCTCTGTCCGGATTCCGGTCCCAGCAGAGGTGATCAGGTGAGAGACGGCCAGCGCATGGACCAGATTCAACGACGAATCGTACTCATTGGTCTCGTCCCGCTCTTCATGTCTCTGCTCTCGGTTTCGATCATCAACGTTGTTCTCCCCGCCATTGAGACCGATCTTCAGGCATCATCCTCGGCTCTGCAGTGGGTACTGACCGGCTACGCGCTTTCCTTCGGTGTCGTCCTCGTGGCGGCAGGACGCGCCGGTGACGTCTTCGGACGCGGTCAGCTATTCATGATCGGAGTGGGCCTCTTCGGCCTGGCCTCACTCGTGGCCGGTATCGCACCCGGGGCACTGACTCTCAATATCGCCCGCGTGTTCATGGGACTCGGATCAGGACTGCTCAACCCCCAAGTCGTCGGTCTGCTGCAGCAGTACTTCCAAGGACCCCAGCGCGGGCGAGCCTTCGGACTGATGGGAACCACCGTCGGCCTCTCCGTTGCGACCGGCCCCGTGCTAGGCGGTGTCTTCATCGCCTTCTTCGGTCCAGAACTGGGCTGGCGTGCTGCGTTCCTGGTCAATGTGCCATTTGCGCTCATCTCACTCATCCTCGCCAAAAGCTGGCTGCCGAGATCAGCCTGGCACCCGATAGCCGCCAACGATGGCTCCGATGGCAACCCAACAGCCACCTCGGCGAGCAATGTCCCCGTCCGGAAGAGGGACCGCGATCTCGACCCTGTCGGTGTGCTCTTGCTCGGCGTCGGTGTCCTTCTTGTCCTGCTGCCCTTCGTCGAGTCCTCGGTCGGATGGTTCATCTGGCTCAGTCTGCTGCTGGGACTCTTCACGATCTGGCTCTGGACCCGGTGGGAGCGCAGATACTTCGCCCGCGGTCACGCCCCCATGGTCGATCTGAACCTGTTCAGCATCAAAAGCTTCAGCAACGGTTCGATCATCATCACTCTGTACTTCATGGGCGTGACAAGCGTCTGGGTGCTCATCGCCATGTACATGCAGCAGGGCCTGGGCCACACCGCGTTGGCGGCGGGCATGATCGGCCTTCCTGCCGCTCTGCTCTCCGCCGTTTCGGCAGATGTATCCGGACGTTTCGTGTTCCAGATCGGGCGCCGACTCGTCGTCTGGGGGATCATCGTCTGCCTGGTCGGCCTGGTCTCAACCATCGGCGTCGTCTTCCTTCTCACACAGGGCATCGGCAGTGAATGGTGGATGCTGCTGACCCTGTGCTTCATCGGCGCCGCACAGGGCATGGTCATCAGCCCAAATCAAACACTGACACTGCAGGAAGTCCCGCTGAAATATGCAGGCTCGGCTGGGGGAGTTCTGCAGACCGGACAGCGCATCGGGACATCGATGGGATTGGCCATCATGACTGCGCTGGCCTTCGCTGTGACCGATATCAGCGACTGGAACATAGGGATGATCAGCTCGTTCGCAGCGATCGCGGTCATCGTGGTCATCGCTGGACTCGTCGGCCTGATCGAGGTCAGGCGAGGCCGACGCCATCAGCTCTGAGCGCAATAATGTTACGGAATTTAGACAATTACTGCTGTCCTCATGTGGAAGACTGTCAACGCACGTTTGCCCATGGAAGGACATATGGTGGTTGAGGCGATACACGATCTGGACCAGGCTCTCGAAGAGCTGGTGCGCTCCGGCGGGATCGAAACCTACTTCGCCCCCGTCGTCGACGCATATACATTCGACAAGGTCGGCTACCAGATCCTCCAAGCTCCTACCGATGATCCTGCACTCGGCCACGCCGAGTCCGAAAACCTTCGCCGGGAGATGCACGCCTCGGCGATGATCGGCGATATCGATGCCTCGCTTCGGGCCACAGCACTGCGGACCGCCGAGGCAGCTGGACTGCCCAAATCGAACCGCCTCTTCCTTCACGCCGAAGGTGAATCCTTCGCCACCCTCGAAGATCGCACTGAGGAACCCGACCGTTCGGTCATCCTCCAGCTCGACGCCTCTCGAGTATCATCCTCGCCAGCATCGGTCCTTCGCGCCGTGCGACAGGCCAGGTCCATGGGTTGGGGCGTGGGAATGTCTTCGGTCGGCGCTGATCTGCGCAGTACCTCCTTTGTGCCCCTGGTCAACCCCTCAGTCGTCGGTCTCCACCCCGATGTGCTGCGCATCGACTGCGAATCTCACCTGGCCGAACTAAACCGACTGCTCCACGCTCACCTCGAACGCACCGGCGCCGTCATCCTCGCCGAGGGGGTCACGACCGAAGACGATCTCGACCGAGTCCGGGCTCTGGGTGCGCGCTTCATGACAGGGCCCTTCTTCGGTCCCGCAACCAAGCAGCCCGAACCCTTCTCCGAGCCGATTGAAGACGGGCTTGTCGATCATTATTCCCGGAACCTGCCGGCTCTGGGCACGCCCTATTCGATTGCTCAGGGCCTGCGACGTGAACCGTTGGTGATGAATCGTGAGCTGCTGATCGCCCAGATCGCTGCCCTCGAGGAACGCGCCCTGGCCTCCGGTGCCGCCACCATCACACTCGGAGTCTTCGGTGAAGACGAAACCTTCTCCCAGGCCACCCGCGATCGCTATGAACGCATCCGCGACACAGTGGGACTGACTGCGATGTTCTCCGGCGGGTTCACAGCACCTCCGATCCAGGGCGTGCGCACAGGGGTCGTCGATGCCTCAGACCCCATGCGCAATGAACACGGCGTCGTCGTGGTCGGTCCAGACTGGTCTGGTCTCGTTGCCGCTTCCAAGCGAAACGATCCCGGCAGTGATGGCCAGACCGTCTTCGACGTCTACATCACAACCGAACGCTACACCTGCGTCGACGCCGCACGCAGCGCACTGACACGCATCTCACCGGTCGCCTCGGCAGGCTGATGCCGTCTGCCCCTGACTCACGGCTGTCCTTGCCGGGGGATAGGGGCGGTGGGGACTGTCCATGACGAGAGATGTGAGTGCTTGCTTTTCCTTGAGCGTGGCATGGGCCGAATGGGTCCAGGCAGTCAGTTGGTGTTAATCTTATTTCTGCTCGCCCCCGTAGCTCAGCTGGTCAGAGCAGGGAACTCATAATTCCTTGGTCGTCGGTTCAAGTCCGACCGGGGGCACCTCTGTTGTAGTCTCTGTTTATGACTATTGTCGTTCGCTCCCCAGCCATCGAAGACGTCAAGGCGATGGCCAAGGTTCATGTCGAATCATGGCAGGAAACGTACCAGGGCACCATGCCAGACGAGATTCTCTATGCCCCTGATTTTCTCCAACGCCGGGAACAGTTGTGGAACTCCCTGTTCGTTGACGGCAATCAGGATAAATTCAGAGTCGCAGTAGCTGAGTTGGATGGACAGATCGTCGGGATCGCGATGGCCGGGCCCTCAAACGACGAAGATCGCCGAGGCAAGGCGGAGCTCTTCGTTCTCTATACCTATGAGTCGATTCAGGGCAGAGGCGCAGGCGCAAAACTCCTGGAGGCAGTCCTCGTTCCGGAAGAGCCAGTATCTCTATGGGTCGCTGACCCGAACCCGCGAGCCCAGGCGTTCTATCGCAAAATGGGTTTCATCGCCGACGGCTCCACCAGCACAGACGCGGATGATGGTGTGACCGAGATCCGCATGATCCGAACATCCCAATAGGAACCGCGCAACTGGGCCTCAGTCACGCTCTTCTGCTTGAGGGCCTAGATTGTTCGGGGTGAAGACATCGCCGGACAGCGGCGCGAATGCCGTCCACTCGCCATTGGGGCCGGCTTCAGTCACCAACTGCGACGCCCCCTCATCCTCAGCTTCCAGCTCTGCAACGAGGGTGGAAAATGCGGCAGCGGCACTCTCGTTGTCTGCTGGTCTGCGGCTCTGAACGGTATACATCGGTGCGGCGTGTTCGTAGGAGGCGAATTCGACAATGTATTCCTCGCCGAGTTCGTTCGCCACCTGTCCGGCCAGTTCGATGCCTGTGTGCGTGAACACTCGAGCATGCTCCGCTGACTTCCAGTTGAAGTCGGCATCCAACGCTTGGTAGTACGACCGTTCCCACGCGTCCATCTGAGAAATCAGCTCCGCGGACAGACCGCTGTCTTCATAGTCGACGGGGAAGACGAGCCACAGGACAGTGTCTCCATAGTCCGGGAATATTCGCACTGTGGTCGTTTTGCAGTTCTTATCTGTCATAGCGCCATCGTAGAGCACAAGGTGACTGGTCCCCACCGACGCTCTGTGTGCGGGAAGCGGGCAGTCGGCGGACCCGCGCCCTTCGCGTCCTCGTGCAGAACTTCGCTACACGCGACGCCACCAGGTATTTCAATGCTTGGCGCGCAGGTAAATCTCGTCTATCATTGGCTCTAGCACCTCCTTTCGGATCGTAGGGGAAGACGTATCCGAGGTAGGAGGCACAAATGGATATGACACAGGGCGTACTATTCGTCCACTCAGCACCTCGCGCGCTATGCCCGCATATTGAATGGGCAGCGGGCGGGGCAATCGGTGCACAGGCACGCTTCGACTGGACACCCCAGCCGGCAGCACCAGGGCTTGTGCGTGCCGAAGTCTGCTGGCGTGCGCCAGCAGGGTCCGGGGCTCGCATCGCATCCGCACTTCGCGGATGGGACTCACTGCGCTATGAAGTGACCGAGGAGCCATCCGTCGGAGTCGACGGTGGCCGTTGGAGTCACACTCCAGATCTCGGCATCTATCATGCAGTCACAGACTCTGCAGGAAACATCCTGGTACCCGAAGACCGCATCCGCTCCGTCATGGAACGCGTCTCGGGTGATCCGATCAAACTCTCCACTGAGATGGCTCTGGCCCTGGGCGAAGCCTGGGACGAGGAACTCGACGCTTTCCGCCATGCAGGCGAGGGCGCTCCAGTGCGCTGGCTGACCAAGGTCGGCTGAAGCTCACACGGACTACCTGTGGCGTCGGTCCAAGGACGTCACCGAAGTCGTGGACACACGACTAAGGGCACACCTTCCTACCTCGGGTGTGCCCATAGTCGTGACCAAACGCATCAACTCGATAGCAACATAGGCAGCCTCGGCGCAGATGCGGCCCAACACAGATCGGGCCCCAGCAATCCAATGCTGGGGCCCGATCTGGTCCTCGTACTGAGTGAGGCTGGGACGGTGCAGCTGTACCAGTACTGCGTGAGAAACTAGTTCATCACACCGATTTGAAGGCGACGACCGCATTGTGGCCGCCGAAGCCGAACGAGTTCGAGATCGCTGCGATGTCTCCAGCAGGAAGCTCGGCTGGTGTATCGCGGACAATGTTGATGCCCACGACCTCTGGGTCGACTTCTTCGATATTGATCGTCGGGGGAGCCGTGCGGGTCTCCAACGCCTTGACGGTGAGGATCGACTCAACAGCACCGGTTCCACCCAGCAGGTGGCCGGTCATCGACTTGGTGGCACTGACCAGAGCATCTCCGACATGAGATCCCAGCAGCTGGCTGATTGCCAGGGATTCCGGGATGTCGCCGACCGGTGTCGAGGTCGCATGTGCATTGACGTGCTTGATATCTGCGGGGCTGAGCTCCGCATTGTCCAGCGCGCTCTGCATCGCACGCAGGGCGTACTGTCCGCCGGGCTCTCCACCGGTGATGTGGTAGGCATCGTTGGAGATGCCCCAGCTGCTCACCTCGGCGTAGATCGTCGCACCCCGGGCTTTGGCATGTTCCTCAGTCTCGAGGATGAGCGTGCCAGCACCCTCGCCCATGACGAACCCGTCACGACCGACGTCGTAGGGACGTGATGCGGTCTCTGGGGAGTCGGTGCGGCGTGAGAGAGCCTGCATCGAGTTGAACGAAGCGATCGTGATGGGGTGGATCGCAGCTTCTGAGCCGCCGGCGATGACGACATCGGCGTGACCGGAGGCCACAACGTCATAGGCGTGGCCCAGGCTCTCGGTTGACGACGCACAAGCCGAGACCATGGTCTGAACACCTGCACGGGCCTTGAACTCCATGCCAATGGCAGCTGCAGGCCCGTTGGGCATGAGCATCGGTACCGTGAGGGGCATGACCCGGCGCGGACCCTCTTCCTGGAGAGTGTCCCATGCATCGAGCAGAGTCCACACGCCGCCGATTCCGGTGGCCCAGGAGACTGCGGTGCGATCAGGATCGGTTTCCTCGAGTCCGGCATCGGCCATGGCCTCACGGGCTGAGATCAGAGCGAACTGGGAGGAGGGGTCGAGGCGCTTGGCCTGGACTCGTTTGAGATTCTCGGGCACGACCTGTGGGTCGACCTGTGCTGCGAAGTCCACGGCGAGGCCGTACTTCTCAGACCAATCATTGTCCATTGTGTGGACGCCGGACTTACCGGCCAGTATGGCTTGCCACGTGGCATCGGCCGTCGCGCCCAATGGGGTTACCGCACCAATCCCGGTGACGACAACTTTAGGTGTCATGGTACAAACCTCGTCGATAGAGTGGACACGGCCCGTCGGTGGACGGGCCGTGTTCGGCTGAGTTTCTCAGGCCTCTTGAGCCTTGTTGATGTAGTCAACAGCGTCCTGGACGGTGACGAGGTCCTTGACGTCGTCATCCGGAATCTTCACGCCGAACTTCTTCTCCGCGTTGACGACGATGGTCATCATCGAGATGGAGTCGATGTCGAGGTCATCGGTGAAGGACTTGTTGGCCTCGACTGCTTCCACAGCCAAACCGGTCTCTTCGTTGACGATCTCTGCCAGTCCTGCGAGGACTTCAGCTTCGGTGAATGCCATTACTTTCCTACTTTCTAGTATCAGTCGAGGGTTGTTCGACCGGTTGAGGAACTTTTCGACGAGTGTCCCGCCGAATATCTTAGGACATTCACGGAGAGTTTTCCGTGAATGAACCTGTTTAAGGGAGGCGGATCACTTGTGCGCCGAAGACCAAACCGGCTCCGAAGCCGATCTGCAGAGCCAATCCACCACTGAGTTCGGGCTGTTCACGCAGCAGACGTTCGGTAGCCAAGGGGATGGACGCCGACGAAGTGTTGCCGTTGTCGGCGATATCGCGAGCGATCACGACGTGCTCAGGAAGCTTGAGCTGTTTGGCGAGTTCGTCGATGATGCGCATGTTCGCCTGGTGGGGGATGAACGCAGCCAGGTCGGAGGCTTCGATGCCAGACTCGGCAAGTGCCTCCTTGGCCACCTCGGCGCCGTCCCAGACAGCCCAGCGGAAGACGGTCGGGCCATCCTGTCGCAGGGTGGGGAACGGGGTGTCGCGGTCGTCGCGGACGTCGTAAAGGGACTCGGTCATGCGGATCGTCGACCAGTTCTCGCCCTTCGAACCCCAGACGGTCTTCGAGATGCCCGGTTCGTCGGAGGCGGAGACGACGACAGCGCCGGCTCCGTCACCGAGGATGAAGGAGATCGAACGGTCTTCGGGGTCGATGACCTCGGAGAGCTTCTCAGCACCGATGACCAGAATGTTGTCCATCGCTCCTGAACGCACCAGTGCGTCGGCCTGTCCGATACCGTAGCAGTAGCCAGCACAGGCTGCGCTGATGTCCCAGGCTGGGATGTGACCGGTGCCCAGACGGTCGGTCAGTGCCGCGGCCGCCGAGGGAGTGAAGTATTCGAAGGTGACCGTGGCGATGATGATGCCGCCGATGTCCTCGGGTTTGAGGCCGGAGGACGCGATCGCCTCAAGCGCGGCCTCCTCGCACATGTCAAGGACGCCGACGTCCTTGCTGGCGCGACGGCGGGTGATGATGCCGGTGCGCTGGCGGATCCACTCATCGGAGGAGTTGATGGGGCCGGCGATGTCGTCGTTGCTGACGAGGTTCTCGGCACGGTAGGCGCCGATGCCTGTGATCTTGGAGAAGGTTCCGGGTTCTGCGGTCTTCAATGTTGGCATGATGGTCTTCCTTTGGTGATCAGGCGTGGGCCGCGGCGAACTCGCGTGCGCCGTCGAGGTCTGCAGCGGACTTGATGGCGAACGTCTCCACGCCCTTCATGGCGCGTCGAGCGATGCCGGTGAGGGTGCCGCCGGGGACGAGTTCGATCATCCCGGTGACTCCGGCGTTCAGCAGGGTCTCCTGGCACAGGTCCCAGCGGACCGGGTTCGTGACCTGCTTGACGAGACGGCCGACGTAGTCCTGTCCGTCCTCGACGACGGTGCCGTCAGAGTTGCTGAGGATGGAAGTGGAAGGATCCGCGATCTCCAGCGCCGAGGCGGTGGAGGCCAGTTCAGCGGTCGCGGGAGCCATGAACTCGGTGTGGAAGGCACCGGCAACAGGCAAGGCGATGACGCGGGCCTTCTCCGGAGGGTTCTCGGCCAGCTTGTCGAGGTTCTCCTTCGACCCTGCTGCCACGGTCTGCCCACCGCCGTTGACATTGGCCGGGCTGGCCCCGGCAGCTTCGATCGCAGCCAAAACGTCCTCGGGGTCGCCGCCGACAACGGCTGACATTCCCGTTGGTGTGTGGGCGGCGGCAGATGCCATCCCGGCACCGCGGACGGCGACGAATCGCATGGCGTCAGACGCTGTGAAGATCCCGGCGATCTGTGCGGCGGCGATTTCGCCGACCGAGTGACCGGCGACATATTCGGCTGTGGCGCCGAGTTCCGAGGCGCACGCGATCGCCGAGGCGACCAGCAGCGGCTGTGCCAGTGCGGTGTCTTTGATGGTCTCGTCACCGGATTCTGTTCCGTGCAGGCGCAGGTTGATCCCGGATGCGGCGGACAGTTCATCGATCTGTGCGGCGAAGGTCTCAAGTTCCAGGAAGGAACTCAGAAAGCCCGACTTCTGGGCACCTTGGCCCGGGCACGTGATAGCTAGCACTCAGTTCTCTTTTCGCTCGACTTCGCTGTTCAATCTAGTGGATGGATCTTTTGGATCAGTGTGTTTTGTCGCTGTTCGACAATAGCCCGGCATCTGACAGTCGCCCGTAGACCAATGCGATGTGGATGACGAAGGCGTCGCGGGAGACCGTGGGGTCCAGTGCGATTGCCGAGGTGATCTTTCGGAGCCGGTATCTCACGGTATTCGGATGGACGGACAGCGCCTTGGCTGTGGCCTCTAGGGATGATCCGAATTCGACGTAGGCGCTGACGGTTTTGAGCAGCTGTCCCGTGCCGGAGGTCAGTGGTTCGTAGTACCTGCTGATGAGTTCGCCCAGCGCGACGCTGTCTCCGGCCAGGGCCCGTTCGGGCAGGAGCTCTTCTGCCCGAACCGGGCGGGGTGAGTCGGGACGAGCCGTCGCGGCCTTGAGCGCCATGATCGCAGCCTTCGCCGAGGTGGCGGCCTCCGCCAGGGACGGAACGCTGGGTCCGACGATGACCTCGGAAGGTCCGAAGCACTCGGAGAGATCTTCCACGGCGGTATCGAGGTCCGTGGCACCGCCGAGGACGATGAGCAGACGGTTGTCGTGAATGCCGACGAGTGCGTCATCGGCCCATTTGCGAGCCTTGCGGCGAATGACGTCGAGGCCGCGCTTGGCCGACCTCTGCGGGGCTCGTCCCACGAGGACGCTGACGGGGCCCTCGGACTGCCAGCCGAAGGCAGCGGTGCGGCTGGCCAACTCATCCACGGAGTCACCGCGGACCAAGGCGTCGACGACCATCGCCTCTAAGCGAGCATCCCAGCTGCCTCTGGCCTCGGCCGCGCGGGCATAGACATCGGCGGCGGCGAAGGCGATCTCACGGGAGTAGACGAGAACGGCTTCCCTCAGCGCCGGCTGTTCGACCGGGCGGGCAATGTCGGGCACCCTCTCCTCAACGACTTCGACAACGATCTTGAGCAGCTGGAGGGTCTGCTGGAGGCTGATTGCGCGGATGAGGTCGCGCGGAGCGGACTTGAAGATCTCGCTGACGACGCGCAGATCGGTGTCGGGCTTGCGATACCAGTCGATGAACGACGTGATGCCCGACTGGGCCAACAGTCCGACCCAGGAGCGATCCGATGGGGACATGCTGCGATACCAAGGGAGCCGAGCTTCGAGTCGCTGCAGGGTCACTGTGGAGAGGACTCCCACTCCTGCGCGCAGACGACGGGCCGTCTCTGCACGGCGCCGGAGCGTCTCGGCGTCAGTTGTCATAGGCACCACTTTAAACGCTTTGTCACAATACGCTTGTGTGCGACACACAAGCGTTTGTCGGTTGAGACAAGTATGGCCGGAGTCTTGGCGACTCCGGCCATACTCAGTGCGGTGTCAATGCACCACCTGCACCTGGCTCGATGAGATCAGGCGCCGGCTCCCTCGGTTGAACCCGAGGTGCCAGCGGAGACGTCGTCGAGCTGGTACTTCTGCGCCGCCTCGGCGGCCTTGTCGATCGAGATCGCGCCGGTGTCGGCCAAAGAGATCAGGGCCTGTGTCACGACCGAAGGCCCGTCGACGTGGTAGTAACGGCGCGCCGCTGGACGGGTGTCCGAGATCGCGTAGCCGTCGGTACCCAGGGACGTGAAGTGGCCGGGCACGTATTGACGGATCTGATCCGGAACCGCGCGCATGTAGTCCGAAGTCGCCACAACAGGGCCCTCGGTCTCAGCCATCTTCTGTGTCACATACGGCACACGTGCCTCGACGTCGGGGTTGAGCAGTCGGTCGTCTTCGGCGTTGAGACCATCGCGACGCAGCTCTGTCCACGACGTCACTGACCATACGTCTGCCGAAACGCCCCAGTCCTCAGCCAACAGCTCCTGGGCCTCGAGGACCCAGGGGACGCTGACGCCTGAGCCCATGAGCTGGACCTTCGGGCCACCGTTATCGGGACCCTTCGACAGCAGGTACATGCCCTTGAGCACTCCATCGACGTCGAGATCCTCGGGTTCAGGAGGCTGGACCATCGGCTCGTTGTACAACGTCAGGTAGTACAGAACGTTGGGGTCACGCTCATCTTCAGGGTCGTACATGCGATGGATGCCATCACGCACGATCCGGGCGATCTCGTAGGAGTAGGCGGGATCGTAGGACACTATCGACGGGTAGGTCGAGGCCAGAAGGTGCGAATGACCGTCACCGTGCTGCAGCCCCTCGGCCACCAGCGTGGTCCGACCTGCCGTGGCGCCGAGAACGAAACCACGCGCCATCTGGTCCCCAGCGGCCCAGAAGAAGTCTCCGGTGCGCTGGAATCCGAACATCGAATAGAAGATGTAGAACGGAATCATCGGCTCGCCGTGCGTGGCATACGCGGTGCCGGCCGCAGTGAGTGCGGCAGTCGCGCCAGCCTCGTTGATGCCCACATGGAGCAGCTGGCCGTCGGTGGCTTCCTTATACGCAAGGAACAGGTCACGGTCGACCGAGATGTAGTTCTGTCCGTGCGGGTTGTAGATCTTCGCCGTCGGGAAGAACGAGTCCATACCGAAGGTACGGGCCTCATCGGGGATGATCGGGACAATGCGCTTGCCGAACTCCTTCTCCCGCATAAGGTCCTTGAGTACACGGACGAAGCCCATTGTGGTCGCGATCGTCTGCTTGCCCGAACCGCGCTTGCCGGCATCGAAGGCCTTGTCGGAAGGCAGTTTGAGATCGATATGGGTGCTGCGCCGTTCGGGGGAGTAGCCACCCAGGGCCGCACGACGCTCCTGCATGTACTTGAGCTCCGGAGCGTCCTGCCCGGGGTGGTAGTACGGAGGCAGCTTCGGGTTCTCCTCGAGATCCTTGTCCGAAATCGGGATCTGGAAGTGATCGCGAGCGAGCTTGAGATCGTCGACCGTGAGCTTCTTCATCTGGTGTGTGGCGTTGCGAGCTTCGAAATGAGGTCCCAGCGAGTAGCCCTTGACGGTCTTGACGAGGATGACGGTCGGCTGACCGGTGTGTTCGGCTGCGGCCTTGTATGCGGCGAAGACCTTGCGGTAGTCATGGCCGCCGCGCTTGAGGTTCCAGATCCGCTCATCGCTGTAGTCCTCGACCATGGCCTTGGTGCGAGGATCACGCCCGAAGAAGTTGTCGCGGACGAAACCGCCGGACTCGCCCTTGTACGTCTGGTAGTCACCATCAGGGGTGGCGTTCATGAGGTTGACCAGCGCACCGTCACGGTCCTTACCCAGGAGGGTGTCCCATTCGCGGCCCCAGACGACCTTGATGACGTTCCATCCGGCACCGCGGAAGTAGGCTTCGAGCTCCTGGATGATCTTGCCGTTGCCGCGGACCGGTCCGTCGAGACGCTGCAGGTTGCAGTTGATGACGAAGTTGAGGTTATCGAGCTCTTCGAAGGCGGCGACATGAAGCATCCCACGGCTCTCCGGCTCATCGAGCTCACCGTCACCGAGGAACGCCCAGGTCTGCTGCTGCGAGGTGTCCTTGATACCGCGGTTGTGCATGTACTTGTCGAACTGCGCCTGGGCGATCGCGTTCATCGGTCCCAGACCCATCGACACCGTCGGGTGCTCCCAGAAGTCAGGCAGCTGGTGAGGGTGCGGGTAGGAAGGCAGCCCGCTGGGCTTGCCGTCGACCTGGTGGGACTGCTGCTGACGGAACCCGTCGAGATCCTGTTCGCTCATCCGACCTTCGAGGTAGGCACGAGCGTACATTCCGGGCGAGGCATGTCCCTGGTAGAAGATGTGGTCGCCGCCGCCGGGATGGTCCTTGCCGCGGAAGAAGTGGTTGAGTCCGACTTCGTAGAGTGTGGCCGACGACGCGTAGGTCGAGATGTGTCCGCCGACCTCTACTCCGGGCCGCTGAGCGCGGTGGACGAGCATCGCTGCGTTCCAACGGTTCCAGCGCCTGTAGCGGCGCTCAACTTCTTCGTCGCCGGGGAACCACGGTTCGTTCTCGGGTCCGATGGTATTCACATAGTCGGTGGCTGTCAGGCTGGGCACGCCGATCTGCTTCTCTCGCGAACGCTGGAGCATCCGCAGCATGACGTAACGTGCACGTGATCGTCCGCCCTCGTCGATGAGGCCGTCCAGCGATGCCAGCCACTCCTCAGTCTCTTCGGGATCGATGTCGGGCACCTGGCTGGGCAGCCCGTTGAGTATCGGTCCGCCCTGTTTCCGATTGTCCACGGTGTGGTCCTCTCTTCCGCTCCACGATCTTCGTTGGTGTCGAGATCTGGGTGATCGAGTGGAATGGAGAATCAAATCATGATTGAGCCCAGGGTCCACCAGATACTCCCATCAGCCTAGTCCTCCGGCGCGAACTTCGCTGGAGAGAAATGTTGTGATCTCGGTGACGAGTTCATGGTCTTCGATGCGCTTTGACGTGGATTGCGTCGCCTTGGCGCGCCGCCATTTGCGCCTTGAGCCCAGTTGACGGAACAATGAGGGCATGAGTAACTCCTCTTCTGAAAGGACATCTTCCACGTCGACCCTCCCGAACGAGCTGGGCCAGAACCTTGGTTTGGCTGCGGGAGACTATGTGCAAGAAATCGGCTACGACGATGACGTCGACTTGGACCTGTGCCAGGCGATCGAAAACATCATCGGTGACAAGATCGCAGACGGCGACGAAGACGGTGTCTTCGACGTCATTCTGATGTGGTGGCGCTCCGACGACGACGACCTCATTGATGGCCTCGTCGACGCGCAGGCCACATTGAAGGAAGGCGGAGCCGTCTGGCTACTGTCACCCAAGGCAAGTCGCCCCGGCCACATCAGCCCGGCCGACATCTCTGAGGCAGCTCCCACAGCTGGCATGCACGTGACCTCCACAGTCAGCGCTGCCGAATACTGGGCAGGCTTCCGTTTGGTAGGCAAAAAGAACTTCTCATGATCCTTCGGCCCGGAGCTCGGGCCCCTGATTTCTGCGTACCCGATCAGTTCGGGTCCACGCTCCACCTCGCCGAGGCGCTCCGTCAGTCGGCTGTCATCCTCGTCTTCTTTCCGTTCGCTTTCTCACCCGTCTGCGGTGATGAGGTCAGAGCCCTTGAAGACGTGAGACAGTCGCTGGCGACCGAGTCTGCACCGGTCGAGATCATCGCCATGTCCGTCGACTCCAAGTACACGCTCGCCGCGTGGTCACAGGCTCGTGAGATCGGCATTGATCTCGGTTCGGACTTCTGGCCCCACGGCGAGGTGGCTCGGTCCTATGGAGTCTTCGACGCTGATCATGGTGTCGCCGAACGCGGCGTCTTCGTCATCTCCCAAACGGGTACGATCGTGAGCAGTCGTCAGGTTGCACGAACCGAAACGCGTGACTTCACAGCTGACGTTGCTCAAGCACGAGCACTCAGCCGTTGAGTCGATGCGATCATCGGATCATCAAGGAGGAATGAACTATGGCCACCATCTTCACCAAGATCATCAACGGGGAGATTCCGGGCACTTTCGTCTACCAAGACGATGTGTGCGTGGCTTTCCTCGACGTCGCACCGATGACCGAGGGCCACACCATGGTCGTCCCCCGGGAAGAGATCTCACACTGGATCGACGCAGACCAGGACCTGCTCGATCACCTGATGGCGGTGGCGAGGCAGATCGGACGTGCCCAGAAGGAGGCCCTCGACTGTGAGCGCATCGGCCTGCTCGTCGTCGGATATGAGGTCCCACATCTGCACATCCACGTCCTGCCGACGAACTCCATGGACGATTTCGATATCTCCGATCGTGCGCCTATGCAGACCCCTGAGCAGCTGGCAGGGCCCGCCGAGAAGATTCGGCGAGCCCTGGAGCGGCAGTCCTGATCAGTCGCTTCGATATCAGCGGTTTCGATATCCGCAGCTGATCACTGCGGTTGACCTGCGTTCATGTTGAGGTAGTTCTCGAGTGAGTCTCGGACCAACTCGGCGCCTTCGACCCCGCCGTAGTTGGCTGCGAAACGAGGATCGCTGACATACATATCGGCCAGGCCGCGGACATATCCGTCGAGGTTCCCCGACGGATCTTCGGCAGGAGTCCCGGGTACGGCTCTGAGCCACTCGACATGACGTCGAGCCAGGTCCTGGCAACGATCTGATCCCGGGTCGGCCCCTGCCTCGGCGGCGTTGGTCCAGTCTTGGTTGAGTTCCTCGACCATGGCTTTCCACGACTGCTTATCCATGCTGGGAAGGGATTCCCACCATAGCGCTGATGTCTCATACGCCTCTCTGCCCCAGCGCTGCGTCACTTCTTCTTTGTGTCTGCGATGGTCGAATCCGTCAAACATTTCCTCTGCCATGAGAGGTTCACCTGCTTCCAATCGTGCGATGGTCGCGGTGACGGCGGCGATCTGCCTCTCGATCCGTGCACGCTCGCGTCCGAGGCTGTGCACATGGTCGCCCAATGCCGCTATCGGGTCGGCGGTGGCTTCGAGCGCCTCCGCGATCCGATTCAATGGCATCCCCAGCTCCTTGAGCAGGAGGATGCGCTGCAGGCGCACCAACCCTGTCTCGTCGTAGTAGCGATATCCGTTGTGGGCAGTGTACGTCGGTGGCAGTAAGCCGATTGCGTCATAGTGACGCAGCGTTCGGCTCGTTGTCCCCGTCATCCGTGCTGTTTCCTGTATGGACCAGTCCATGACGATCAGCTTAGAAGTTGACGTCGCGTCAATGTCAACGCAGCAGTGGAATCAGGCTGCGGCTCAGCTCGCGTCGAGGGCGGCGAGGAGATCATCTGCCAGGTCATCGACGTGTTCGAGTCCGACAGAGAGCCGGATCAGACCGTCGCCGGGCTTGGCCGTGGCCGCGACCGGCCGGTGGGTCAGCGACGCCGGATGCTGGATGAGTGTGTCGGCACCGCCCAGTGACACCGCGTGGACGACGAGGCTGCAGTGTTCGACGAAGCTGCGTGCGGCATCGAAGCCGCCGGCGAGTTCCATTGCGATCATGGCTCCACCACCGGACATCTGACGTCCAAGCAGCCCACGCGGATCCTGGCCTTCCAGGCCCGGGTAGTGGACTGCCGCGATGGCAGGGTGGCCGGCCAGACGCTGCGCGAGGTCACCGGCGGTCGTCTGTGCCGCTCGCATGCGCACGGCCAGGGTGCGCAGTCCCCTGTGGAGAAGGTAGGCACCCATGGGGTGGAGGAGTGCCCCAGTGATCGCGCGGACCTGTCGCAGGCGCATCGCCCAGTCGGAGTTGGTGGCGATGATTCCGCCCATGGCATCGCCATGACCGCCCAGGTATTTGGTGGCACTGTGCAGAACCAGGACCGCACCGTGGGAGATGGGCTGCTGGAGCACGGGAGTGCAGAAGGTGTTGTCCACCAGCACCGGGACGTTACCGGCGGCTGCGACGACACCATCAAGATCAACGAGATCGAGGCTGGGGTTGGCTGGGGTCTCGACGATGACGAGTCCTGTGTCGTCTTGGATCGCCGAGGCGATGTCGGCTTCCTTTGCCCACGTGACGGTCGTGCCCAGCAGTCCCGATTCGAGGAGATGGTCACTTCCGCCGTAAAGGGGACGCACTGCAACGATGTGGGGTGTTCCTGCGCTGACTGCTGCCAGGAGGGCCGCGGTCATTGCGGCCATGCCGGTGGCGAATGCGACCGCTTCGTCGGCGCGTTCGAGTTCGGCCAGGGCGGTCTCGAAGCGTGCGACGCCGGGCTGCCACAGGCGCTGGTAGACGGCCGAGTCGCCGTCCTTGAGCCGATGACCGGTGGCCAACCATTCGTAGGAGTCACCGCCGGTGGCGACATCGTTGACGGGGTTGGTGGTCGAGAGGTCGATGGCCGGAACGTGGACTCCTGCCTCGGTGAGGCCGTCCATTCCGCCGTGGACCATGAGCGTTTCTGGGTGCAGTGAGGTCATGACAGCATTCAAGTCACTTCTGCTATGAACTGCAATCCTCGGTCCAGGATCTGTGATTTTTGGTTACACAATGAAAGTTTCTTGAATCTGCTATGCCAGAATGTGAGTCATGTCGCAGAAAGTGGAACTCGATGATGTTGACCGCCAGCTGCTCAAAGCTCTCAGTGATGATGCCAGAGCATCCGGCACCGCTTTGGCTGCGGCTGTGGGCATCTCGGAGTCGACGGTGTCCCTTCGCCTCAAGCGCCTCAAGACCTTGGGCGTGATCCGAGGCTTTCGCGTCGACATTGATGCCGCAGCCATAGGTGTTCCACTCCAAGCTTTGATCTCAATCCGTCTGGCCAAGCATGACCGTGCGGAGATCGACGCCTTCACAGCCGCAGCACCTCAGTTCCCGGGGGTTGTAAGGATGTATCACATGGCAGGAGCCGATGATTATCTGCTCCACATCGTCGCCACAGACACCGAGGCGGTCCAATCCTTCGTCCTCGACTATCTCACCCGCTACCCGGCCGTCGCCCATACCCGAACCAACCTCATCTACAAGGTTCAAGACGGCACTGCATGGATCCCAGACGGTGCCTGAACATCGCTGCGGTGCCGGAACACTGCTGAGAGTCCATACTTAAGCCATGACGACACAGAAGACACAGCCCACCGATGCCGACGTCGGGGAATTCCTGCAGGCCGCAGTTCCGAACAAGAGACGTGAGGACGGGATCAGGCTCGAAGAGCTCTTCAGTGAGGTCACCGGCACCCAGCCGGTGATGTGGGGTCCATCGATCGTGGGTTATGGACAGTACCAATACGTCTCACCGTCGAATCCGCGCAATCGTGGTGTGTGGCCCAAGACCGGGTTCTCACCACGTAAGGCTCAGCTGTCGTTGTACGGGCTCAAGGACACGTCGGCTGAGGCTGCCTTGCTGCCGGGCCTCGGCACATACACAGAGGGCGCCGGGTGTGTGTATGTCCGTAAGTTAGAAGACATTGACGAGGCGGTCCTGCGCAGGCTCATCACCATTGCGTTTGACCGCCCAGACGATCCCGAACCCGTAGCCTGACTGCAGTCTTCATTGCAGATCTGACCGAACCGTCTGGCCTCTTCTCCGATGGGATCAGTGTCGACTGGTGATCGTCAGTCCCTGTTTGCGCTGGTGGACTGAGAAGTAACGCAGGCCCAGAGCGTCGTCGGCGAGGAATCGGCGACGAGAACGGCGTGGCAGCCAGACGATCTGGCCGGGGGTCAGCGGAATTGTGGTCAGTTCCGTCTCCAAGGTTCCGGCGCCGTCGAGGATATGGATGAGGACGTCGAGTCCCGGCCCGACGTGTTCCTTGATCTCACCGCCTGGAGACAGGGCGATGATGTTTGCATCGAGATCACGTTGCTGAGGCTGAAGCTGCCACACTGACCCGGAGGTCTCAGCCGCCCCGCCGAGTTCACCTACATCAGCGAGGACGCGGGGGAGTGGTGTTCCTGCTCGCTTGCTGATGAGAACCCGAAATTCCTGGTCATCCGATGCCTGCGGTTCCCAGGCCAGCGCCTCAGCGTACTCGGCCTCCATCTCGATTTTGAGGTTCTTGGGTTCATGATCGTTGATGAGGATCAGTCCGGAACCGACATCGAGTTTCTGATAGGCGGCCATGACGAACGGGTGCCGTTCAGGTTTTGGTACCGTGCGCACGTCGATGATTTCGGGCGCGGTCTCATCTGTCATGGGAACCTCCACTGTTGGTCTGAAACTGATCAACTTCAAGTTAGCATCAGGGTGACGGCGGGAATGAAATATGGTTTCACGCCCTCGTGAACTCGACATTAGGACAGGAGATACGATGACGGACAATTCCCAGACTCAAAACCTTGGTGAGCTGACGAGCGAACTTCTGGAAAAGGCGCGTGGTACAAACAGCGGGCGGGCTGCCCACGGTGTCTACAGCGGGCGTTATCTCAAACAAGCGCTGCTGACCTTGACGGCAGGGACCAAGATGGCCGAACACGATTCTCCGCCGGAGGCGACGCTGCAGGTGCTGCAGGGACGTGTGGCATTGTCCTCAGCCGAGGAGTCGTGGGAGCTCAGCGCCGGTGATCTCATGACGATACCTCCGGAGAGGCACTCCGTGCAGGCGCACGAGGATTCCGCCTTCCTGCTGACCATTCGAACCGATGTGAGCTGAGCGCTCAGGCGTCCAGCAGTGATGTTTTGCTCTGGGCCTGACCTGGGGTGACCCAGCCTGGCGGCACGGGAGACAAGAAAAATGTGCCGCGACATCGAGTGAACGATGTCGCGACACATTACATGGTCGGGATAGCGGGATTCGAACCCACGACCTCCTCGTCCCGAACGAGGCGCGCTACCAAGCTGCGCTATATCCCGTGACCAGGAACTACTATAGCGATGGTGACCCGTTCTGAAAAATCGGCACGGTCGACCATCCGCAAATGGAAGGAACACCTCGTTGGCACTGACTGCCGGGAGCATCACGACAACCGCCCTCGACATCCTTTCGCGCTACGGACTGGGTGATCTGTCGATGCGCAGGCTCGCTCGTGAGCTCGAGGTCCAGCCTTCCGCACTGTATTGGCACGTCAAAGACAAGCAGGAGCTCTTCGTCCTCATCGCCACACGGATGAATGCTGAGGTCGATGCGCGATGCCCATCGACTTCTGACCCGCTTGTGACTGCGATGGCGCTGCGGGACATCCTCCTGACCTATCGTGACGGTGCTGAGATTATGCTCCTCGGATTCTCGATCGCCCCCGCCGCAGTGACTCCAAGCGCATTGAGTGCTGAAGCCTTAGGCACGACCGTCTCCCATGGAGTGATGGCACATGCCCTCGGTGCCGTGGCGATCGAACAGAATCGCAGACTCTTCGGTATTGAAGATGCGGATGCAGGTGAGAATTTCGCCAATATCGTGGCGCGCCTGCTGAAGACAGAGAGCGACTGAACACGGAATTCGTCTGCCCGCATGGCCTTATGGCATACTGGTCAAGCACGTTCGGGAGCTATTGCTCCTGACCTGCTGTGGGGCCTATAGCTCAGTTGGCTAGAGCATCTCGCTTACACCGAGAGGGTCGGGGGTTCAAGTCCCTCTGGGCCCACAGTTTAACATTCGATAAGTTGCCTGGTCAGAGTCTTACTGAGTCAAAGTTTAACCGTTGAAATGGTCACTTGCCCACATTTCTTTCTGAACCGTTGTGATCTATGAACATCCAACGCGTCTGTAACTGGTCCAAATCGGGGCCGAATCGGTCGGGACTGATACAGGGTTTGGTGACATCTAAACTGGCTCGTTTGGATACAGCTCGGGAACGACAGACATCAAGCCACAACCTTATCCACAAGTTTGGCGATGCCGTCGTCCGCGGGGACTGGTGAGAGGGGCTGCGTGGTGCGAAGGAACCGTTCGATAGCCGCGGTTGATTCGTTCGCGACCCTGTGGCTTTGATGGGCAGCTTTGTCGGCCTGGATCAATGCTGTGATTATTTGTAATTGAAGGTCCGCGATCGCGATGTCGTCGCGACTTATCCACTCGCCGAGGCGGAGTGCAGCGCGCACAATGTTATGCGACGTCGTAAGTGCGTACCCCTATTTGGAAAGCAAGTCGATGAGTTTTCTCAGCAGTGGGTTCAATGGGCCACCACCGCGGCGAGGACGTAACCGCAGCCTCGTCTACCAGTCGTCGGTGGGACCTGTGTCTGCTTGTCGGTTCATGGCTAGAGCCTTTCTCCTAAGATCGGGAAAAAGCATGTCAGTCTTTGGTTATGCCGACCTTTGAATTATCCGTGACGCTGTGACAGGAGACAGCGCCCGGGAGTTCGGCATAAGCCAACATCAGCATATGCTCTGAATTCGGTTTATAAGGCTCAGCTGATCTCTCGGAAGGGGTGGTCGGAGCTGATTGAAGTGATGACTGAGAACTCGAAGTGAGTGGCTTGGTACATCTAGGAACTGCTGGGTTCAGCTTTTAATTATCGTCGGTTGATAGAGGTTCGATCTGTATGGATCAGGCAGGGTGACACCGAGACAGTGGCCGCACAGAATACCAAAAACAGCCACTACGAAACCCGGATCTTGACACCAAGCGCGGAGGGAGCCATAGACCGGTCTTTTACTGAGGACTCCAGGTCCGGGTAATCGGAAGGCCTTACCAGCTCCTTCCAGTTCCCATTAGGTAACTGAGTATTTTGAGGTTTGAAGGCCACTCGATATTGCCTCAGGGGACCACCGGT
>NZ_JABUYE010000014.1:0-121231 GCF_014897485.1 Brevibacterium sp. FME37
ATCGGCCGCATAGATCCCGGCAGGACCGGCACCCACAATAGCCACACGGAAGGGACGCGTCATTCTCACACCTCTCTAGTAAGTCATCACCAATTGTATCGGCAATGAAGGTCCTCCTAACAAACACGTGACGAAACTCGCACTCATATCCCAGCTGACAGACCGGCGGCCGCGCCGTGTCTCGGCATCATTAGACTCTGTATGTGAACCCAGATCCAACCCCCGACATGAACGCCATTCGCAAAACCGGATTGGCCAATGGACTCTCCGCCTACCTGCTGTGGGGCCTCATCCCCCTGCTCTTCGCAGCCGCGGCACCCACCGGAGCCCTTGAACTCGTTTCACATCGCGTCATCTGGTCACTGCTCTTCTGCGCCATTCTCCTGCTCTTCACCGGCGGAGTCGCACGCACGTGGCAGGTCATCAAGTCCGGTCGCACATTCTGGCTGCTGACTTTGGCCGCTGTCCTCATCGCCATAAACTGGACAGCGTTCGTCTACGGAGTCGAAACCGGCCACCTCGTCGAGGTGTCTCTGGGCTACTATCTCAACCCGCTCATCTCCATCGGCCTCGGCGTCATCTTCCTCGGCGAAAAGCTGCGGCCTCTGCAGTGGACCGCTGCAGGATTCGGCCTGATCGCCGTCATCATCGTCGGTGTCGGCCTCGGTCGGATGCCGTATCTCTCGTTCACTGTGGCGCTGTCGTTCGGACTCTACGGACTCGTCAAGAACAAGGTGGGCAATCGAGTCGGTGCACTCGAGGGGATGACGATCGAGTCCGCTGTGCTGGCCGTGCCCAGCGCCATCTATCTCCTCGTCCTCGGAGCCCAGGGCCTGTCCACGTTCACAGGTTTCGGTGCCAGCCATGTCATCATCATCCTCGTCACCGGACCGGCAACCGCGATTCCGCTGATCCTCTTCAGCGCCGCAGCCAGGCGCATCCCCCTGTCCTGGGTGGGCATGCTGCAGTACATCACGCCGACGATGCAGTTCATCACTGGCGTCTTCATCCTCGGAGAAGTGATGTCGACGACGAGGTGGATCGGCTTCTTCGTCATCTGGATCGCCGTGCTCCTGCTCTGCACCGATCTCATCCGGCAGAGCCGCCGCAAACTCTAGCCTGCCGTGCTCAGAGCACCTTGTTGAGGAATTCCTCAGTCCGCGCCGACTGCGGATTTTTGAAGATGCGATCGGGAGTGCCCTCCTCTACGATGACGCCATCGTCCATGAACAGCACACGATCCCCGACTTCGCTCGCGAAGCCCATCTCATGCGTGACGACGACCATCGTCATTCCTTCAAGAGCCAACTGCTTCATCACAGCCAGGACCTCTCCGACCAGCTCTGGGTCGAGGGCGCTTGTGGGCTCGTCGAAGAGCAGCATCTTCGGCTCCATGGCCAGGGCACGGGCAATCGCCACCCGCTGCTGCTGGCCACCGGAGAGCTGATTCGGATAGGAATTAGCCTTCTCCCTCAGTCCCACTTTGTCCAAGAGTTTCAGGGCCCTATCGCGCACAGCCGCGTCGCTGAGTCCGCGGACCTTCCGTGGAGCCAGTGAGATGTTATCGATGACGCTCATATGAGGGAAGAGGTTGAACTGCTGGAAGACCATGCCGATCTCTGTGCGGACAGCGTTGATGTCGGTCTCGCGGGCCGTCAGGCTCTGCCCGTCAATGACGACGTCTCCGCTGGTGATGTCCTCGAGCATATTCAGGCAACGCAGAAAGGTGCTTTTGCCCGAACCGCTGGGTCCGATCACGCACACGACTTCCTTGGCCTCTACGTCACAGTCGATGCCCTTGAGCACTTCATTGTCACCGAACGATTTATGCAGGTCTGATACGTGGATGATCATCAGTGAGTCAACCTCTTCTCCACAACGCTAAGGACTTTGGACAGAGTGAGGGTGACTACCAGATAGAACACCGCCACGGTTGTGTAGATCTCTACCGCGTTGAAATGATTCGATGCGACCAGTCGGCCCTGGAAGATCAGCTCGGGGACCAAGATCACCGACAGCAGAGAGGTGTCCTTGATGCTGATGATGAACTGGTTGCCCAGCGGTGGGATCATCCTCTTGAAAGCCTGCGGCCAGATCACATAGCGCATCGTCAGATGCTGTGAGAGGCCGAGGGAGCGCCCCGCCTCAGACTGTCCCTTCTCCACTGATTGAACGGCACCGCGGACGATCTCAGCAATGTAGGCACCGGAGTTCAGCCCGATCACCAGGATGCCTGCGACCAGGGACGGAATGTTGAATCCGACGATCAGCGGCAGCGCGAAGTACACCCAGATGGCCTGGACCAGGACCGGGGTTCCTCTCAGCAGCTCGACATAGGCGGTCGAGAGCCCATAGATGATCTTCTTATGTGAGAGCCGACCGAGGCCGAATACGGCACCGAGGACGAAGCCGATGATCAGACCTATCACCGACACCAGCAGCGTGTAGTACAGGCCCAGCGCAAGGGCAGGCAGGTAGTCGACGACGCCGAGCCAGTTGAATTGGGTTAACCGGGACATATGTTCCTTCCACAGAACAGCGGGCACGGGAGATGCCCCGTGCCCGCATGAGAGTCTGAGTTGCTGCGGTCAGTTTTCGCTGGGAGGATCTTCCCCGAACCATTCCTTGTACAGCTTGTCGTATGTGCCGTTCTCCTTGATCGTCGCGAGTCCCTCATCCACCGCGGTGACGAGGTTCTCGTTGTCTTTGGAGATCGCGATGCCGTAGTCCTGAGCTTCCAGGAGGTCACCGACAGTCTTCAGTTTGCTCTCGCCCTCGGTGCGGATGTAGTAGGCGACGTTCGGCTGGTCGTAGAGCACCGCGTCGGCGCTGCCGGACTCGACTGCGAGATAGGCCTGATCCAACTGCTCGTAGGTCTTGGCCTTCGCACCCTTGATGTTCTCATCGATGTAGGCCGCGCTGGTCGAACCCAGGCGAGTGGCAACCTTCTTGCCATCCAGGTCGTCCACGCTCTTGATATCGTCGTTGTCCTCTGGAACGCCCACGATCAGGCCCGATTTGTAATAGGGAGCCGAGAAGTCAATCGTCTGCTTGCGCTCGTCGGTGATGCTGATACCGGCAACGGCGAGATCGAAGGAGCCGGTCTGCAGACCTGGAATGATGCCGTCGAAATTGGTGACTTCCTGCTTCAACTCGAATCCGGCCTCATCGGCGACGGCGTTGATGATATCGATGTCGAACCCGACGTACTTTCCATCTTTCTTGAATTCGAAGGGGACGAAGGAAGTGTCCGTGGCGTAGGTATATGAGTCCTCGAGAGGCGCGTCGGCGTCGTCCTCACCGCTGGAACACGCGGAAAGTCCTGCCACCATGGCCAAGGACCCGATCATAGCCAGACCAGCGAACAATGGTTTTCTGTAGCTCACGCGAACCCCTCAAATAAAGCTCATCTGTAGTTATCTAAGAGCTTCCAGGCTATGGTTCACCTCACACATTGTCAAAAGTATGATAGTGAGCTGAAAATCTGCAGGGACAGCTGGCTCAGCTCACGAGCATGAGAACGACCCCGGAGAGCACCCCGCCGAGAGCGACGGCAATGCCCATCGCAGTCGTGGTGCGCCAGCCAAGGGACTTTCCGACCATCACCTTCGACGGGATACTCAGTGCAGGAAGGACGATCAGCAGAGCTCCGGTGATGCCTGCACCCACTCCGACGGCGAGCAGTGCGATGATGATGGGGATCTCACCTCCGGTGGGGATCACCAGGAGCGTGCCCACCACCGCGGCGATGAGGACCGCAATCGCGCCCACCTGGGCTTCGAGTCCATAGACGCCGGTCAGCCAGGGGCTGATGAGCCCGACGACGAAGACCAGAACCAGGTGCTCGGGCACGAGGATGAGCGTGAACCGCGCCAGCGACCGCAGATAACGCAGCGGAAGCGACGACAGCCTCGGCGGTTCGGGACTCTGCGCGGGAACCACCTCGGTGCGGCCCTTGATCCAACGACCGATGAGCGCGCTGGCCCCGACCGCGATGAGGACGGCGAACACCAGGCGCGTCACCACATACTGCCAGGGCAGGACGAGTCCGAGGAATATCAGCACGGCGGGGTTGAGGAGCGGGTTGCCCACCCAATAGGCGAGGGCGGCGCTTCGTTTGACCCCTGTGCTCCGCAATCCGGCGGCCACCGGGGCCGCGCAGCAGGTGCACATCATGGACGGCAGCGACAGTACCGCGCCGACGAGCGACTGGCCGGTGTGACTGGGCCGATTCATCACGCGCAGCAGCCAATCGCGCGGCACCAGCGCATCGATGGCCGCCGCCACGAGCAGCGCCACGAGCAGCGCCTTCCACACCGCAGTGAAGTACACGAGAGTGAAGTCCCAGGCTCCGGCCAGCGAGAACGTCTCCCCAGCAGCTTCGAAAAGCGGACTGCCGTCCCAGACCGAGGTCTGGCTCATCGTCCGCGCCTTGCCCCAATAGGGCATCCACTTCGACCAGCTCAGACCCACGACGAGGAACAGCAGGAGCACGCCCAATCCGATCCGATCGACCGGGGTCAGCCGTCGCCGAACGCTCGACCGATGTTCGGTCTGAGCCTCAACCGGCTCAGCCTCATCGGGCTGAGCCTGTGCTGCACCTGACATGATTCCCACCTCGCAATCGTGCCTGCAGGGTGGTCAGGCGCTGCGCGAGACCACGGAATCAGCGAATGAGAACAGCGACTCCTTGACGAGCCCGTCGGGCAAGGGCGCAAGCGCCGACTTCGCGTCATCGGCCCAGCGAACCGCCTCGGCGCGAGCCTTCTCGGTCACCGAGTGAGCCGCGAGTGCGACCCGAGCCGACTCCAGGGCTTCATCCGAATTCAGGTCCGCGTCGAGCAGCTCGACCACTTCGGCGGCGGCTTCGTCGCCGGCGGCTGCGGCAGCTCGAACGTAGAGCACCGGAAGGGTCGGAACCCGTTCACGCAGGTCGGTACCTGGGGTCTTGCCCGACACCGATGAGGTGGTCGTCAGGTCGATGATGTCATCGGCGAGCTGGAAGGCGATTCCGACGCGTTCACCGAACACCCGCACGGGCTCGGCCAGTGCCTGGTCCGCCTGCGAGAACATGACACCGAACTGCGCCGAGGTGGCGATGAGGGATCCGGTCTTGTCCCCGAGCACCTGAATGTAGTGCTCAATCGCATCCGCATCCTCCGGCGGGCCCGCGAATTCGTTGAGCTGGCCCAGGACGAGGCGTTCGAAGGTCTCAGCCTGGATGGCGACGGCCTCGGGGCCGAGCTTCGCCGTCACACCAGAGGCCTTCGAGAACAGGAGGTCGCCGGTGAGGATGGCCACGGAGTTGCCCCACACCTCATGTGCGGCCGGAGCACCTCGGCGCACGGGAGCATCGTCCATCACATCATCGTGATAGAGGGAGGCCAGGTGGATGAGCTCCACTGCGACAGCCGCGTCGATGATCGCCTCACAATCGGCCTCGCCGAGGCGGGCCGTGAGCAGCAGAAGGTTGGGACGGGCCCGCTTTCCGCCGGCAGCGAGGAGATGTTTGGACGTGGTGTCCGGCAGCTTACGCGTCTGCTCGGTCACTTCGTAGAGCCTGCGCTCGACGGCTTCCAACTGTGTGGAGATATCCGCCGCAAGCTGGGCATCGGCACCGATAAAAGTCGCCGGAGAGGCTAGGTGGCTCATGTCCTCGTCATTCATCGTAGTCAGTGTTGTAGTCGCTGGTGAGCTCAGACATTGCTGGTAGCCGGCACGATTCGGGTGAGAGCTGAAATCACCCGGTCGATAAGATCGGCCTCAGAAACCTTCGGGTCGCGGTAGAGGTTCGCCAACAATTTCACGACGAACTCCATCACAACGTCAACACCCATACCGTACTTGATTCCGAACTGCATGAGTGCAGGGTGGCCGATAATGGCGGAAAAAACGCGCCCCAGGGTGAAATAGCCGCCCAAGGAATCGCCCACCAGCGCCGGGTATTCCTGCAGTTTCTCCCGCATCACATGCTGCGGGTAGCGGGAATAGGTGGAGATCACCTCGGCGGCCAATCGAGCGGATTCGAGGGCATAGTCGATGCCCTCGCCATTGAAGGGGTTGACCATCCCGCCCGAATCGCCGACGAGGAGGAGCCCCTTGTGGAAATGCGGGGTGCGGTTGAAGGCCATCGGCAGTGCCGCGGACTTGATCGGGCCCAACGAGGTGGACTCATCGATGCCCCATTCGAGTCCCATGTCCGCGATCCACTGTTCCATCATGGTGCGGAAGTCCACGGAACCGAACTGGGGTGAGGAGTCCAGCAGACCAGCCCCGATGTTGATCGTGCCGTCGCCGAGCGGAAAGAGCCAGCCGTACCCGGGCAGAGCCTCGGACTCGCCCGCCGAATTGCGCGAACGCATCTCGACCCAGCTCTCGATGTAGTCATCGGCATGCCTCGGCGAGGTGTGATAGGCCCGCACGGCCACACCCATCGGGCGGTCATCACGCTTCTCCAACCCCATGGACACGGCCAAGCGCGATGACACACCGTCTGCGGCGATGACGATCGGGGCGCTGAAATGAGCTTCAGGTCCGACCCGACGACCACGATGGTCGGTGCCGGAGGCGTGGATGCCCCTGATCCAGCCGTCCTCGCCGATGTCCGGGGACATGGCTTTGACCTGTTCGAACAGTCTTGCACCGCTGCGCTGGGCGTGGCGGGCGAAGGCCTCGTCCATGCCCATCCGCGGCTTCGTCAGCCCATAGTTCGGGGTGCCCTCGATATCCGGCCAGTCGAGTTCCAGACGGTGACCGCCGCCGATGAGACGCAGTCCCCTGTTCTTGTGCCAACCCTCGGATTCGGGGGTGTCCATCCCCAAGAAGCCGACCTCTTTGACCGCGCGTGGGGTCAGGGCATCGCCGCAGATCTTGTCACGTGGAAACCCGGATTTCTCCAGGATGATGACCTCATGGCCGGCCTGCGCGAGGTAGGTGCCGATGGCCGAACCGGCAGGGCCTGCCCCGACGACGATGACCTCGGCGGAGAAGTTATTCACGGTTTGAGTGCGTGGTGGACGGCGACGATCCCGCCGGTGAGGTTGCGGTGCTTGACCTGGTCGAAGCCGGCGTCGAGGATCTGCTGAGCGAATTCGTCCTGGTCAGGCCAGGCGCGGATCGATTCGGCAAGGTAGACGTAGGCCTCGGGGTTCGAGGACACAGCCTTCGCCACGGCGGGCAGTGCCCGCATCAGGTATTCCTTGTAGACGAGGCTGAACGGATCGAATGTCGGGGTCGAGAATTCGCAGATGATGAGACGACCGCCGGGCCGTAGCACGCGCAGCATCTCCGACAGCGCAGCATCCACATCGTTGACGTTGCGGATGCCGAAGGAGATCGTGACGACGTCGAAGCTGGCATCGGAGAACGGGAGATCCATCGCGTCAGCGTAGATGAAGTCGATCTTCGGGTGCCTGCGACGCCCCTCGGCGAGCATGCCCTGCGAGATGTCGCCGGCGACCACCTCGGCGCCGTGATGGGTGAACGTCATCGACGACGTTCCGGTTCCGGCCGCGAGATCGAGGACGCGCTCACCAGGTCCGGCAGCCACCGAGTGTGCCACCGTCCGACGCCAGGTGCGCGCCAGGCCGAAGGTGAGCACATCGTTGGTGAGGTCGTAACGGGACGCGACGTCATCGAACATCGATGCGACGTCGTCGGGCTGCTTGTCCAGCTGAGCACGGTTCATGCCACCATTCTCTCAACACCTGAACCCAGGGGGCGAATTCGCGGACCTGTTTCCACGCTCTTTGCAGTGTGGAACTGGCCACAGACATTGTTCGCTTCCGTATTGGCTCGCGCTCGATAGTGGATTCGCGCGCGTTGGGAAGCCGAATTTCTCGACTAGAGTGGACCTGAAATGACTACGACCTTCAGTACCTCTGACATCTGCACGGCACCCCCGCGCCTGCACGTGCGCTCACGTTTTGTCGACGACGTCGAACCGGGGCCCGGTTTCCCCTTCGAATCCGGACTGCCCACGACCGTCGAAGAGACGCTGGAGCTGCTGCCCACCTCGGCGTTCTCCTGCTGGGTCCGCGACACTTCTGGCCTCATCGGGTTCGGCCGAACTCTGCGCATCCGCGCCCGCGGCCCCAATCGCTTCACCGAGCTCTCCGACGCGTGGAAGGCCATCACGTGTGCTGCGACCATCGAGGACGAGGTCGACCTGCTCGGCTCGGGCCTCATGTGCTTCGCCACCGTCGCCTACTCGGGCGAATCCGAGGTCGACTCCCTCATCCACGTCCCCGAATTCGTTCTCGGACGCCGAGGTGGTCGCGTCTGGATGACATCGATCATCGCCGAAGGCGCCACCCCCACCCCACCCCTGCTGAAGTCCGAACCGCTGCGCCAGGTCACCTCGGCGAAGTCCTCGCCCGGTGACCTCGACAGCACGTCCTGGGCAGATCTGGTCGCGAAGGTCTCGCACATGCTCACGCCCGTCGGAGATTCCGCCGAGGTGGACGCCTTCGCCGACGATGCCACCCTGCGAAAGATCGTGCTGGCCCGTGATGAGCTGGTCACCACCGACGATGACATCGACGTCCGGTCCGTGCTGGGTGCGCTCAACCGCAGCTACCCCAGCTGCTGGACCTTCGATGTCGCCGGCCTGATCGGTTCCACCCCAGAGCTGCTCATCGGTGTCGAGAACAACCGCGTGACCTCGCGCGTGCTCGCGGGCACCTATCGGGTGGAGGACAACCCGACCGCCGAGATGCCCGCCGCCAGGAAACTGCTGAGCGCGCACAAGGACAGCACCGAACATGCCTTCGCGATCGCTTCCCTGCAGCGCAGTCTCGGAACCGTCGCTGATGATGTGAGCGTCGATGAGCGACCGCACCTGCTGCCTTTGGCCAATGTCATCCACTCTGCCTCGGATGCTTCGGCCCATCTGCCGATGGACTCGGGTCTCAACGCCCTCGACATCGCGGCCGCCGTGCATCCCACCGCGGCTGTCGGCGGGTATCCGCAGGCCAGTGCTGTCGCCCACGTGGACGAGCTGGAGCCGCTGGATCGCGGCCGGTATTCGGGCCCTGTTGGTTGGATGGACGATCGCGGCAACGGTCAGTTCGGCATCGCCCTGCGCTGTGGTCAGCTCGAGGACCGCAATCGGATCCGTCTGTTCGCTGGGGCGGGCATCATGCCCGATTCGGATCCCCTCGCCGAGGTGGCCGAGACCGAAGCCAAGTTCGCTCCGATGCGCCGTGCGCTGGGTTTGGAATTGGAATAGGGCGTTTGCTGGGTCAGAACCTTGACACCGTGACAAGGTTTTGGCGCCTCGTGTCAGGGTCTGTGTCAGTGCCTCCACATAGTCTGTTGGCATGTTCACGCATCCTGCGGATGACCCGGACCATCCCGCTTATAGGGGACCTGGTTCGTGGGCCCGACTTCCGGGCATCACCACCGACATCGATCGGTGGTGCCAGACTCTGCGTGACCTCGAACCAGCACCTGATGCCTGGGAGGCCCAGACACGCATCCGGGCTCTCGAGGAGCTCATCTCCGCCGCCTCGGCTGCTCAAGCACGTGAGGCTGTAGCCTTCCACTCACACCGCCAGCGAGAAGACGCCGCCAATGACGTGCCCACTCGCGAACAGGGCAAGTACGCCGGCAACGAGATTGCGTTGGCCAAACGGGTCTCCCCCTCGGCCGGCCGCAAGTTCCTCTCCACCTCCAAGGCTGTGGTCAACGACCTGCCCCGCACCTTCGCGGCTCTGGCCGAAGGTTCCATCTCCGAGGCAAAGGCTCGCATCATCGCCGATGAGACGGCATGGCTGACTTCCGACGAACGGCTCTTCGTCGACGAAGAACTCAAAGGTCGGGCCGCGAAGGCCGGCAGCCGCCGCTTACGCACCGAGGTTCGTTCGCTGGCGGCCAATGTGTCCTCGGACAATGCGCATGAGAGGACCGAGGCAGCGAGCGCGGATCGACATGTGTCCTTGAGCGTACTCGGCAATGGGATGGCGAAGCTCAGTGCCACTCTGCCCCTGCAGCAGGCCGTCGCTGCGCATGAGAGTCTGGACGCCGCCGCTACCGATTGCAAGGTCGCCGGCCTGGACTTCGACCGCACCCGCAACCAATTGATGGCCGACATATTCGTCGAACGGCTCACGGGGCAAGAGGCTGCCAGCGATGTGCCCACCGAGGTGCATATCGTGATGGAGGCCGAGAGCCTGTTCTCGGACGGGCAGGTTCCTGCATGGATTCCGAGCTATGGTCCGTTGCCCACGAAGACGGCACGGAACTTCCTGGCGGCGAATCAGGCCCGCTCATTCATCCGCCGCATGTTCACGTCTCCGGATACCGGACAACTGGTCGGCATGGACTCGCGCAGGCGAACGTTCGGCGGTCTGCTGCGACGCATGGTGGTCTTCCGCGATGACGTGTGCCGGACCCCGTGGTGTGATGCTCCGATCAGGCACGCCGATCACGCGACTCCTGTTGCCGAGGGAGGCGAGACTCAGTGGTCCAACGCCTCCGGACTGTGCGCGGGCTGCAACTACGCCAAGGAGCACCCCGGCTGGAAACACGAAGCGACTGCCGACGACCTCACCGTCTCCACCCCCACCGGGGAAGAATACGAAACCGCCACTCCACCATTCGTCACGAAGTTCAGTCACCCACCGCCGAAGAAGAACCCGACTCCTAGCCAGCCGAATGGTTCCGGCAGTTCGCCCACGGCGGATACGCAAGACGAGATCGTCGACTTCTCCACACTGAGCTCAGCAGAGAAACTCTTCGAGGAGCTGATCCTGAGGGACACCGGCTGATTCGCAGTCGCGGCGACAGTGCCGCCAGCTCTCGCCGTTGCTTTGCCCGGACTCGCCTAGTCTTTACCCTCTGTCTCTCGATCCTCTGCGGCACAGGCTGTACAGCCTTCTGATCAGGTGAGGTTCACTTCGATGATCCGACGGCCGAGCGTCGCCTGTTCCGAGTTTCGTTCTTCTGTGACGCTGTCGACAATGTCCACAGACTTCTCAAATTCTGCGATGAAGTCGTCGAGCTGGCTGGACTCCGCGGTTATTTGCTGGGACTCGTCGTGTGGTCCCACTCTCGAGTACTCCCACCCATAGGCTGTCGCGAGATCTCTGAAGTCCCGGCCGTGTGGAACGGTGAAGTATCTCTCGAGATACGGCGCTACATGGTTCTGCGAGTGTTCGAGTCCGGAGAAGATCGCACCGCCATCATCGTTGAAGACGACGATGAGCACGTTGCCGGCCTCTTCGGCGCTCGGCACGAGCAGGCCGCCCACATCATGCAGCATTGCAACGTCACCGATGACCAGCACAACCTGCTCGTCGAGGGCGAGAGAGAGCCCCGTGGCCGTCGAGATCAGACCGTCGATGCCGGCCAGCCCGCGTGACGCGTGGATTCGTGCGCGAACATCGGTGGTTTCACTGAGATAGCGGATCGTATTTGAGCTCGCTGCGAAGAGATTGATCGCGAGGCCAGCCAGATGTTCCGTGATCGCACGTGCGGTTAACGGCGTCGACTCGGCTTCACGCTCCCGCCGAGATGCGGCGACAATCGTCTCGCCGGCACTACGCCACTCGTCGCGCCAAGCTGTGTCGATGCTTGCACCTGCGTCCTCTGGCGTTTCAGGCGACTTTGACGCTGCCAACGACTCAGGGGTCGAAAGCGAATCGAGCCGCAAGAACGATACCGAGAGCGTCACCGCATCGACATCATCGGGCAACCGCTGAACCAGCACATCTGGGTTGGCAAGCAGTGCGGCAACAGGCCTAGTCAGAGTCGGCTTCCCATGTACGATCACCGTACGGATCGCCGTGCGCAGATCCTCACGTTCACTGAGTACGCGCGCATGAGCTGGAACGGCAGCGCGCGAGTCTCGCAGCGTGGAAGTGAGGGGACTTGAGGGCTCAGCCAGGACTGGGAGTGCATAGGTCTCGACCAGCGACTCCAGCGCCCGAGCCGAGTGACCGCCTGCATCTCCGGCGACGACGACCGTGCCCGGAAGGATGCGGACTGAGACGCTTCGCGCCGCCTCTGGTGCATTCGACGATAACGGATCCGAGTGGGCAGGATTCGACGTCCCCCGGGACCCACTCGTTCCGAGTGTCTGCGCTGCTGCCTTCCACTCGCTGAGTTCCGTCACCGTCGGCACCAGCGGCACATCGAATTGCACATTGAACTGGACGGGGCCGGAATCACCACTGGTCTCGCCGAGCGAGTGCGCGACCGCCTCGGCGAGCAAAGGGCCAGCATCGGCGCTGCCAGCAGGCACATCGACCCGGGCACGCACATCGCTGAGTACCTGCGACTGATCATCGATCGTCTGATTTGCACCGGTTGCCCTCAGCCGAGCGGGTCGATCTGCCGTGATCGCAACCAGCGGAAGATGTCCATAGGAAGCTTCGAGCACCGCGGGATGCAGGTTGGCCACAGCCGAACCCGAGGTCGTCACCAAGGCAACGGCACCAGATCCAGCATCATCCTGCCTACTGCGCAGACCCCGTGCCAGACCCAAGGCCAGGAATCCGGCATCACGCTCATCGATGCGTACATGCGTACGGATCACCCCCGCCTCGGCGAGGGGGGCGAGCGCATAGATCAACGGTGCGGATCGGGATCCGGGCGCGATGACGACCTCGGTGACTCCGGACGAAGCCAACTCACGGGCAATCTGCTGCGCCACTGCGCTCGAATTCAACATCACCTGATATTCAACCACTAACCCACCTGCGGTTCACATTGGCTCCCTACGGTTGACCCATGCGTCGATCGATTCTCTTCGCGGTTGGGGCGCGCGCAATCCGTTCGCTGACCGCCGCCCGCTCCCACAGAGGACGCTTCCCAACCCACGACCAGAACAGCTCGTTCCTCGGCCCCGAACCACGCGGCAAGGATGCCAAGAAGTGGCACATCCGAGACAAACGCAAACTCTCGAACCGACTGCGCGAATTCTTCATCTACTCCCCCGCGCTCGGCCGCACCGTCGGTGTACGGGTACTGCTGCCGGGCATTCCGCAGGAGGTCAGCCCGGTCATCCACCTCTATCACGGTGGCGGTGACGACTTCCGATCTTGGACAGACTTCGGGTCCGCCGAGGAACTCACACTCGACTCCCCCTACCTGATCGTCATGCCGGATGCCGGAGCCGGCACCTACTCGCGGGTGGCAGTCGGCAGCGAGGTCCACGACTGGCCGACCTTCCACACCAAGGAGATCCCGGAATTCCTGCGCAAGAACTTCTCTGTGGATTTCGCGCCGGAGAACCAACTCCTCGCCGGACTGTCTATGGGTGGGTACGGGGCGATGAAGTACGCCGCCTGGCACCCGGACCGCTACAGCTGGGCAGCCGCGTTCTCGTCCCCACTCGACCCTTTGTCTGCGATCCCTGCCTTCGACATCATCGCCATGCGAGAAGGTGCAAAGTCGATGACGCTGTTCGGCGATCCCGTCACCGACCGCAGCGAATGGATCGCGAACTCCCCCTACGGGCTGGCGGAGAACCTGCACGGCCTGAACGTGTGGCTCAGCGCCGGCTCCGGCAGTCTCGAAGAGTCAAAGGACCGCGACCTCCTCGAGTCGATGGTCAACCAGCAGGGCGAGCGCTTCTCCGCACGATTGAATGTGCTGGGCATCCGTCACTCCTGGTTTCCCCGCACCACCGGCCTGCACAATTGGACCAGCTGGGAACGGGAGCTGGGCGCGTGGCTGAAGACTCTGCACCGTCAACGCGACTACGCCAGTTCCGATCACTGCAGCCTCGAGCGCCGGGGTGAGCATCGAGGTGGTTCCCGTGTTGCGGACGGTGGCGAGTTCTCGTATCTGACAGGCCACGCCCTTTTCGATATCTACGGATGGAGGGTCGAAATCTCACGGCGAAGGCCTCAGATCGTATGCTTCGGCTGCGTCAGTGCGACCGGCTTCTCCCTTACCGGAATCGGAAGCTTCCGAGTGCGCACACCGGACCTGTATGAACCCGGTCGCCGATACGACATTTCCGTCGTCGGGCCAACAGGAGCGAATGACTATCCGCAGCGCGCCGACAACAAGGGGCGTCTGACGTTCACAGGACGGCTGGCTGCGGCCATGCACGATCCGAACATCCCGGGCAAGCGCACCCAGCACTTCACTGCTGTGGGACAGTCCGAGGTCACGACCGTGCACATCGCCTCGGCCTCGGGTGACTCTTCCGCACCCCTACAGGCCGAGCGTGCAGCAGATCCAGTTGCCCCGCCTGGCGAAGCGACAGACTCCCCGCCTGGCGAAGCGACAGATGTTTCGGATTCGGCACATGTCGATGGTGAATCTCAGACGGCGAGTGTTTATGGTTATAACGGTCGCAGCAATGCGACCGGCTTTCGCCCACCTGATTGAACGTTGACTTCGAGAGGTCACCCATGAAACGCGTACTCCCAGCCATCGCTCTCATCGCCGGATTGGCCCTGACCGGCTGTTCGGGAACGGACTCCAAAGACTCCAAAAACGATCAGGCAGAGGACTCAGGCAGTGCTGCCCAGCCCGCGACAGAAGAGACACCAGAGGCAGTGCAGCTTGACGAGGATCAGCTCAAACAGATCATCGAATCCACAGATGTCGATGGCCAGTCATACAAACCCGTCGACCTCGGCGCAGCCTCCGGCAGCGAAGCAATCAAGGCCCTCGAAAAAGCGGAATACGAACCTGCTGAATGCAAGGACCTCGCACTGTCGGCTCTCAACGCCAGCGAGGCAGGCAACGGCACCACGCTCGCGGGAACCTCTGCGGACAACACCATGAGCGTCTCACTGATGAGCCTGGCCGATGAGAAGGCTGCCGGCTCACAACTGCAGAACTCGACCAGGGTCGCCGAGAAGTGCAGCGACGTGACTGTCAAGACCCAAGGCATCGATATGAAAATGAACTACGAGACCTTCGATGCCGTTGTCGATGGTGCCGACGAGACCGTCGGAGTCCGTGCCAAGATCTCTTCCGGCGGTCAGACGGTCCTCGACACCGACACCGTCACCAGCCGCGTCGGCAACAACCTCGTCACCGCCGCCAATATCGCCGATGCAGGGGATGCAGACTCGGTCACCAAGACCGCAAAGACATTCGTCGAAGCCGTCAAGAACGCGGGCTGACCAACCTCACGACAATGAGCTGACCAACCTCACGACCCCGAACTGAGCAGCGACGCTCGCAGAGCGCTCCAGGTCTCCTGCAGTCGCGTCGACCACCAGTCGAATCGTCCCGGATCCACCGCCAGCCTCTCCAAACGCTGTGGGTCCGGGACGATTCGCGTCACTGGGATCTGACCGTCGACCGGGTTCAGGCTCAGCTCAGGGCCTACAACGTCCTGAGCAAGCAGCCGCCCTGTGCCCAGACCGCAGGCAGGGTGTTCGCCCAGGAGCTCACGGCTCCGGGGTGTGCGCGGCAACGTTGCCGCCAGCTGAGCACCGGCAGCCAACCCGACGGATGATTCCAATGCCGATGACACCACAGCGGGCAGGCCACAGGCTTCGAGGACGGCGCGCGCTGCAGCGATCCCACCCAAGGGCTGGACTTTGACGATGACAACCTCGGCGGCTCCCAGCTCTGCCACGCGCAACGGATCATCGGCCTTGCGGATCGACTCATCCGCGGCCAGGACCACGGGAAGTCCCTGGTCAGCGAGTTGTTCGCGCAACTTCGCCATCTCCTCGACAGCCGTGACGGGCTGTTCGAAGTACTGCAGGTCGAAGGCCGCAAACTCGGCACAGGCGACGAGCGCCTCGGTCAGCGTATAGCCGGCATTGGCATCGAGGCGCAGAGTCGTCGTGGGGAACAGCCGCCGGAATTCGCGCAGTCGCTCGAGGTCAGCGGGCAGGGAGTCGATTCCGTATTCGGCCACCTTCGCCTTGACCGTGCCGACGGGTCCGTAGTGCGCCATGATCGGCTCAACCTCGGAGGTCGCGCACGCAGGCAGGGTCGCATTGACGGCAACGGATTGGGCAGCTCCGGACTGGGCACCAGATCCCGAGGGCCCAGCCTTGGTCGCTCCTGGCCGTGCGACTCCGGGCAGCAGTCCCGCGAACTCGAGTGCGGCCCCCAGCCAACGAGAGGATTCGACTGCCTCGTATTCGGTGAACGGGGAGAACTCCGCCCACCCATCAGGTCCTTCGAAGAGCATGACCTCGCGCTCGGTGATACCGCGAAATCGGGTCACCATGGGGAGGGAGAGAACGTGGAAATTCGGCACGAGCTCAGTGATCGACTCGGGAACCTGCTGCATATCAGCCATGGAGCAACCCTATCTGTCAGGCGACAGACGATAGGGTTAGGGTCATGACGGTTTCTGAAATCTTTGACCCCTCTCAGTGGCGTGAAGTCTCCGGATTCGACTTCACCGACATCACCTACCACCGCGCGGTCAAACCCGACGGCACCGACCTGGGATGCGTGCGCATTGCCTTCGACCGTCCCGATATCCGCAACGCCTTCCGCCCCCACACCGTCGACGAGCTCTTCCGGGCCCTCGACCACGCCCGCCAGACCTCGGACGTCGGCGCGGTCCTGCTCACGGGCAATGGCCCCAGCTCACGCGACGGCGGTTGGGCATTCTGCTCCGGCGGCGACCAGCGCATCCGCGGCCGTTCGGGCTACCAGTACGCCTCCGGGGAGACCCGCGAGTCCGTGGACCCGGTCCGCGCCGGTCGCCTCCACATCCTCGAGGTCCAACGGCTCATCCGCACCATGCCCAAGATCGTCATCGCCGTCGTCCCCGGCTGGGCTGCCGGCGGCGGTCACAGCCTCCACGTCGTCTGCGACATGACCATCGCATCCCGCCAGCATGCGAAGTTCAAACAGACCGACGCCGATGTCGGCTCCTATGATGCCGGCTACGGGTCTGCCTACCTGGCGAAGATGGTCGGACAGAAGAAGGCCCGCGAGATCTTCTTCCTCGGTCGCACCTACTCGGCCCAGGACATGGCAGACATGGGCGCCGTCAACGAGGTCGTCGACCACGAGGACCTGGAGACCGCGGCGCTGACCATGGCCAAGGAGATCCTCGGCAAGTCCCCCAACGCCCAGAGGATGCTGAAGTTCGCGTTCAACCTCCTCGATGACGGCCTCATGGGTCAGCAGGTCTTCGCAGGTGAGGCCACCCGTCTGGGGTATATGACCGACGAAGCCGTCGAAGGCCGTGACTCCTTCCTGGAGAAGCGCGACCCCGACTGGTCCCCCTACCCCTGGTACTACTGAGCACTCCCCTTGATGAACGCACAGTCCGTTGAGGATCTGCCCAGTGCAATCGATCGTGCCTTGGACGGCCGGTCGATCCTCGTCCTGCCCCGCACCCGTGATGCCGCCATCACCGAGGTGGCTCCCAGACAGTGGAGAGGTGCAGGCCGGGCGCCGGCGCTGGTGCTCTTCACCTCGGGTTCGACGGGCACGGCCAAGGCCGTCGCCCTGTCCGCCGAGGCCCTGACCACCTCGGCGAGGGCCACAGAACGGTCCCTTGCCGGGCCCGGCGATTGGCATCTGAGCCTGCCCATCAACCACATTGCGGGGTTCCAAGTGGAGCTGCGCGCCCGGCTCGCGGGACGGGAACCGATCAGGACCACTTCGGCGACCTTCACCGCCGGCTCCTTCGCCGACGAGGCGCAGCGTCTGTTCGCCCGTGCCGGCCAACGGCCGACCTACACGTCGCTGGTGCCCACCCAATTGCACCGGGTACTTGCAGGCGAACGAGCCACACTTGCGGCAGCGAAATTCGACGCCATCCTCCTCGGCGGTTCCGCAATCTCACCGGCGCTGCTCGAGCGCGCCGATGCGCGAGGCCTGCACATCATGCGCACCTACGGGATGAGCGAAACCGCAGGTGGGTGCGTGTACAACGGGGTTCCCTTCGACGGTGTCGAAATCACGATCACCGAGTCCTCGACGATCAACCTGAGTGGAGGCGTCGTCGCCGATTCCTACGTCGAGATCACAGCCGAGGGGAACATCGTCCCCGTCGACAGCCCCGGCCTGACCACCGGCGCCAACGGTGGTCGGACCATGCACACGAGCGATCTGGGTCGGCTGGACGATGGGGTACTCACGGTGCTCGGCCGTGCCGATGACATCATCGTCTCCGGCGGCACGAACGTCTCACCACATGCCCTCGAGACCGGGCTCCTGCCCACCTGGCAGCACCATGGAATCGCCGAGGTGCTCGTGACCTGGGTGCCCGATGAGGAGTGGGGGAAACTGCTTGTCGCCCTCGTCCGCATCGATGGTCAGACGCCCGCTGACCTGACCGAGACGATGGGTTCACCACGTGAGTTCGCGCGAAGGCTGGCCAGACTCGACCACGGAATGCAGGGCCAACTTCTGCCGCGGCTGGTCTTCTGCGTCCCAGAGATCCCCAGTCGCTCGATCGGTAAGCCCGACCGGCAGGCTGCCGCCCGGCTTGCGGCCGAGCTGGCTGAGTCGGCTGAGCTGGCTGAGTCGGCTGAGCTGGCTGAGTCGGCTGAGACAGATAACAGCTGAGGCCCAGCACCCGAATACCCTATTAAGTGAACTGTCGGTAATATGAGACGGTTCCAATTCTCATGAGGAAGGCATCCAGCCCAATGGCAACTGCAGCGCAGTGGATCTCCGGAGCCCGATTACGAACATTGCCGCTGGCTGTGGCCCCTGTTCTCATCGGCACCGGTGCCGCAATCGGCTCTGTCGGCGGCTTCACCTCATTCATCATCGGTGACTACACGCGCAACGGCCACGACTATTCGCTGCCGCAGATCTTCCTCCGTGCCGTACTGGCCCTCATCGTCTCGCTCTGCCTGCAGATCGGGTCGAACTTCGCCAACGACTACTCCGACGGCGTCCGCGGCACAGATGATGTCCGCGTCGGCCCAGTCCGCCTCACAGCGACCGGACTCGCCGAACCCAGCGCGGTCAAAAGGGCGGCGTTCTTATTCTTCGGCATCGCCGGGGTCACCGGAATCGCTCTCGTGCTCATCGCACAGGCATGGTGGTTCCTCATCGTCGGCGCCGCCGCTGTGGCCGCCGCCTGGTTCTATACGGGCGGCAAGAAGCCCTACGGGTACATGGGGCTGGGTGAAGTCTTCGTCTTCGTCTTCTTCGGCCTTGTGGCCACGCTGGGCACGATGTGGATGCAGGTCGGCGGACTCAGCCTCAGCGGCTGGGCAGGTGCGATTGCCATCGGTTCACTCGCCTCGGCGGTGCTCATGGTCAACAACCTGCGCGACATCCCGACCGACATCGAGGCCGATAAGATCACTCTGGCCGTGCGCTTCGGCGACAACCGGGCTCGGATCGCATATGCCAGCCTCGTACTCGTACCCTTCGCGCTGCTGGTCCTGGCCATCCTCGATGGGCATCCAGCCGTCGCACTGGCCATCCTCGCACTGGTGCTCGCGCTCAGCCCGCTGAAGACGGTGCTGCGTGGGACCACAGGCCCCGGTCTCATCCCGCCGATCAAATCTACGGGCCTCACGGCTCTGGCCTTCGCCGCTCTGATGGGACTGGGACTGGCTCTGTAACCCGGCTCAGTTCTCTTCGTCGACGTTCTCTGCGTCGACGATGCGGTCTTCTGTGTCCTCGTCAGCGCTCTTCCGCTTGGGGCTCGTGGCTCGCTTCGCCACACGCTTCTCGATGTCGTCTGCCACTTTGGCCCGCATGCTGCCCAGGAAGAGGTAGCTGAGGATGGCTCCGATGACGATTGCCGCCATCGCCATCACGAGGTTGAACCCGAGGAATGGCTGCAGAATCAGTCCGACGGCGACGATGATGCCCAGACGGGCCAATGTATAGATCCAGAAGTTGCGCATTGCACCTATTTTAGTCCGTCCACATCAGTGATTCATCACCGCCGGTGTGGGCCGGTGTTCAGGTTAGTGGACTATCCTGGGTGCATGGCTCGAATACTCATTGCCGCGATCGTCCTTGCGGCGGCGGTCACACTGTACGGACTCTTCGATTGCCTTCTGCGCGATCGTGGTCTGATCCGAGTCTTGCCCAAACCCGTCTGGGCAATCATCATTCTGTGCATCCCGGTGATCGGCTTCATCCTCTGGTACGCCTTCGGACGCGGATCCGAGGACAAGCCCACAGCTGCACCTCGCCGTCGCGGCCCCAGCGCCCCAGACGATGACGAGGACTATCTGCGGAAGATCGATCGCGACGTCAAGCTCGGAAAGCACGCTCCTGAGGCGCAGAACCCCGCGGACAAGACTCCCGACGCTGATGACAAGCCTTCCTCCACCGATTCCGACACTCACTCTGCCGACACCGACGATCATGGTTCAGGCGGCTCCACCGGCGAAGGTCGCGGCCGCTCGAACTGAGTTCGCGGGCTGAAGCTTTGCTGATGCTGCTTGGCGGGCTTGATCCCTTTGGATCCTAAGCTCCGCTGGTCTGTCTGAGCGCTGGTCTGAGGCTCTTGTTGCCCACTGAGCACCGCTGTCCGTCGCCCGTCTAAGACGAACGCTTGTTGACTGCAGACGAGGCTTGCGCGGGAGCTAGATATCTCCCCCTTCAGGATGTCAGCACAGAGAACAGAACTACGGCGCACGAACGTGTTCAGACTCGATCCAGCGCTCGTCACCCGCTGCTGGAGGCGCCACGCGACGCAGACATCCGCCTGATTGGACTCTTCATAAATAGCCCTGCAAGGCGGAAGGCGGCTATCCAGTGGCCGAGGACCCATCATCACGTTACGGCTGAGATACTCCTCCGGCGCCGGCCCAACAGTCAAGCGTCGTCGCTCAACATTGGAAACAGTTCAGCGCTGAGCATCAATCGCTCAGCGCTGGCAGCGGATCACCGCTGACTACTGATCGGCCGTGACTACTGTTCGGCCGCGGCTGCTGATCAGCTGAGGCCTGAGTAGGAGTGCAGGCCGTTGAAGTACATGTTGACGACGGTGAAGTTGAAGATCACGGTGGCGATGCCGATGAGGTTGAGTACGGCCACCTTCGTCGGTCCCCAGCCGCGAGTGGCGCGGGCATGCAGGTAGGCAGCGTAGACGACCCAGACGACGAACGTCCAGATCTCCTTCGAGTCCCAGCCCCAGTAGCGGCTCCAGGCCACCTCGGCCCAGATGGCACCGGCGATGAGGGTGAACGTCCAGGTGATGAAGCCGACCGCTGCGATCGTGTAGGAGAAGCGTTCCAGATCGATGCTCGCAGGCATGCGGCGCATGAACTGCAGCCACTTCGGGTTCTTGGTCTCGTACCTGTCCTTGAGGATCTGGAACAGGGCCAGGATCGCGGAGATGTAGAGCAGCGACGTCGACAGGATCGCAATAGGCACATGGATGGCGATCCAGTATGAGTCGAGCGCTGGGATGAGCTTCGCGGCCGGCGTGTAGAACACAGTGATGGCCAGCCCCAGGCACAGGAGCACTCCCCCTGCGACGATGGTTCCCAGGTAGCGGATGTCCTTCTTCACGTTGACGATGAGGAAGACGATCACGGTGATCGCGGTGGCGGTGAGGACGTACTCCATCATGTTGCCCCACGGCACACGCATCACGGACAGCGCACGGGTGAGCACAGCTGCCACATGTAGGAGCCCGGCAAGGACGAGGAGCGATGTGCCGATCCGGGCACCGCGCCGAGGCCTCTGTTTGCGCGAACCGGTCGTGTTCTCGGCCGAAACGCCCGTCTCCGGCGGATCGAGGAGGGCCGTCGTGGTCTTCCTGTTCGTGCGTCGCACGTTCGAAGGTTTGGCTGCACTCGTCGCGCTGACTTCGCTCTGTTTGAGTTCGCGCCCGCCGAACAGGTCGAAGGCATAGAAGATCATGGCGACGGCGTAGACGATCATCGCCGAGATGATGAGCTGGTTCGACCACATTGCGAGGTCAGTGTTGACGTCCATACATCCTCCGCACCAGCGGTGCTCTTCCATTTGTGTTGGGTTGCTGTGCTGTTGCTGTGTTCGAGCCGCCCGCATCGGGGTCGACCCGCGACAATTCTACTCCGCGTAGTACCTAAAGCTAATCATTCGTCGTCACTGGCAATCCGGCTCCCCGGATGGGACTCGGGATCAGCATCTGGTTTGTCGGCAAGGTCCTTCGCCAGATCCTGCGCCGCCCGTTCGACCATCTGGTCTTCACCGCGGGCAAGAGCCGCAATTTCGACCTGACCGTCCTTGATGCGCACCCACATGCGTCGGCGTGGGATGAACAGGGACAGGCCGAGTCCCAGCAGCACTGCGATCGCGCCGGCCAGCATCAGACCCTGCGTCGGGTCCTGGGAGATGTCGACGGCGATATAGCGTTTGACCCCGTCGAAGGTCACCGAGCCGCCGTCGGGCAGTTTCTGGGTCTCACCCTCGGCGAGTTGGATGAGCAGAGGGTTGCCCGCGGAGTCGGTCATCTCCGTCATGTTCTCGGCATCGATCGTGTACACCGACTGCGGGGTTCCGTTGTCGAGGCCCAGGTCACCGGTGTATCCGCTCATCACGAGGTAGGGGTTGCGCAGTTCGGCGAAGCTGGAGACCAGTTCGCCGTTCTCGTCCTGAGTCGCTGTCGGCAGGAAGACGCCGACGAAGCCCATCTGGGTTCCGGCGGAGTCAGGGACCTTGATGACGCCTTCGGAGGTATATCCCGGGTCGCCGCCATCGGGGATGAATACCTGCGGCCCCGAATGCACGACCTTTCCCTTCGCGTCCTTGACCGTGACTTCCGGCGCGTAGCCGTTTCCGGTCAGGTAGACGCCCGTTCCGCCTACGCGCACGGGCTCATTGACGCGCAGCGTGTGCTTCTCGCTCTTCCCGTCCGCGGTGGCCGTCACTTTTGCGTCGAAGGTGCGGGGCTGACCGAATTGGCTGCCAGGGGCCTCATCGTCGAAGGTGGATTCGAAGCTGTCGAGTTTGAGCCGGAAGTCCGGCAAGTAGTCCGCGTTGTAATAGGAGCCGGGCTCGAATGAGTCGTAGGCGACCAGTGAGTTCGTGAAAGTCTCCCCCTCGACGAGGATGCGCTGGCCCTGGTAGCCGAACAGGGATCCGATCGCCATCGTCAGGGTGGCAACGAGGAGTGCGATATGGAAGACCAGGTTGCCGGTCTCGCGCAGGTAGCCGCGTTCGGCAGACACATGGTCATCGTGGCGCACCGTGCGGTAGCCGAGCCTTTTGAGCCGAGCCTGAGCGGTGGTGAGGAAGTCCTGATCCGCGGCTTCGCGGGATTCGGCAGATCCGGTCGCCGAGGCGAAGGTTTCGTATCCGGGCATCCGACCCAACCGCCTCGGCGCCTTTGGAGGGGCCGAACGCATGGCCTTCCAATGCTGGGCCGAGCGTGGAATCACGCAGCCGATGAGCGAGATCATCAGCAGCAGATAGATCGCGGAGAACCAGATCGAGGAGTACACGTCGAACATCTGGATCGTGTCGAGGAACTGGCCCCAGGCGCCATTGGATTCGAGGAACGTGGTGACCCGGCCCGGGTCCTGGATGCGCTGAGGCAACAGGGAACCTGGGATTGCGGCCATGGCGAGAACGAGGAGGAGGATCAGAGCCACCCGCATCGTCGTCAGCTGACGCCAAGCCCACCGGCACATGCCGATGAATCCCAGCTGCGGCTGCGTCACAGCCTGTTTGTCGGCGGTCTTCTTCGCCACTAGATCACCACTTCGAAATCATAGATCAGACCCTGCAGAGAGGTCATCCACGCGTTCCACAGCCCGGAGGCCATGAGAACGCCCAACACGATGAGCATGATGCCGCCGGCACGGACGATTGCCGCCTGGTGTCTGCGCACCCAGGTCAGCCGTCCGGCGCCTTTGTGGATCGCCACTGCCAGGAGGATGAACGGGATGCCCAGTCCCAGGCAGTACACGAATGCCAGAATCGCGCCGCGCCAGATGGCTCCGTCGCCGCCGAAGCTCACCGACATCGACAGAACAGCTGAGAGGGTCGGTCCGACACATGGTGCCCAGCCGAGTGCGAAGGTCGCGCCGAGCACGGGCGCACCCCACAGTCCCGCCTTGGGCCGGGCCCGGATCCGGTGTTCCCTCTGGAGCAGTCCGAAACCGCCCATGAAGACGAAACCGGCGATGATGACGATGACGCCGAGGATCCTGATGAGCACGCCCTGCCACTGTGAGAACAGTGCGCCGAGGGCCGAGAAACCGGTTCCCAGCAGAACGAAGACGACGGTGAATCCGAGGACGAACAACGCGATCCCGACGACCACCCGCCAAGATTCTTTGTCCTTGAGCGAGGATCCGCTCAGTCCCGTGACATAGCCGACGTAGCCGGGGACCAACGGGAGTACGCAGGGTGAGACGAAGGAGACGAGTCCGGCCAGTGCGGCCGCGCCGGCGGCCAGAAGCAGCGGCCCGTCGAGAACCGTTTGGGCGAAGTCCGCCCCGATTCCACTCACTCCGCCTGCACGTCCTCGATGAGGCCCTTGAGCGTCGACTCATCGACCTCTCCGACGACTCGGGCCGCGGCACGGCCCTTCGCATCGAGTACGACGGTCGAGGGTGTGGCCTGCGGCGGGAGGACTCCCGAGAGCAGAGCCACCATGTCTCCGTTGGTGTCGAGCATGTTGGCGTAGGGCACCTGGTAGTTCGAGACGAAGGCGTTGGCAGCGGCCTCCTGGTCGCGGACGTTGACGCCGAGGAACTGAACCTCGTCGCCGAATTCCTCGGACAGGGATTTCAGGGCCGGGGCTTCCTTCCGGCACGGCGGGCAGGCCGCGTACCAGAGGTTGATGACGACCGGCGTGGGTCGAAGGCCGGCCAGCGACATCGACTTTCCGTCGAGTGTCTCGAAGCTGAGCTCGAGTGGGTCGCCCCTCTTGTCCTTGGCCACCTGTGACACGACACCGGACCCGGACACATATCCTTGATCGGACCCGGCCTGATCGGCCAGTTCGTCATTTTCGCTGCAGGCGCTGAGCACCACAGCGGTGCCGGCGATCAGGCCGGTCAGGAGGGTGCGGCGGTTCAGCGGATTGCGGGCATTCATGCTCCGGCCACCGATTGCTTTGGCTGCAGATCTGCACAGATGCTCTCGTAACTCACGGATACAAGTGTGGACGATTCGAATGTGAAACTGGTGATAGAAGCCAGGTCACATTCCCGTCTCCGCGGGTCATGGACGAGCGAACGGTGTTCCCCCGCCAGGCGTGTCATCCAGATCGGAAGCTGGTGGGAGACGATGACTCCCTCGGCCTCGAGCCCGTGCTTGTCGAGCTTGGCACGCAGGCTGGCCATGGCTGCCTGCATCCGCAGCACGATCTGTTTGTAGGGTTCACCCCAGGACGGGGTCAGCGGGTTGTACAGACGCACCAGGTTGCGCGGCTCGGCCATGCGTCGGGCGTTGACCTTCTGCCCTTCGAAGGAGTTCGCGGCCTCGATCACACGGTCATCGGTGAAGACCGGCATGTCCAGTCGCTCACGCAGCGGGGTGATCGTCTGCTGTGCCCGCAGCAGCGGGGAGCACACGAGTTCGTCCGGGGTCACCGAGGCGGCGGCGAAGTGCTCGCCGACGCGACGGGCCATCTCATGACCACGGTCGGTCAGACCGAAGTTCGGCAACCGACCATAGAGGATTCCCTCGGGGTTGTCGACCTCCCCATGCCTGACCAGGTGGATCTTCGTCATCAGTTCCCCTGCGCGTTGGGCACACCGGCTGCGGCCTTGGCTGCGGCAGGCAGTGCCGAGACGATCCGATCGAGGATCTCATCGGTGTGTGCGTAGGACAGGAACCAGGCTTCGAAGGCGCTCGGCGGCATGTGGATGCCCGACTCGAGCATCGAATTGAAGAACGCAGAGTAACGGTCGACGTTCTGCGTCTTGGCATCGTCGTAGTTGGTGACCTCACGGTCGGTGAAGAAGACGGAGAACATCGAGTTCGCAGACTGGATGGTGTGCTCGACCCCTTCGGCCTCGAGGCTGGCAGCGACTGCGGGCCGCAGAATGTCCGCGGCGCGTGAGATGTGTGAGTACACATCGAGTTCTGTTGTCAGTTGGAGTGTAGTCAGTCCGGCGGCGGTGGCCACGGGGTTTCCGGACAGGGTTCCCGCCTGGTACACCGGGCCCGTCGGTGCCAGATGCTCCATCACGTCGGCTCGTCCGCCGAAGGCCGCGGCCGGGAAGCCGCCGCCCATGACCTTGCCGAATGTGAACAGGTCGGCAGGTCCATCCGGGTAACCGAGTGTTTCAGCTTCATGGCCGTACCAGCCCGCGGCCGAGACGCGGAAGCCGGTCATCACCTCATCGCTGATCATCAGTGCTCCGTGGGCCTTGGTCAGGCGGCGGATGGTGTTGGTGAAGCCGTCTCGGGGAGGCACGACGCCCATGTTTCCGGGGCTGGCTTCTGTGATGACGCAGGCGATCTCATCACCGTGTTCGTTAAAGACCGCCTCCAGGCCGGCCGCGTCGTTGTAGTCGACGACGATCGTGTCCGAAGCCTGGGCACCGGTCACGCCCGGGGTATCGGGAAGGGAGAAGGTGGCCAGACCGGATCCGGCTTGGGCCAGAAGCGCGTCGACGTGCCCGTGGTAGCAGCCGGCGAACTTCACGATCTTCGCCCGGCCTGTGTATCCACGGGCCAGCCGGATGGCGCTCATGGTCGCCTCGGTGCCCGAAGACACGAGCCGCACCTGTTCGACGGGTTCGACGCGGGCGACGATCTCCTCGGCGAGTTCGACCTCACCGGTCGACGGGGTTCCGAATGAGAAGCCCTTGACGGCGGCTTCCTGCACAGCGGCAACCACCTCGGGTCGGGAGTGGCCCATAATCATGGGCCCCCACGAACCGATGAGGTCGATATAGTCGTTGCCATCGGCATCGCGCAGCCAGGCTCCGGTCGCCGAGGTGATGAAGCGCGGGGTGCCTCCGACGGCTTTGAAGGCCCGCACCGGGGAGTTCACTCCACCGGGGATGACATGTTCGGCGCGCTCGAACAGCGCGGCCGACTTCGCAGTCTCGTGTTTCATGGGTTCTCCTGAAGAAGTCGCCGGATCGATGGTCGGTTCAGATATTAGTAGAGTCGGTTCGCTCGGCCGCGCAGGTCGTGCTCAGGTGGAAGGGGTCCGGTCAGCTGCCAGGGGTCGAAGGTTCGGAATCGATCGGTGGTGTATCCACTGGTCCCTTCCCGATCTCACGCATATGAGCCGTGACCTTGCCGAAGACACGTCCCAGCGTCGCCATCTCCTCCGGGTCGAGCAGATCGACGAGGTGATCGCGGACGCTTTCCACATGCGAGGGTGCCATGGTGACGAGGAGATTCCAGCCAGCCTCGGTCATCTGGCAGTTGACTCCGCGTCCGTCTTCGGCGATCGAGAAGCGCTCGAGGAGCCCCTTCTTCTCCATCCGGGCCACGCTGTGGGTCAGACGGGAGCGTGACATGGTCGTGTCCATCGCGAGCAGAGCCATCCGCATCGTCCGGTCTTCATGTTCGCTCAGCCGGACCATGATCTCGTATTCGGGCAGGCCGATTCCGTGACTGTCCCGCAGCTCCTTGTCCAGCTGCACCGTCAGCAGCTGTGAACCGGTGAGATAGCTTCTCCAGGCCTTCTGATCAGGTTCGCTCAGCCAACGTGGCTCGCTCATCAGTGTGCCCCGCCTGGTGTGTCTGAGTTGAGTCGCTGCGCAACTTCTGTGGCCCAGTAGGTGAGGATAGCGTCGGCACCGGCACGCTTGAAGGCGATGAGTGATTCGTCGATCGCGCGTTCGCGTTCAATGGCTCCGGCCGCGGCCGCGAACTCGATCATCGCGTACTCCCCCGACACCTGGTATGCCCACACGGGCACCGGTGACTCACAGGCCACCTCGGCGAGGACATCGAGATAGGGCAGTCCGGGCTTGACCATGACGATGTCGGCACCTTCGGCCAGGTCGAGGTCGAGTTCACGCATGGCCTCACGACCGTTCGCGGGGTCCTGCTGGTAGGTCTTCCGGTCGCCCTGGAGCTCCGAATCCACGGCCTCGCGGAAAGGTCCGAAGAACGCGGAGGCGTATTTTGCGGAGTAGGCCATCACGACGACGTCGATGAAGCCCTCGAGGTCCAAAGCCTCCCGGCAGGCGCCAACCTGTCCGTCCATCATTCCGGAGAGTCCCACCACGTGGGCTCCGGCCTTGGCCTGCGCCACAGCCATAGCGGCGTAGCGCTCCAACGTTGCGTCGTTATCGACGCCGCCCTCGGAATCTAGGACTCCGCAGTGTCCGTGGGAGGTGAACTCGTCGAGGCACAGATCGGCCATGATGACCGTCGTATCGCCGAGGTTGTCCCGCAGCAGCGTCAATGCGCGGTTGAGGATGCCCTCGGGATCATTGGCCTGAGAACCCTCATTGTCCTTGTGTTCCGGAATTCCGAAGAGCATCAGCCCGCCGACTCCGGAGTCCACAGCCTCATTGGCCGCCTCGAGCAGTGAGTCCAGGGTGTGCTGGACGACTCCGGGCATGGAGTTCAGAGGCGCCGGTTCGCTCAGGGTCTCCTTGACGAACATGGGCAGGATGAGATCGGCCGGGTCCAGGCGCGTCTCCGAGACAAGCCGACGCAGGGCCGGAGTCGTCCGCAGACGACGGGGCCGAACAGTTCCAGGGACCAATGTCATGTCAGGCCTTCTTTCTGCGACGCTTCTGGCTGGGGCGCGTCGGGGTGGTTCCCGCCGCCAAGTCGTCCTCGCGTGAGGACATCGCGAATTCGACCAATCCGTCGATGAGTGAGGTGAGGTTGGCTTCCTCGGCAAGGACGTCGACACGCAGTCCGTGCTCGGCCGCGGTGTTCGCCGTGGCCGGTCCGATGCAGCAGATCACCGAGGTGGCTGCAGGCTTTCCGGCGATCCCGACGAGGTTGCGCACCGTGGATGAAGAGGTGAAGAGGAATGCGTCGAAGTCTCCAGCCTTGATGGCTTCCCTGATGGGAGCGGGAGGCGGTGAAGCCCGCACAGTCCGGTAGGCCGTGACGTCGTCCGGGTCCCAGCCCTTCTCTAGCAGTCCGGCGACGAGCACCTCGGTGGCGATGTCGGCGCGCGGCAGCAGGACTGTGTTCATGGGGTCGATGTCGTCGACGTAGTCCGGCCAGGCTGCGGCCAGGCCGCGTGCCGAGTGTTCGCCGTCGGGAACGAGGTCGGGGGTGATGCCCCAGTCGATGAGTGCGGCAGCGGTGCGGCCGCCGACGGCGGCAACCTTGACGCCGGAGAGCGAACGGGAATCGAGGCCGAAGTCCTCGAACCACATGCGCACTGCGCGGACAGCGTTGACGGAGGTGAAGCCGACCCATTCGTAGGATCCGTCGACGAGGCCACGGATCGCCTTCTCCATCTGAGTCGGAGTGCGCGGGGGTTGGACGGCGATGGTGGGGACAACTGTGCCCACAGCACCCAGCTCACCCAGCGCCTCGGCGGTGGAAGTGCCCTGTTCCTTCGTCCGCGGGATGAGGACCTGCCAGCCGAAGAGCGGTTTGGTCTCGAACCAGCTGAGTTCGCCTCGTGATTCCACACCCTGTCCCATGATGACCACCATACGATCTCCGCCGGTCTGTGCCATTGTCAGGGCCTGCCCCAACGTGGTCTCCACGCTCGTCTGATCGGTCGTGGAGATGCCCCATCCCAGGAGCACCTTCGTGCCCTCGTCCCAACCGTCGTCGAGCAGGGAGCGGATCGCCTGTTCGTGGTCGGACGTGGTGCCTGTGAGCACATGGGTGGTGTTGCGGTGCCGGGACACGTCGACATGTGTCTGCGGGCCGGCCTCGATGAACCGGACAGAGCGCACACGGTTCGTCGTCAGCGCGGTGCCTGTGAACGCCGAGGTGGCTGCAGAGAGTCCGACGCCGGGGACGATCTCAACCTCGACGTCGGCCTTGCGGCACACGGCGGCTTCGGCCGTGGTCGGGGTGAAGATGATTCCGTCATCGGAGCTCAACCGCACGACGGTCTTGTCTGGGCGTGCCAGTTCGGCGAGCTTGCGCCCCCGCGTGGAGGCGGTCGCACCGAGCTGAGCGGCTTCGATGATCTCCGTGGCCTGAGGCACGTAGGCGGTGACGATCTCCGAATGGACGTGGGTGTCGTAGACGACGATCTCGGCGTTCGCGAGGATGTCGGCGCCCCGGATCGTCATCAGACCCGACTCACCGGGACCGCTGCCGATGAAGACGACGCGAGGTGAGGCGGGCAGAAGACGTCGGGGCTGGACCTGGCCTGTTGTCATACCTGCTCCTGGACTTTGACAGGGGTGAGGTGATCCGCGGACTGCGCGGGATCGATGCCGAGCTGCCCCAGCAGGTTCTCTGCCGCTGCGGTGCCGAGTTCGTCGGCCAGCCGAGCCAGCTCCTTGCCGGTGATCGACAGTTGGTTGGCACTGCTCGAGCCCAGATCCACATCTGGAGTCACGGGCAGTGGGGCGCTCTGCCTGGTGCGGGCGAGGTTTCCGTCATCATCGGCCATGACGGCTTCGACGACGAATTCCGAGCCCTCGATCGTGGCCAGCGCACCGATGGGGGCCGAGCAGCCTGCCTCTGCGCGGGACAGGATCGCCCTCTCGCAGGTCACGGCCAGGTCGGTGGTCTCATCGTGGAGCTGCTTGAGCTGATCGCGGACCTCGGCGTCGGCAGCCATGACCTCGTTGTCGAGGGCATAAGGGCTGTCGGCGCCCCTTGTCTCAATAGCCAAGGCTCCCTGACCCGGGGCAGGGAGCATCGTGGTGAAGTCGAGGGAATCGGTGGCCTCGGCCAAGCGGCCGATGCGACGGACTCCGGCTGCGGCCAGAACGACGGCGTCGAGTCGTCCGTCGCGAACATGTGCGATGCGGGTGTCGACGTTTCCGCGCACTCCGCGGACCTCGATATCGGGTCTTGCTGCACGCAGCTGCACGGCACGACGTGGCGATCCGGTGCCCACGACGCTGCCGGCCGGCAGCTGTGCGAAGCTCAGACCGTCACGGCCGATGAGGACATCGGCAGGATCGACCCGCGGTGGGATGGCGGCCATTTGGATACCCGCCTCCGGAGTGGTGGGCAGGTCCTTGAGCGAGTGCACGGCAATATCGATCTTGCCCTGGTGCAGGGCCTGACGGACGGCGGAGACGAAGACGCCTGTGCCGCCGAAACCGGTCAGCGGCGACATGTTGACATCGCCTTCGGTCACGACCTCGACGATCTCAATGCGCCAGCCGGTCAATGCCGCGAGCTGGTGGGCGATCGCTGTGGACTGGGAACGTGCCAGCTTCGAGCGGCGCGTGCCCAGGCGGATCGTGCGACCGGAGTAGTGCTCGGGTTCGACGATGTCGAGGGTATGGTCGGCCACCGGCCGCACACCGTCGGCTTCGACGTGATTCGCGCTGGAGGCCGTGGCCACCTTGGTCTCCGGCTTCGTGATCGAGTGGGCGACCTTGTTCGTCGGCAAGTCGAAGAGCTGCATGAGCGCCTGCGCGTAGTCGATGTCCGAGTTGGTGACGGCCAGTTCCTTGACCTTGACCGTCGGCGTGTGGATGAGCTTCTCTGCCACTCGGTGCAGGGACTTGCGGATCTCGGCGAAGGCCTTGTCGTCAACCTCGGCACCGATCTTCTTCTCCAGACGCTTCGTCTCAGCGGCGAGCACGTCCTTGGCGTGGGTGCGCAGTGCCGTGACGGTGGGGGCGACCGATCGTTCCTTGGCACCGGACTCGAGTTTGGTCAGCTCCTCCGCGATGATCGCGCGCACCGCTTCGACAGTTTCGACGACCGCGGTGTCCCGCTGGTTCGCGGAACTGGTGAGCATGGTCCGGATCTCGCCGAGACCGAACAGTGCCACGTGCTCGAACTCGCGCACCGACGGATCGATGTCGTGCGGCAGGGCGAGGTCGACGAATGCCTTGTTCGCCGCACCCTTGGGGTTCTGCGACAGACCGGCCTGGATGTCTTCGCGGGTGACGACGACTTCGCGGGCACCGGTGCAGGAGACGATGAGATCGGCGTCGGCGATCTCCTCGGCCAGGATCCGGGAGGTCAGTTCGCGGGCGCGTCCGCCCACCTCGGCGACGAGGCGCTCTGCCTTGTCCACCGTCCTGTTGAGCACCGTGGTCTGAGCTACGCCCTCCTTGTGCAGGCCCGACACGACCAGTCCGGACATGGCACCGGCGCCGATGACCAACGCGTTCGCTGCGCGCAGGGATCCGATGTGCGCCTGGGCGCCTTCGAGTGCGGCGCTGAAAAGAGAGCGTGCAACTTCGTCGAGGCCGGTCTCCGAGTGGGCCCGTTTGCCCACTCGCAGGGCCTGTTGCAGGGCATGGGAGAGGTCGGAGGTCAGTGCCCCGGCCGAAAGCGACTCGGTGAATGTCGCGCGCAGCTGACCCAGGATCTGGGCTTCGCCGATCGCCATTGAGTCGAGACCGCAGGAGACCTTGAGCAGATGCTCCATGGCCTGGGTGTCGTAGTGGGCGTAGAAGTGCCCAGCGATGTCCTGCCATTCTTTGTCGATGGAGGACACGAGGGCATTGCCCAAGTCGGCGAGGCCTCCGTGGAAGGCGGTGACGTCGGCGATGAGCTCAAGGCGGTTGCACGTCGAGAGAACCGCGAGTCCCTCCACATTGTCTCCGGCCAATGCGTCGGTGCGTAATGCTCCTACCTCACCGGCGCCGAATGCGAGAGCGTCCAACATGTCGATCGGTGCCGACTGATGGGAAATGCCGAGAACCAAGAGAGTCAATTCCTGTGCTCCTCAAAACCTGGGTTGAGCGGTGCCGAATCAAGCGCCGAATAGTATGCGAGTACTTGCAGCTCACTGGCCAGATCGACTTGATGCACACGAATAGAATCCGGGGCGTCGAGCACGGTGGGTGCGAAGTTCAGGATGCCGCGCACGCCTGCCTCAGCGGCGATGCGTGCCGCAGCTGGTGCCGCGGATGCTGGTACTGCCATGACCACGAGGTCGATGCCCTCGGGCCAGGTGGCAAGTTCGGTGAGGTCGGAGACCGGAAGAGTGCCGATCACGGTTCCGATCTTGGCCTCATCGGTGTCGAAGATTGCGGTGAGTGAGAGTCCGCGGCGTTTGAATCCTGCGTAATCGGCCAGAGCTGAGCCCAGCCGACCGGCGCCGATGATGGCAACGGTGCGCGCCCGGTCGAGACCGAGGAAGGTGCGCAGAGTCGAGGCGAGGTCCTCGCAGGAGTATCCGACTCCGCGCCGACCAGAGCGTCCCAGCTGGGACAGGTCCTTGCGCAGAATCGATGACGACACACCACTGCGGGCCGCCAACGCCTCCGAAGAGATCGTTGACTGGCCTGTTGCGGCGATCGTCTCAACCGTCTGCAGATAGATCGGGAGTCGGGAGATGACGCGTTCGGGGACGTCCTTGCGGACGACACCCTCAATGCTGTTGGCGGACAGAATCTCGCCCACGAAAACGCGTCACTCCTTCAATCGATCTCATGCGCCCAAAGCCTCAATGGCCTTGGACAGCCGGTCCGAATCGACCCGATGGAAACTGTGCTGCCGACCGTTGAGCAACACGACCGGGACATCCCAGCCGTACTGTCCGGCAAGATCGTCATCGGTGTCGATGTCGATTTCACTCACGCTTACGTCCCTGCCGGCCACAGCCTCGGCGATGGCATCCCTGGCGGTTTCGCACAGGTGGCAGTCGGCGCGTGTCAGGAAGGTCAATGTGACCACTGCACACTCCTCATCGGGCGACAACAAACCCCGCCGAATTCGAATTCGAGCGGGGGCGTAGGACCGCTGCCGGTCTTACTTCTTGTTGCGACGCTGGTGGCGTGTCTTACGAAGCTGCTTACGGTGCTTCTTCTTTGACATACGCTTGCGGCGCTTCTTGATGACTGAGCCCACGCGGGTACCCCTTGTAATCGTCGGTGGAGGTGAACATCTGGTGCCCACCCTTTGAACTAACCGTGCAATTCTATCGCTTGGGCCTCTGCTTTCCCAAAACTGTGTCCAGATCCACAGCGTCGCTTCCATGATCCCCGAGGACGCGGGCTTCAGTCGAAGTAGGCGTCGAGCCCGAAGAATGGGAACAGGCTCTTTCGAGTGCCCATCACGGCACGGTCGAGTTCGGATTCGGGGTCGAAACCGTTCGTCCAGCGGGTGAATGAGCCGTCGAAGCCATCGGTCATCGACAGTGGCGCTTCCCGCCCGGTCTTCGTCTGCGCATAGTGGGCCCAACGGCCGGGAATGCGGGCGCCGGGGTCGATGTCGAGTCCTGCGGAGATCGCAAGCACGTTGGTCCAGACGCGAGGCACCACGTCGATGATCGCGTAGCCCCCTCCCCCGGTCGCCAGCCATTTTCCGTCCGTGTGTTCGGCGGCGAGGTCCCGCACCCATTCGGTGGCCACTCTCATCGCGTCGACACTCAGACGCATGTGCGTCAGCGGGTCGCTGCGGTGTCCGTCGCAGCCGTGCTGGGAGACGATGATCTGCGGTTCGAATCCGCCGATGATCGCGGGGATCACGGCGTCGAAGGCACGCAGCCAGTCCGCGTCGAGTGTGCGCGGCGGCAGCGCGATGTTCGCCGCCGAGGCGGCCGCGCGCAGTCCGCCGATGTCGGCGGGATAGCCGGAGCCGGGAAACAGGAACTTCCCCGATTCGTGCATCGAGATCGTGAGCACGCGCGGATCGTCCCAGAAGAATTTCTCCACACCGTCGCCGTGGTGGGCGTCGAGGTCGATGTAAGCGATGCGTTCGTATCCTGCATTGAGGAATTCTGTGACGGATCCGGCGATGTCGTTGTACACGCAGAATCCGCTCGCGTGATCGGGCATCGCATGGTGCATCCCGCCGGTGAAGTTCACGGCGTGGCGGTAATCGCCGGAGATGATCGCCCGCGCCGAGTCGACCGAACCCTGGAACAGCATCGCCGAGGCGGCATGCATGTTTTCGAATCCGGGAACGTCTTCGGTGCCGATGCCGAACTTCTCGGCTTCCTCGTCGCTCAGACCGGTTCCGTCGCCGACCTTCTTCACCGCCGCGATGAAGTCCGCGTCGTGGAGGTTCGCCAACGTGTCCTCTTCGACCTCGCCCACGCCGTGGACGTGGACGTTCTCGGCGTCGAAGAGGCCGAAGTCCATGGCCAGTTTCGCAGTCAGATCAAGTCTGAGGGGGTGCATGGGATGGCTGGGACCGAAGTTGTATCCGGTCACCGCATCGTCCCAGACGACATACACATCGCTATCGGCCATGAAGACCATGCTATATGGCACGGCTCACCTACGGAGATTCGCATGCTGCGGGATCTACCATGGATCTTGTGTCCAAGAACTCCACGCAGCGTCTCGACCTGCTCCTGCGCCCGGGTCGATGGGTCCGCGACTTCGTCGACGACCTCGCCGTCGCCTCGCCTGCACGACTGGCGATCGGCTCATTCATTGCTGTGGTGGCATTCTTCGCGATCATCCTGATGCTGCCGGCGAGCATGCGCGACCCCGGTTCGGTGTCGCAGGCCCAGCACATTGCCAATGCCGTGTTCGTAGCTGTCTCCTCTGTCTGCGTGACCGGACTGACTCCGGTGGTGACGGAGAACTACTGGTCTGACTTCGGGATTTCGGTCATCACTGCCGGCATCCAGGTCGGCGGCCTGGGCATCCTCACTCTCGCCTCGGTGCTGGGCATGGCGGTCTCGCGGAGGCTGGGAGTCAGGCAGCGCCTCATCGCCCAGCAGGCCACCTCGGCGCTCAATCTGGGTCAGGTCGGCACACTGCTGAAGACCGTCGTCATCACCATCTTCACCGCCGAGTCGATTCTTGCTGTGCTGATGTTCCCCCGGTTCCTCATTCGTGGGGAGAGCATCGGCGATGCGGCGTGGTACTCGGTGTTCTACTCGATCTCGTCGTTCAACAACGCGGGCTTCACCATCCACCCCGGCGGCGGTGCCTATTTCGCGTCCGACCCGTGGATCCTCTCGCTGCTCATGCTCGGAGTCTTCGTCGGCGCCCTGGGCTTCCCCGTCGTCCTCATGATCGCGATCCAGTGGAACCACCCGAAGAAGTGGGATCTGCACACGAAGCTGACGTTGACTACGACAACCGCGGTCTTGGCTATCGGCCTCCTGTTCCTCCTCATCTTCGAATCAGCCAACCCGGACACTCTGGGTGACAAGAACGCGGGCCACACGTTCGTCGAGATCCTGTTCATGGCGGTGATGCCGCGTTCGGGCGGGTTCTCGACCATTGACATCGCGGACATGAATCAGTCCTCGCACCTGCTCATGGACCTGATGATGTTCATCGGAGGCGGCTCGTCGTCGACGGCCGGCGGCATCAAGGTCACGACCGTGGCTGTGCTGGTGCTTGCCGCGTTCGCCGAGGCCCGCGGCCTGCAGGACGTGCACGTCTTCGGACGACGGCTGACCTCATCGACGATCAAGCTTTCGATCTCGGTTCTGCTCACCGGCGCGATCATCGTCTTCATCGGTTCTCTGACGATGCTCCAGATCAGCGCCCAGCCCTTGGACAAGGTGCTGTTCGAGGTGATCTCGGCCTTCGGCACGGTCGGATTGAGCTCCGGGGTGTCAGCGACTGTCAATGATGCGGGTCTGTACTGTCTGTCCGTGATCATGCTCATCGGTCGTCTCGGTACGATTACACTGGCGGCAGCCCTGTCCATGCAGGACTCGGTGCGCCTGTACCGCTATCCCGAAGAAAGGCCCGTCGTTGGCTAACGAACACACCTCAATCCTGGTCATCGGACTCGGACGCTTCGGGTCGTCGACCGCTGCCACCCTGGCGAAGCTGGGTCGTGAGGTCATGGCGATCGAGCACAGTGCCGAGCTGGTCAAGGACTGGAGCGGAAAGCTCACCCACGTCGTCGAGGCCGATGCTACGAACATCGATGCTCTGCGGCAGGTGGGCGCAGGTGACTTCTCCACGGCCGTGGTCGGCATCGGCACCTCGATCGAAGACAGCGTGCTGACGACGGCCAACCTCGTCGATCTGGGCGTGGGGCAGGTGTGGGCGAAGGCCATCTCCCCTTCGCACGGCAAGATCCTCCACCGCATCGGCGCCCACCATGTGCTCTACCCCGAGTCGGATGCCGGCCGACGCGTGGCGCACCTGGTGAGCTCGCGGATGATGGAGTACATCGAATTCGACGAAGGCCACTTTGCGGTCGTGAAGATGCGGCCACCGCGTGAGATTCAGGGCTTCACCCTCAGCGAGTCGGGTGTTCGTGACAAGTACGGGGTCACCATCGTGGGCATCAAGAGCCCCGGCCGCGACTTCACCTACGCCGAACCTACAACGCGCGTGGGGAAGCAGGACCTCCTCATCGTCGCCGGCCATGTAGAGCTGCTGGGCCGCTTCGCCGGGCGGCCGTAGGGCGGGCGGCCGTAGGGCGGGCTTATGCCGGACTTTCAAAGGCGCTCGTGCGCTGAGGAGAGCTCGAGTTCGACTTCCGTTGAGCTGTCGTCCTGTCTCTGCAGCTGGGTGCGGACCTCGCTCATCAAGGCGTGGAATCTGGTCTCAAGTCCGGCCAGGAACCCCTCGGCCTCCCGACGTCTGCTGACCAATTCCACCGATCGTCCGCCGACTTCGATTCCTTGATAGTTGCCGCGTTCATTGGGACCGATACGTGTGGCAATCGAATCGGCTGACGCGTCTGCGTCGTGAGTCGACCGCTGGCTGTCAGTCACTGGCAGTCCCGACGAGAACTGTGTGAGGGTCTCACCGACGTGGTTCCATTGGTCGACAGCATTGGTCAGTCGGTCCACGAACGACCGGGTCACAGTCTCCAGAGTGTCAGAGCACCGCTCGGGCAGGTCGGCCCAGCCGCTGGGACCGATGATCGAATCGAGCCGTGAGAACTCGAGCTCGACCAGCGTGAGAAACTCAGGAACCATCTGCCATTGCACTGCGGTTCGTTCGTGCTGGAGTTCGGCGGCACGTGCTCGAAGCTCGCTCGCCTCTTCCTCAAGGGCGGTGCGGTCCTCGGCTTCTATCGGCAGGCTCATTTCCAGCCGAGTCACCGCCACACCGACGGCATGCCTGCGCTCGATCGATTCAAGCTGCGAGTCGAGGCCGGTAAGTTCTGAATGCATTCGCGCAACGCGAAAGAACTGCTCATCGTCATTGACCATCATGGGAGACAGCGTACTTTCGGGCACTGACACGAACGCCGGATGTCGCGGATGGACCAGCCGGGCCGCGCAGTTTCCATAAGAGAGCAGGCAACGCATTGCCGGGCCGGTGCCGCGACACGTCACAGAGAGCGGGCGACGGGAATCGAACCCGCGTCATCGGCTTGGGAAGCCGAGGCTCTACCATTAAGCTACGCCCGCATATCGTCACCGCAACTCGCTCTCACCAGCGCAGATGATCCGCCGGAGGCCAGTTTCTGCCGGCGACTCCCCCAGTGTATATCGTCTCGCATGTGGTTCTTACACGGTGGTGCCACACAGCATGTGCAGGGGCGCCAGCACCAACGACTGAGGGGGCGGCCGAAGCCACCCCCTCAGAAGAATATCTCTCATACGGCGTGCTTACGCCGCCATACTCAGTGTTCGACAGCCTCCTCTGCTCCGAAGCCGGTGTGGGCCCGGACTGACATCTCTGCTGCCAGCTCGGGGTTCTCAACGGTCTTGTCGGTGATCGACGCGATCCAGCCGAGGATGAAGCCGAGTGGGATCGAGATGATTCCAGGGTTGGACAGTGGGAAGAGCACGAAGTCGGCTCCCGGGATCATTGCCGTCTCGGAACCGGATACGACTGGCGAGAACGCGATCAGCACCAGCGCCGATCCCAGACCGCCGTAGATCGACCACACCGCTCCGCGAGTGGTGAAGCGCTTCCAGAACAGCGAGTAGATGATCGTCGGGAGGTTCGCACTGGCAGCGACGGCGAAGGCGAGCGCCACGAGGAAGGCGATGTTCTGCCCTTGCACTCCGATGCCGCCGATGATGGCGACGGCACCGATGACGACGACCGTGCGACGCGCGATCTTGACCTCGGCTTCGGTGTCTTCGACCTTGCCCTTCTTGATGACGCTCGCATAGATGTCGTGAGCGAAGGACGCGGCCGCAGTGATTGCGAGACCGGCGACCACCGCGAGGATCGTGGCGAAGGCCACTGCCGAGATGAAGCCCATGAGGATGGGCCCGCCGAGGTGGAGCGCCAGCAGCGGTGCCGCGGAATTCACTCCGCCCGGTGCATTCTCAATCGCGTCGGAACCGACGAGTGCTGCCGCACCGTATCCGAGGATGAGGGTGAACAGGTAGAAGGCGCCGATGAGCCAGATCGCCCAGACTACCGAACGACGAGCTTCCTTCGCCGAGGGCACCGTGTAGAAGCGCATCAGGACGTGTGGCAGGCCAGCGGTGCCGAGCACCAGGGCCAGGGCCAGGGAAATGAAGTCCAGCGGGTTCTCACCGTACTGCTGACCGGGACTGAGGATCTCCTCTCCCACGCTTGAGCTCTCAACAGCTGAAGCAAGCAGCGTCGAGAGGTTGAACCCGTTGAGCGCGAGCACCCAGATGGTCATGGCGAAGGCTCCGAGGATCAGCAGGATCGCCTTGACGATCTGGACCCAGGTGGTTCCCTTCATGCCTCCGACCAGCACGTAGATGATCATGAGAGCACCGACGACGGCGATGACGAGAGATTGGCCGACCTTGCCGTCGATGCCCATCAGCAACGACACGAGGCCACCTGCTCCGGCCATCTGTGCCAGGAGGTAGAAGAAGCACACTGCCAGGGTTGAGAGCGCAGCGGCCATGCGCACGGGGCGCTGTTTGAGGCGGAACGAGAGGACGTCAGCCATCGTGAACTTACCGGTGTTGCGCATCAGCTCTGCCACGATGAGCAGGGCGACGAGCCAGGCGACGAGGAAGCCGATGGAGTACAGGAAGCCGTCGTAGCCGTTGACCGCGATGGCTCCGCAGATGCCGAGGAAGGAAGCAGCGGACAGATAGTCGCCCGAGATCGCGAATCCGTTCTGTGGCCCGGTGAAGGATCGACCGCCCGCATAGTAGTCGGAGGCGGATTTGTTGTTCTTGCTGGCCCGCAGAACGATGAACATCGTCACCGCGACGAAGGCTGCGAAGATCGTGATGTTGAGGATCGGGTTGTTCTCGACCTCGGTTACGCCTTGGGACACTTTATCGAGGCCGGAGGCGAACAGGTCTCCGATGGCGATGGCGCTCATGGGGTGGTTCCTTCCGACTGCTGCTGGAGTCGTTCACGGATCGCCGATGCTGGCGGATCGAGCTTCTTGTTTGCGAACGAGACGTAGAACATCGTGATCGCAAAGGTCGTCACGAACTGCAGGAGTCCGAGGATCAGCCCGAGGTTGATCTCACCTATGACCTTTGTGGACATGAAATCGTGCGCGTAGGTGCTGAGGATGACGTAGAAGAAGTACCACGCCATGAATCCGATCGACAGCGGTATCACCACTGAGAACCTTTTACGCTTAAGTGCTTTGAAATCGGGATTCTCCTCTTCGGCGAGGAAATCGACCCGAGTACTCACGGGATCGGTCATTGCTTCTCCATTCGAAACGTGCGTCGAGCATCAGTGGTCTGAATCACACACCCTCAAACTAACTCTCAGCTGGCGCTGGGGAATACCACCGAAAGTTGGTAGCTTGTTCACATGGATGTCAAAGCCAAGGAATCTCGGGCTCTCAAGGCCGAATCTCGTCGACTCTATGTCGAGGCCATCGACTCCCTACATCGGAGCGGGACCGGTGACGTCGTCTTCGGCGGCATGGTCGAAGAGGGTGAGGTCTGCGTGCAAGCGGTGGCCGGAGGCGCCAAAGATCGTCTGTCCTCGCTCATCGTCAGCACCGGACGTGGACTCGGTGGACGGGCGCTGACCGAAGGCACCCCGCAGCTGACCAAAGACTACGGACTCGATCCCTTTATCACCCACCACTATGACGAACAGGTCCTCGGCGAGGGGATCCAGGTTCTCATCGCTGTGCCGACCCTGCGCGGCGGTGACGTCACGGGGATGATCTACTGCGGTCACCGCAAGAACTACGATGCGGCGGCCCCGCAGACGAGTGACCTGGTCAAACGCGTCAGGCAGTTGTCGGTGGATCTGGGTCGGCTCGGTCAGCCCCGTCCGCCCGAGGAACCCGTGGAGCCGGAACGTCTGTATTCCGACCTCGAGTCCTCGAGCAGGGAGGCTCTGCGCCGCACCTATGCGGAACTGCGCTCGATCCGCTCAGGGGTCGATGAGGATGAGATGCGGCAGCGACTGACCGTTGTGGAGAATCGACTGGCCGATATCCTCTCCGGCCACAATTCGGATCTGTTCCCGAACCCGGCGCCCTCCGTCAGCCTCTCCCCCAGGGAGACCGACATCCTTTCGCATGTGGCGCTGGGATGGTCGAATGCCCGGATCGCCGAAGCGCTGGGTCTGCGGGAGTCGACCGTAAAGTCCTACCTGAACACGGCCATGGTCAAACTCTCGGCCGGAACCCGGCACGAGGCGGTGTCCGTCGCGAGGTCGGCAGGGGCCCTGCCGTGATGCTCCTCAGCCGTTGATGACTTCGGAGTTCTCCTTCTCCATTTCAAGCGAGCGGTTGCCTGCAGCCTGCACAGCCGCCTCGGCGGTGTCGAAGAGTCCTGCGTCGAGGAAGGCCTGCAGTCCGGCCAGTGTGGTTCCGCCCTTGCTGCTCACTGCCTGACGCTGTGCGCTCGGGTCCGGGTTCTCAGTCAGGAGCCGACCGGCTCCGTCCGCGGTGGCCACGACCATCTGCTTAGCGGTCTCCTCGTTCAGCCCCATCTTCACGCCGGCGGCGATCATCGTCTCGGCGAGGAGGAAGAAGTAGGCCACTCCCGAGCCGGAGATTCCGGTCATGGCGGGGATCTCGGATTCGTCCAGGGCCACGACGAGACCGGCACCCGAGAGCAGGGTCCGCAGTGTGTCCACTGTGGTCTCGTCCACCTCGGCAGAGGGTGCCAGTGCGATGACGCCGTGCCCGATGGAGCTGGGGGTGTTGGGCATGATCCGCACGATCGGGTTCTGCGGAGCCAGCGTGGCCAAGTCGGTCATCGCGACGCCGGCCGCCATCGAGACGAGCACGGTGGTCGAGTTCAGGCTCGGGGCCAGGTCCCGCAGTGTCTCGGCCATCATCCACGGTTTGACGCCGAGGAAGACGAAGTCCGCACCATCGGCGGCCTTGCTGTTGGCCTCGGCATCGTCTTCCAGCGAGGTGACGGTGGCGTTCGGGAGGTCCTCAGCGAGTCGCTTCGCCGAGGCGGCCGAATTGGTCGTCGCGCGAACCTCGAGCTTCTCGTCGGCGCTCAAGATCCCCTTGATCAGTGCCGTGCCCATGTTTCCTGTGCCGATGGAGGCGATGGAGGCCAAATCAGACCTGCCTTTCTATGTTCGGTTGGTGCTCGTGCAGGTGTTCGTTGTGCGTTCAGGAATTCGAGTTGTCATCGCTCGCAGGTGCATCGCTGACGCGTATCTCACTCGTGTGCACGTGGCTCAAGGAGTTGCGATGGCCATCTTCGGCTTCCAGCCCCAGGTGGGTGCGGGCGAAGGCGAGGGAGTCGGCGAGCATCTGTTCGCGGGTGGATTTCTTCGTCACGAAGCGTGTGTTGACTTCGACGACGACGTCGCCGGCCCAATCATGCTTGGCCAGATGTTGCAGGGTCTCGGCCACAGGCATGGTGCCCGCACCGGGGATGAGGTGTTCGTCCTTGAGCGATCCGGAACCGTCGGTGAGGTGGACGTGGCGGAGTCTGTCGAAGATCTCCGAAACGGTCTCAAGGGCGTTCATTCCCGCTGTCGAGGCGTGGGAGAAATCGAAGGTGAGGGCGTCGTAGTCCTCATCGAGGGGGTTCCAGTCGGGATAGTAGACGAGGATCTCGCGCACGCCTGCCCGCCAGGGGTACATGTTCTCCACCGCGAGGACGACCCCAGTCTCCTCCGATACCTGCCGCACCCCGTCGACGAAGCCCAGCGCGTACTCTCCCTGCCACCTGAACGGCGGGTGCAGGACCACGGTCTTCGCACCGACGGCCTTGGCGAGGTTGGCGGTGATGCGCAGCTTCTCCCAGTGGTCTTTGTGCAGGACACGGGGCAGGAACAGCAGGGTCGGTGCGTGCAGCGACATGACCTCGAGTCCCGTCTCCGCGGCGAGGCCGTTGATGAGGTCGATATCGCGTGTTTCGGCATTGTGGGTGACCATGATCTCGACACCGTCGTAGCCGTGCTTGGCTGCCTGAGCGAAAGTCTCGGCCACGGTCATCGGCGACACCGAGGAGCTGGAGAGTCCGACCCGGATCCGGTGTTCCGAACTGTGCTGGGTCTCGTGATCATAGACTTCGTGGCTGTCGAAGTACTCCCGGTGGCGTCGGGAATTGGACCGCGCGGAATTCTTCGCGGTGTACACCTTGCGTGCTGACTTCGACCGTTTCGCCCTGCTCATCTCACCCAGTTTAGTCCTCGAAGATTCCATATTCCCTCAGAAAGCATAAGCCCCGAGGGCGCTAAGCTGGATCAATGGCCGATTTCGAAGCTCGCCGGGCCCGCGTCGATGATGCCGCCCAGATTGCCGCAGTCCACATCGCAGCCTGGCAGGCGACCTACCGCGGCATCATGTCCGATGAGGTTCTTGACTCCCTCGACCTTGACCGACAGACCGACAGGTGGTCGAAGAACCTCAGCGCCGAAGCGAATCAGATGTCGTCATTGGTCGTGTTACCTGAGGTCCACGACCCGTCCCTCGAGGACCGAATTCTAGGTTTCGGTGGGGTCTGCCCGCCCCGGGACACCGCCGAGGTGCTCGGCGGGCTCCCCGACAGCTCTGGGCTGGGGCAGCTGGCTGCGATCAACCTCCATCCAGACGCGTTCGGCACCGGTGCCGGCGCCGTTCTCCTCCACGCTTTGGAGGACGAGCTGCGGAATCTGGGCTTCACCCGCGCCTATCTCATGGTCGCCGAAGGCAACGACCGGGCGATGCGGTTCTATGCCAAACACGGCTGGCACCGCACGGAGATCACCCACGTCTTCGACGGAGTGTCCCCGGCGGTGCCAGAGCGCATGTACACGATCGACCTCGGCTGAGGCCGACCTCGGCGAGGTTCGAACTCGGCTGAAGGTCAGCCGTAGAGTTCTTCGACGTCCTCGTCTACCCAAGTCTTCGACTTCTCGACGGCCTTGTTCCACAGCCGGTAGACGCGATCGACTTTGTCACCGTCCATCGACGGCTGCCAGCGTTTGCCCTCACGCCAGTTGGCCTTCACATCTTCCTCGCCGTTCCAGAACTTCACCGCGATGCCCGCTGCATAGGCCGCACCGAGAGCCGTGGTCTCGACGACCTCGGGACGGATGACGGGCACGCCGAGGATGTCGGCCTGGAACTGCATGAGCGTTTCGTTGGCGACCATGCCGCCGTCGACCTTGAGCTCGGTGAGTGCGACACCCGAGTCGAGGTCCATCGCGTCGAGGACCTCGCGGGACTGGAACGCCACCGATTCGAGAGCCGCGCGAGCTATGTGGTTCTTGTTGACGTAGCGGGTCAGACCCACCATCACGCCACGGGCGTCGGACTCCCAGTGCGGGGCGAAGAGCCCGGAGAAGGCCGGCACGATGTAGCAGCCGCCGTTGTCTTCGACCTGCTTCGCCAGAGTTTCCACTTCGGGGGCATCGGAGATGATTCCGAGGTTGTCGCGCAGCCACTGCACGAGGGAACCTGTAACGGCGATGGAGCCTTCGAGTGCGTAGACCGCATCGTCGTCGCCGATCTTGTAGGCCACCGTCGTCAGCAGACCGTTCTTGCTGGCCACAGGCTCGGTGCCCGTGTTGATCAGCATGAAGTTGCCGGTGCCGTAGGTGTTCTTGGCCTGGCCCGTCTCGAAGCAAGCCTGGCCGAAGGTCGCCGCCTGCTGGTCACCGAGAATGCCGCAGACCGGAGTGTCGATGATGAGGCCGTTCTTGGCTCCGTAGCCGTACACCTCCGAGCAGGATTTGATCTCCGGCAGCATCGAGACGGGAATGCCCATCTCGCCGGCGATCTCCTCGTTCCAGTCAAGGCTCTTGACGTTCATAAGCATCGTGCGCGAGGCGTTCGTGACGTCGGTGACGTGGACTCCGCCGTTGACGCCGCCGGTGAGGTTCCAGAGAACCCAGGTGTCCATGGTGCCGAAGAGCAGTTCACCGGCTTCGGCGGACTCTTTGACTCCGTCGACGTTGTCGAAGATCCATTTGGCCTTCGGTCCAGCGAAGTAGGTGGCCAGGGGCAGGCCGACGCGGTCCTTGTACTTGTCGGGGCCTTCGTCGCCGGCGAGTTCGTCGCAGATCTTCTGAGTTCTGGTGTCCTGCCAGACGATCGCGTTGTAGACGGGCTTACCGGTGTTCTTGTTCCAGATGACCGTGGTCTCACGCTGGTTCGTGATGCCGACGCCTTCGAGCTGGTGGCGGTTGATGTCGGCACGGGTCAGGGCCTGGCCGATGGCTTCGTTCGTGTTGCGGATGATCTCCATCGGGTCGTGTTCGACCCAGCCGGCACGGGGGAAGATCTGTTCGTGCTCGAGCTGGCCCGAGGACACGACCTGCCCGTCATGGTTGAAGATGATGGCCCGCGAGGAGGTGGTGCCCTGATCGACGGCGAGGATGAACTTTTCCTGACTCATTCTGACTCCTATGTCGAGGTTGTGCTGGTTGACAGGTGATTCTGTTCTGGCGAAGTTCTACTAGCCTTATACGGCCGCTGACCTTAGGTGAAGGCGCGGGACAGCAGGCCGGCAAGGATCGCTCCCGTCAGCGGTCCGGCGATCGGTACCCACGAGTACGCCCAGTCAGATCCGCCCTTGTTCGGGATCGGCAGCAGGGCGTGGACGATACGAGGTCCGAGGTCACGGGCCGGGTTGATCGCATAGCCGGTGGGTCCGCCCAGTGAAGCGCCGATGGCGACGACGATGAGGGCAACAGCCAATGGTCCCAGTTTGTCCGGGGTGCCACCGAAGAGCAGGATCACGAAGACGAGGACGAAGGTGGCGATGACCTCGGTGACGAAGTTCCAGCCGTAGCTGCGGATCTCCGGACCGGTGGAGAAGGTGCCGAGGATGTTGCCGGCTTCCTTCTCCTCGTCGTAGTGCTTCTTGTACACGGCCCAGGCGAGGAAGGCACCGATCATGGCACCGATCATCTCAGCGGCCAAGTAGGCGACGGTGTTTCCGAAGGTCACTGGGATGCCGTCGGCGTATTCTCCAGCTCCGCTGGACCAGATGCCGAGGGTCACTGCCGGGTTGAGATGCGCACCGGTCTTGTAGGCGACGAAGACACCGGCGAAGACCGCGAGGCCCCAGCCGAACGAGATGAGGAGCCAGCCTCCCCCGTTGCCCTTCGTCTTGCCCAACACCACGTTGGCGACAACTCCGACGCCGAGCAGCATGAGCATGGCGGTGCCGCCGATCTCATAGAGGAATATAGTACCCATATCTCACAAACTCCTATTGTTTGTCTTGCTTGCGGGTATTAAGGTTTCAGGGATTCTTCGACGAGTGCCGCAGCCGCAGCATCGTCGTGGGTGGACTCCGCAGCGATCTGTGCTTCGACGTGCCTGTTGAAGTCCGCGATTTCGTTCGCTTCTCGCTCCGCGTCCCATCCGAGGATCGGGGCGACGATAGCGGCGACCGCCTCGGCGGCTGCCTTGCCCCGATCCTTGATCTCGTAGTTGAGCCGCATCCGGCGCTCGAGAATGTCGCCGAGGTGAACGGCACCTTCCGAGGACGCCGCGTAGTGTGCTTCGACGCGCAGGTAGCGGTCGGCTCCAGGCAGCGGACGACCCAAGTCGGGATCCTCGTCGACGAGGTCGAGGATCGCCTCGAGCAGAGTGCCGTAGCGGCGGATGAGCCTCTTGACCCGCTCCTCGTCCCAGCCGTACTTCTCAGCGATGCCGGCCTGACCGCGTCGCACAGCACCGACGCCCTGAGCGCCGAGCAGCGGAACCGATTCGGTCAGTGAACGCCGGTCTTTCGCATCGTCTCCGAGGACGAAGTCGACGGCGTCCTCGGCCATCACACGGTAGGTCGTGAATTTGCCGCCGGCGATCGCGGCCAGCGCGGGCTCGACCTCCATCACCGTGTGCTCCCGGGAGACCTTCGTCGAGGCCTGGCCCTCCTTGACCACGGGTTGGAGCAGCGGCCGGAGTCCGGAGTAGACGCCGATGACGTCGTTGCGAGTCAGCTTCTCCGTGAGGATCGCGTTCGCGTGCTTGAGCAAGTAGTCGATGTCGTCGGAGTTGGCCACCGGCGAGTCGACGTCTTGGTCCCAGGGGGTGTCGGTGGTGCCGATGACCCAGTACCCTTCCCATGGGATCACGAAGAGCACGGACTTCTCCGTCTTCGAGATGATGCCGGTGCCGGGATCGGCCTTGATCTTGTCCTGATCGACCGTGATGTGCACGCCCTTGGAAGCCAGCACTTTGAGGCCGGCATCGGCCTTGGCCAGGTCCTGCTGCTCCTCGGTCCAGACACCCCCGGCGAGGATCGTGCGGCGGGAATGGATGTCGAACTCGCGACCGGTCATCTCATCGCGTGCGCGGACGCCGGAGACTCGGTCCCCGTCGTGAAGGTAGCCGATGACGGACACGTGGTTGGCTGCGGCAGCGCCGTAGCCCACAGCGGAGCGGACGAGGGTCATGACGAATCGGGCGTCATCGACCTTCGCATCGTAATATTCGAGGGCACCGACCGCAGCCTCATCGGCCAGGCCGGGGAAGTGAGCGCTCAGGGCCTTCTTGCCCAGATGTCGGTGCATCGGCAGCGCGCGTTTGCGGCCTGGCCTGGTCGCCATCGTGTCGTAGAGCAGGACGCCGGAGCCGATGAAGGCCCGGTCGATGAGACGGTGTTCGAAGGGGAAGACGAAAGCGACGGGTTCGACCAGGTGCGGGGCCGTGTGCTGGAGGAGGAGGTCTCGTTCCTTCAATGCTTCGGCCACGAGTTTGAAGTCGAGCATCTCGAGGTAGCGCAGACCACCGTGCATAAGTTTCGAGGACCGTGAGGATGTGCCCGAGGCCCAGTCCTTCGCATCGACGACGCCGACCTTCAGTCCGCGGGTAGCCGCATCGAATGCGGAGCCCGCTCCGGTGACGCCTCCACCCACGACGAAGACGTCGAGCGGATTGTCGGCAGTGGTGTTCTCAAGTGTGTGCAGGGCTTCATCGCGGAACGATGGGGACAGCTCGCCAGTTCGCATTGACAGTTCGTTTCCTTCTCAGAGCGTGTGCGTTCCCACCATTATCATGCCCGGGATTCGGCATGTGGCCTGTGCACGGCAGTTAGGAAAAATCTAACAGGCAATGCGCAGAAGGGAAACACAACGGACAGAAGCGAAAGTGCTCAGACCAGTTCCACTCGCATCGCCGAGGAGGTCTCTGCGGAGTCGAGCAGGTCGAGTTTGCGCATGATGATGCCTTCGCGCAGTGCCCATGGGGAGATGCTCATGACGTTGACGTCGAAGATGGCGAAGGCTGCATCGGCGACGATGGCGCCGGCGAGGATCTGACCAGCCCGAGCCTGGGAGACCCCGGGCAGCGTGGCGCGTTCTTCAGGCGTCCGGGACGACAGCGTCTCGATGATTCCGGCGAGGTCGCGGCGGAAGAGTTTGCGTGGGGCGTAGATGCCGTCGCCGCTGGGCGCCGCACCGGCGATCCGTGCCAGCGAACGGAATGTCTTCGATGAGCCCACCACCTGGTCGGAGGTGCCCACTCGGTTGATCTTGCCTGCGATGCGCCCGATCTGCGACCGGGCATACTTCTGCAGACTGTGGATGTCCTCGGCACTGGGCAGAGGATCGGAGAGGAAGTCGGAGTAGGTGCGTCCTGCGCCCAGGGGCACGGACACGGCTGCTTCGGGGTATTCGTCCTGGCCGGCGGCGATCTCGAGCGAGCCGCCGCCGATGTCGAGCAGCAGGATCTTCCCTGCCGACCAGCCGAACCAGCGTCTGATCGCGAGGAACGTCACGCGGGCTTCGTCCTTGCCCGACATCACGTTGAGGGTGACGCCGAGCTGCGAATTGATCGCGTCGATGACTTCGGCACCGTTCGGTGCGTCCCTGATCGCCGAGGTGGCGAAGGCCAGGATCTGCTCCGATCCTTGGTCTTCGGCGATCTCCACCGCCTCGGCGATGAAGTTGTGCAGTCGCTGCTGACCGACGGCATCGATCATCCCGTCATCACCGAGGTACTCGGCGAGGCGCAGGACCTCTTTGTGGGAGGTGGCCGGCAAGGGCGGGGCACCGACATGAGCGTCGACCACGAGGAGGTGGACGCTGTTGGACCCGATATCGAGGACTGCTAGGCGCATTCGATCAGTTTAGCGCCAGATATCACTCGGCTGACCAATCCGTTGCAGCGAAGCCGAACTCGGGCGCGCGTTTGGCGAAGAACGCCTTCTGTCCCGCGGCGATCTCCTCCCGGTACGCCTCGTCGAGCCACTGCGGTGGGTTGACGGTCTCTCCGAGTTCGCCGGCCAGGACCGCCTTCGACCCGATCTGGGACAGTCGGGAGAGTCCGACGATCTTCTCGCCCATCGTCTGTGCTGCGGCCAGCGGAGTCTCGGTGACCTCATGGAAGAATCCGAGCTCGCGCATCGTCTCGAACGTGATGATCGAGGCGGTGACCAGCAGGTACCTGGCCCAGGAGTCTCCGAGCACGGTGGCCAGGCGACGTGTCGGTCCCGGTGGGTAGACGAGGCCGAGCTTCGCGGCTGTGACACCGAAGATCGAACCGGGGGCGGCGATGCGGATGTCGCAGGCTGCCGCGATCTCGGTGCCGCCTCCCACGCAGTTGCCGGTGATGGCAGCGATCGTCGTCGTCCGGGAATTGGCAACGGCCGCCTCGGCGGTCGAATTGAGTTCCCAGAAGTCGGCGAGGGCGACGTTCAGGTCTGCGATGTCGGACCCGGCGGAGAAATGCCCGGCCGCACCTGTGATCACCAGCGCCCCGATGGAGTCATCGGCATCGATGCCGGCGATGATGTCAGGCAGCGCCCGCCACATCGGACGGGAGATAGCGTTGCGTTTTTCGGGCCGATCAATGACGAGGGTTCCGACTCCACCTGCGACGGTGAAGTCGAAACCCTCGAGATCGACCGGACGGTATGTGCCGTCAACGGTCATGTGCGTAGCCTTTCAGCTGTAGCGATTCAGCCCCGGTTTTCGGGAACCTCGCGCTGATCGTGACCGTCGTAGGCGCTCAGCGGACGGATCAGAGCGTTGTTGGCCTGCTGCTCCATGATGTGAGCGGTCCAGCCGGTGATGCGGGCCATGACGAACATGGGTGTGAACTGATCGGTGTCGAAGCCCATCAGGTGGTACGCCGGACCTGAGGGGTAGTCGAGGTTCGGGTAGATGCCCTTGCGTCCGACGAAGTCCTCTTCGAATGCGTTGTAGAGGTCGAGGAGATCGGTTGCGCCCTTGGCCGCGACCATGTTCTCGAAGGCCTTGCGCATGGTCGGCACGCGCGAGTCGCCGTTCTTGTAGACACGGTGACCGAAGCCCATGATCTTGGCCTTGTTGGCCAGAGCATTGTCGATCCATTCCGCAGCTTTATCGGCGGTGCCGACCTCTTCGAGCATCGCCATGACTGCCTCATTGGCGCCACCGTGCAGGGGGCCCTTGAGGGCGCCGACGCCACCGGCGACTGCCGAATACAGGTCGGCCGTAGTCGAGGTGATGACGCGGGTGGTGAACGTCGAGGCGTTGAACGAGTGCTCTGCGTAGAGGATCATCGAGATGTCGAAGCAGCGCAAGACCGCTTCGTCGGGAACCTCGTCGAAGACCATCTTGAAGAAGTTCGCGGCGTAGTCGAGGTCCTCGGTCGGAGCGACCGGGTCCAGGCCGTGACGGCGACGGTGGTCGACGGCCACAATCGTGGGCAGCTGCGCGTAGAGACGCTCGGCCTTGGCCAAGTTGGCCTCTTCACCTTCGACGTCTGCTTCAGGGTCGACGGCACCGAGGTAGGACACTGCCGTCTGCACCACGTGCATCGGGTGGCAGTCCTTGGGCAGATCGAGGATGAGCTGGATCAGCTTGTCGTCGATCTTGCGCTGTGAACGCTCGCGGGCCTTGAACTCGTCGAGCTGAGCCTGGTTCGGAAGTCCACCGTTCCAGATCAGGTAGGCGACGTCTTCGAAGTTGCGCTGTGCAGCGAGTTCCTGCACGGGGTACCCGCGGTAGGTGAGCGAGTTCGTTTCCTGGACTACCTTCGAAACGGCCGTGGTGTCGACGACGACGCCGGCGAGGCCCTTCTTGATTTCTTCGGTCACTTGTGACCCTCCTGTGAAAAGTTGAATACGGCTGCATCAAAATCGTTGTACGCAGCGTAGTCGATCGTGTCGTACAGGTCCGCACGAGTCTGCATTCCCTCGAGCAGGTCCACCTGGGTGCCCTGGTCGCGAATGGTCTGCAGGCCCGATTTGATCGCACCCATGGCGAGACGCAGAGTTGTGACCGGGTAGATCACGATTTTCACTCCGACGTTCGCCAACTGCTCGGTCGTGAACAGTTCGCTCTTTCCGAATTCTGTCATGTTCGCCAAAATCGGAACATCCACGCTGCTTGCGAATTTCTCGAATTCGCCGAGATCGCGCATGGCTTCGGGGAAGATCAGGTCCGCACCCGCGTCGACATAGGCCTTCGCGCGATCGATCGCCGCGTCGAGACCTTCGCCTGCGCGGGAGTCGGTGCGGGCGCTGATGACGAAGTTCTCGTCCCGGCGCCCCTTGACCGCAGCGGCGATGCGTTTGGACATCTCGGCAGCGGTGACAACCTCTTTGCCGTCGAGGTGGCCGCAGCGCTTCGGGTTCACCTGATCCTCGAGGTGCATCCCCGAGATTCCGGCGTCTTCGAATTCCTGGATGGTGCGCGCCACGTTCATGGCCTCGCCCCAGCCGGTGTCGGCGTCGATGAAGGTCGGCAGGTTCGTCACCCGGGCGATGTTGCGTCCGTGATCGGCCACCTCGGTGAGCGTGGTGAGTCCGATATCGGGCAGGCCCATGGCTGCGGAGAAGGCACCGCCGGAGATGTAGACACCCTCGAACCCGGTCTGCTCGATGATCTGAGCGTTGATCGGGTTGATGGCTCCGGGGAACTGGACGATCTGGTCACCGGCGAGGAGCTCACGGAACTTCTTCCGACGCTCGGCCGGGGTTGCGGTTGCCCCCAACATCAGAAGATGCCCTTCGAACCGGTGTGCTCGAGTCCGTCAACGGTGAAGCTGAGCTCAGCCACGCCCTTGGCGTCGAGGTTCTCGAGGTTCTCGGCCAGGTCGAGGAAGCGAGTCTGTTCGGCACCGGTGAGGACGCCTTCGGACAGGGTCTTGAACTTCTCGACGTAGTTCGCGCGGGCGAAGGGACGAGCACCGAAGGGGTGCGCGTCGGCCACTGCGATCTCGTCGACGAGAGTCGAACCGTCTTCGAATTCGATCTCCACGCGGCCGCCGAAGGCCTTCTCATTGGGATCGATCGAGTGGTAGCGGCGAGTCCATTCCTTGTCTTCGGTGGTCTCGATCTTGTGCCACAGCTGGACCGTTTCGGGACGTCCGGCACGCTCGGGAGCGTAGGAGTGCTCGTGGTGCCAGCCCTGGTCTTCCATAGCCACAGCGAAGATGTACATGATCGAGTGGTCAAGGGTCTCGCGGCTGGCCTTGGGATCCATCTTCTGCGGATCGTTCGCGCCGGTGCCGATGACGTTGTGCGTGTGGTGCGAGGTGTGGATGACGATGCGCTTGATCTTGCTCAGATCCTCGATCTCGCCACCGAGCTTGCGGGCGAGGTCGATGAGCGCCTGCGCCTGGTACTCGGCCGAGTGCTCCTTGGTGTAGGTGTCGAGGATCGCGCGCTTGGCTTCGCCTGCACCTGGCAGAGGGATGGTGTATCGAGCCTCGGGTCCGGAGAGGATCCAGGCGATGAAGCCGTCTTCACCTTCGTAGATCGGGTTGGGTGCGCCCTCACCGCGCATGGCACGGTCGACTGATTCGACAGCCATCTTGCCGGCGAATGCGGGGGCGTGTGCCTTCCACGACGAGATCTCGCCCTTGCGGGACTGACGGGTCGCGGTGGTCACGTGCAGCGCCTGCTGGATCGCCTGGAAGGTGACCTCGGTGTCGAGGCCGAGCATGGCGCCGATACCGGCAGCCGCAGATGGGCCGAGGTGGGCGACGTGGTCGATCTTGTGCTCGTGCAGGCACATTCCCTTGACCAGGTCGACCTGGATCTCGTATCCGGTCGCGATGCCGTTGATGAGGTCCTTGCCGCTGATGCCCTTGTGCTGGGCGACTGCGAGAACCGGTGGAATGTTGTCGCCGGGGTGTGAGTACTCGGCGGCGAGGAAGGTGTCATGGAAGTCGAGTTCACGAACGGCGACTCCATTGGCCCAGGCTGCCCATTCCGGGGAGAAGTGCTCACCCAGGGGCAGACCGAAGACGGTGGCACCAGGTGAGTACGGGTGGGTCTGCGCCTGTTCGCGTGCGTGCAGCGGAGCCGAGCGGCGCACCGAGGCTGCGGCCACCGAGGCGTTGTCGATGACGCGGTTGATCACCATTTCGGTGACCTCTGAATCCACTGGAGTCGGGTCTGATGCGACCTCGGCGATCTTCCAGGCGAGTTGGTCTTCGCGAGCCAGGTTCTCTGAGCTCTTGTGCGTACGGACTTCATGATTGATCATGGTTAACCCCTTCAAACATCCTTGACCGTTCAGGTCTGTCAGTGGCTGACACAACTGTAGGCTACGTCACTTCACTGTCACGGTCTGGCCAGAATTTTATCTCGACATCAAGATACTTTACCCGACTCCAACGAAGAACCACCACCCGGTCCCACCCATCGGAACTCTCGAGCGCGCCGGTGAACTGTGACACAATTGAGCCATGACGCGCACTGCTCTGGACTTCGACGAGAACTGGTTCGATGATGCCGAGTTCGCTCAGCTGCGACGGCGACTGCCCATCCCCTATGTCAACGCGATCCCTGTCCGGGTGGGCGAGTCCGGAGACGTCGAACGGATCGGGCTGCTGCTGCGCAGCCTGGACGACGGAACCCTGGGCCGAGAGGTCGTCGGCGGACGCATTCGCTTTCATGAGAGCATCCGTGCGGCGCTGATGCGCCACGCGGAGAACGACCTCGGCCCGATGGCGCTGCCGGTGATTCCGCCCGCGATCGCACCCTTCCACATCGCCGAGTACTTCCCCACCGAGGGATCCTCGCTCCTCCACGACCCTCGCCAACATGCGATCTCGATGTGCTTCATCCTCGAAGTCCGCGGTGAGTGCACTCCCCGCGCCGATGCACTGAGCCTCGACTGGCTGACCCCGGAAGAGACTCTGCGCTCCGATATCGTCGGCGAGATGTGCCACGGACAGGAGCACATCCTCCGCTACGCGCTTGCCCATATGGGCTTCGCGATCTGAGGCTTTCCTCTACATTCCGTAGAAGAATCTTGGTAGAATAGTCCTGACCAGAACGGTTCTGATGATCGGGGCCATCGTCCTCGTCAGGGTAGCGTCGGCCCCCTTTGGGAGGTCTGCTATGACTGCCGAGAAGCTCTCACCTGAACAGACATCGACGAAACTCGGAATCCTCGTCGGATACGACGGCTCAGAACTCGCCGTACGCGCACTCGAATACGGAGCAGCCGAAGCCGCCCGCCGCCGCATCGCGCTCACCGTGGTCTCCGCCTACACCGTGCCCACGATGATCTATCCGAACATTGCGTCCATGCCAGAGCACAATGAGCTCGAAGCTGCGCACCGAGGAGTCGAGAAGACCCTCACCGAGGCGGCCGAGCAGCTGAGCGCCCACCCGGGCCCTGTCTCCTACCGCGCCCAAGAAGGCGATGCCGCCGGCGTCCTGCGAGACCTGAGCGCTCACGCCCGGACGGTTGTCGTGGGGTCACGCGGTCGCGGCGGGTTCATGGGACGGATCCTCGGTTCGGTGTCCACGGCTCTGCCCGCGCACTCGCACTGCCCGACGATAGTCATTCCCGGCCACCACTCAGATTCGAATTCAGGTGCGGTCGTCGTCGCCGTCGATGGCTCCGAGTTCGGCCGGATGGCCATGTTCAGCGCAGCCGAGGTGGCTGCTTCACGAGGAGCAGCCCTCGAGATCGTCTCCGTCCTGCCCTCTGGAGATGAATGGCTCTACTGGTATCCCGAGCTCGAGCTGAGCTCCGAGGTCACCGGCCGAAGAAGATTGGAGCTCGAGACCGCGCTTGAGACCGAGGTCGCGACGGTGACACAGCAGTTCACCGATCTGCGAGTGAGTGCAACGGTGCCGACCGGAGATCCTGCAGAGGTGCTCGGCGAAGCCTCGCGGACCGCGCAGCTGACCGTCCTGGGCACTCGCGGCCGCGGAGCAATCCGAAGCGCCATTCTGGGTTCCACCTCACGCAGAGTCCTCCACCATGCCGAGGGTCCGGTCATGGTCGTCCCGAGCTGAGTCCCGTCCTACCTGCTGTACAGTGGTTGCCACGACAGGGGAGCGCCGAAATGGGTGCTGAGAGTGCAGATGAAGCTGCAGACCCTCGAACCTGATGCGGCTAGCACCGCCGAAGGAAGTCGAGACTCTTCTACCCCTCCTTGATATGAGGAGGCACAATGCCAGAAACAACCGCGCCGCAATCCACTGCGAAGACCGCACGAGCCTATTCCCAAGCACCGGCGTCGAAGCAGTGGAGGGTCGTCGACTACGTCGTCACCGCTGTGCTCGGAATCGGCGTCGGACTCATCTTCTGGGTCTTGGCCCTGAGTTGGAAGGTCCTCGAACTCGGGTTCCAGGCCTTTCCACCCTCGATCGGCCTCATCGCCGGCCTGTGGGTTCTCGCCGGTCCACTGGCCGGGGCCATCATCCGCAAACCAGGTGCCGCCCTTCTGTGCGAGCTGATCGCCGCCATCGTCGAAGCGGTCCTCGGTTCCCACTTCGGAGCCACCGTCCTGCTCTCCGGGCTCGTCCAGGGCCTCGGCGCCGAGCTCATCTTCGCCGCCTTCGGCTATCGGAAGTTCAATCTGTGGGTCACGAGCCTGGCCGGATTGCTGGCGGCCGCGTTCATGTCCGTGAGCGAGAACATCATGTACAACGCCGAATGGCAGTTCGGCTTCCAGGCGGCCTACACGGTGTGCGCAATCATCTCCGGCGTCGTCATCTCCGGCATCGGCGCGTGGTTCGCCTACCGTGCGATCGCGAAGACCGGGGCACTGTCCTCCTTCGCCTCCGGCCGCCTGCGCTGATGGCTCTGCCGATTCGCGCCCAGGGGTTTTCGTGGCGCCATGCAGATCGTGACGAACCTGCGGTGGGCCCGCTCGATCTGCGCATCGATGCGGGTGAGAAGGTGCTTCTGCTCGGTCCCTCCGGGGCCGGCAAGACCACTCTCTTACATGCGATCGCCGGGGTTCTGCCTGCCGAGTCCGGTGAGGCCACCGGCCAGCTGCGCATCGGTGACCGGCCACCCGACCCTCGCCGAGGTGATGCCGGGCTGGTTCTGCAGGATCCCGATTCGCAGGTGATCTTCTCCCGCGCCGGTGACGATGTCGCCTTCGGCATGGAGAATCTGGGGCTGCCCGCTGATGTCATCGAAGACCGGATCTCCACTTCGCTGGCGGCCTTGGGCCTCGATCTGCCCCACGACCATCCCACCGCGGCCCTGTCCGGAGGTCAGAAGCAGCGGCTGGCGCTGGCCGGAATCCATGCCATGGCACCGCAGGTGATCATCCTCGACGAGCCGACTGCGAACATCGATCCGGACTCGGCCGTCTCCGTTCGTGATGCTGTCCTCGGCACCCAGGCGGCCACCTCGGCGACGATGATCATCGTCGAACACCGGGTCGATCTGTGGCTCGATCATGTGGACACCGTGATCGTCCTGGGCCCAGATGGTCTGCTCACACAAGGCCCGCCGAGGCTGGTCTTCGGTGATCCGGAACTCGCAGAGGCGCTGATTGAGTGTGGAATCTGGGTGCCTGGGCGTGCGGGACCGTTGCGCACCGAATCCAGGCCGGACGGCGACCTCGTCCTCAGGACCGAACGACTCGACGTTGCTCGTCCGCGGGCGAAGGCTGCGGCCGCGGCTGGCCTCGATCTGTCCATCCGTACAGGTGAAGCAGTGGGCATCATCGGCGCCAATGGTGCCGGAAAATCAACGCTGGCACTGACCCTGGCCGGCCTCATTCCCGAGTTCGGTGGCGAGGTCAATGCGTTGGGTTCCCTACGCTCCGGGGCCAAGCATGCCAGGCCCTTCCGCTGGCCCTCAGCACTCCTGGCTCCTCGCATTGGGATGGTGTTCCAGGAGCCTGAGCATCAGTTCCTGCGCTCCAGCGTCGCCGAGGAGCTGGCGCTGGGTCCGCGTCTGGCCGGATGGTCAGCGGTCCAGGTTGAGGAGCGTGTCGCCGAACTGCTGCAGGCGCTGGGCCTTGAAAGTCTCGCTGATGCACATCCGCAGGGGCTCTCCGGTGGTGAGAAGCGGCGACTGTCGGTGGCGGCGATGATGGCTCCCCGCCCGCAGCTGCTCATCGTCGACGAGCCGACCTTCGGTCAGGACGCCCTGACCTGGGCAGGGCTGGTCGGGCAGTTCCTCGATGTCCTCGCACGCGGATCAACGGTGGTCGCCATCAGTCACGATCATGCCTTCCTCGAAGCGATCGGGGCCAGACGCGTCGTCCTCGGCGGTGCTCAGCGCAAGAAGCAGACATCCGGAGCTGGAGACACCCAGGAGGGGCGAGAGAATTGAGTGCACCAACACCGTCACCAGTCGCAGTTCATGATCCGGGTCAGCTCATTCCGCTTGTGCGCAGGACGGCGCTGGTCAGGTGCAATCCGCTGACGAAGATCGCTGTGGCGCTCATCCTCATGGTCGGGACTCTGCTGAGCATCGATGTGGTCTCGGCGGGAGTCGTCCTCGGATTCTGCCTGTTTGCGCTGCCGGCGACGGGGCTCGATCTGCGGGCTGCTCTCAAACGACTGTGGTTCCTGCCTCTCGGTGCGCTGTTGGCCGCGTGGGGTACGGCGATCTTGGCGGAGAAGACTGGTGAGGTGGTCATCGACGTCGGTCCGATCCTGATGACAACTGGCTCGTTGGAGGCTGCCACAGCGATCTTCCTGCGCGCCCTGGCTCTGGCGATTCCACTGATCGTGCTCGCCTCGACCATCGATCCCCGTGACTTAGCGGATGCGCTAGTCCAGCGGCTGCGTCTGCCCGAGGTGGTTGTCGTCTCGGTGCTGGCAGCCAGCAGACTGCTCGGTCTGCTCGTCAGCGAATGGCAGACCCTGGCGATGGCCAGACGGGCCAGGGGCATTGCCGGCGGTTCGATCGTCCGGCGCACGCGCAGTCTGTTCGCCGGCATCTTCGTGCTGCTGGTGCAGTCGATTCGTCGCGGCACCACCTTGGCGATGGCGATGGAGGGCCGTGCGTTCGGCCGTCCTGGGCGGACCTGGCGTCGAGCGTCGACCTTCGGCTCCGATGACCGTCTGGCGGTGGTGGTGTCTCTGGCAGTCTGTGCTCTTGCCATCGTGGCTGCCCACATGCTCGGAACCTGGAACCCGATCGTCGGCGGGAACTAGATCTGGGAGAGAAGACCCTTCAGGTCTGACCGCCATTCCTCGAGCCTCTCGGCGCTGGGGAGTTTGGAGACGGTGAGGACGAGGAGTGTTCTGTTCTCGTCTTTCCGTTCGGCCGCTGCCTCGAACTTGGTCCCGTCCTCGAGGTCCGCCCGCCAGAAGGAGCGCTTCGGCGTCTTCGAAGTCCGGGCCTCACCGTCGAGGGCCAGGCCTGCCAATGTTCCCTCATCGATGAGGAAGGCGAATCGGGTGATGACGTCATCACGCTGACCGGTCACGGTGCGAGAGACCGCGACGTCGAAGGTGCCGTCGGCCCGCTGGCCGGGCACTCGCCTGCCGATCTCCTGTTCAAAGGCGACGACCGCGCCCTGAACCCACCAGCCGTGTTTCTCTACGACTCCATCGAACTGCGGGTAGAGGGCGTCGGCGAGTTCCTTGTGACTCGCCGACGCCCCTCCGGCCGCTTCGAGCCGGGCTCTGGTCTCCGCCCAGGGCTCACCGAGGGCCTGCTCGATTGCCGCCACATTCATCGCTTTGGTCGCCATGAGTGAAGTCTAAGCAACCGCGCCATGAAAGCAACAGGGTCGACGCGTTTGCAGGCTGGCTGCGGGTGGGCCAGGTCAGTCGATCTGCAGTTCACCCATCTCGTCCCAGCCTTCGCCGTCGATCTTGCGGGAGATGATCTTCGGCGTCGACGCCAGATGCGGGCGCATGGCCGCGAGGCCGGCGGCGAAATGATCGCTCTTGACGTGAGGCTCTGCCCCTTCGTCGGTGAATGCTTCGATGAGCACGAACTCGTTGTCCTTCTCCAGGCTCTTCGACCATTCGAACCACAGGTTGCCGGGCTCCTGTCGCACTGCCTCGGTGAAGGCACGCACGGCCTCGGGGAACTTCTCGACGCTTTCGGGCTTCACGTCGTACTTCACAACGATGAAAATCATGCTGACCGCTCCTGTATTCGTGCGAACTCCGTCGGACCGTGTCGAACCGACGCCACCAGCCAATCATGTTTCGGCCCACGCTCCAAGAGTCACCGTGGAGCACCCCCAGAGCCGCACGGGAAGTTCTCAGGTGTGCAGATCGTCGGCGTTCACAGCTTCAATGATCATCAGCGGCTCATCGGCGGACCCGGTGAACGGTGTGCGATCCCAGTTCTGCCAGCTGTCGCGCACTCTCATACCAGCCGCGCTCAGGTCGTCACGAAGAATCTCGAAGGTTCGAAACTGCAGTCGCTGGCTGACGCTGATCACCTGGTCGGCATCGCGGAATTCGTTGACACTGTCCATGGTGATGATGCCCTCGTCGTCCGGCTCCGAGGTGGTCGTTTTCTCTCGCAGCGACCCGGCTGCGGTCTCCCGAATCTGGGCTGGCCTGTTCCAATTTCTCCACGCCTGAGCCAGCGGGTTGCGAGCTTCGAAGGCCAGGACACCACCTCTGCGCAGTCCTCGACTGATATCGCGCAGGGTGGCAGTCCAGGCATCGCCGAGGATGTGCATCGCGACATTTCCGCTCATCACGATGAGGTCGCTGGAATCGGGCTCAATCAGTGCAGACGTTCCAAGACGCCATTCCACCGTGTCGCCTCCGGGGCGCGCCGCGGCACGTTCAAGCATTGCCGCGGCAGGGTCAATTCCGACGACGGTGCGCCCCGGCTCGGTCACTGTCGCGGTCAGGATTCCTGTGCCGCACCCCAGATCTGTGATGCGAGTCGCCGACAGCTCCAGTGCGAGTTCGCGGAAGTAGTCGTGGTCGGGTCCATCCGGATTGTCGTCGTCGTAGATGGCGGCGAGCAGCTCTTCTTCATAGGCGCGATTGCTCATTTGAGAGCCCGAGTTCACACGCGTTCGGCGATGAGGACGAGGAAATCGCTGTCGGGTTCATAGGGGTGGAGTTCCCAGGTGGACAGCTTGAGGTTGACGAGCATCCCGGTCGACTTCACATCGTCGATGAAGTCTGCGAAGTCGTAGCCGCGGCCGGCACCGAATCCTGCGACGAAGCGTCCACCGGACTTCAGCGTCGATCTGATGTTCGACAGGGTCTGGCGATGTGAGGCGGGATCGAGGAAGGACAGGACGTTGCCGGCGCAGAACGCCACGTCGATATCGTTGATGCCCGCATCTGCGAAGTCGAATTCGGCTAAGTCGCCGGTGTGCCATTCACCGCTCGGGAAGTCCTCTTCGGCGACTGCGATGAGGAACTCGTCGAGGTCGACTCCGTAGACGCTGTGCCCTTCGCCTAAGAGCAGGCCCCCTGCACGACCGGTTCCGCAGCCGGCGTCGAGGATGCGCGCACCACGCGGTGCCATCGCATTGACGAACCTCGACTCTCCCCCGATGTCGTGACCGGCAGCGGCGAGAGTGCGCCACCGCTGCGCATAGTTCGCGGAGTGATCGGGATTGGTCTCACGGATACGGTTCCACTGATGATCGAAGCTCATGGCCCCATCCTAGGACGAAAGACCTCGGCCACCACCTCGGCGACTGCGGCAACCGGGTCTGCCGGGGCCGGGGAGGTCAGGACGATGATCTCCCTGCCGCCCGCCTCGGCGATGGGATGAAGATCCACATCGGACCCGCCCAAGGACATCATGATCGGTGTGGCCAGCGTCAGCCCGAGACCCGTGCCGGCCAGCGCGAGCGCGACCGCGGTGTCGGTGACGATGTGGGTCTCCTTCGCGGCAATGCCCATCGCCGCGGTGGCCAGTCGCATCGCTCGGCCGAAGAGCGCTTCGGCCGGGGGCAGGATCCAATCGGCCTCGGCCAACTCTTCGCCGGCGGGTGGAGTTGAGCCGGCTGGTACGACGATGCCGAAGTCCTCACTGGCCACGGTCGTCCAGCTCAGGCCGCGCATGGGCGGCAGGGGCACGGCCGGATAGTTGATGCCGATCCCTAGGTCGATGGCCCCGTCGATGACCGCTGAGGACATGGTCTCGACGTTGATCTCGCGGGCTCGGACTTCGATGTGCGGGTGGAGCTCGCCGAGTGCTCTGACGATCGACGGCAGTGCTCTCGTCGATGCCGATCCGAAGACTCCGAGAGTCACGATGGCTTCGCTGCGGAAGTCCCTGCCCAGCATCGCCATCTCGGCCTGCTTCTGGGCAGCGAGGATGCTTCGGGCGCGCGGGAGCAGCGTTCGACCGGCCTCGGCCAGGACCATTCCCCTGCCTCGGCGGAGGAAGAGTTCGGAACCGACGGCTCGGCGCAGAGCACTCATGTGCTGGGAGACCGCACCGATGCTGTAGCCCAACTGCTCTGCTGCCCTAGTCATCGACCCGAGTTCGACCACGGTGACGAAGGTGCGCAGCTGTCCCAAAGTCCAAGCCATGGCCACATCCTAGCTCTTTTAAGATTATCTAAAAACAGTTTTCATGAACTCACTCTTGTCCTTAAACATGGCGGGAACCACAATGGGCAGTGAGCCGCAATCTGCCGACATCGATGTCGGCATTCCCCACTGCGGCGAGGGCCAAGGACGGTCATCGCGGCAGGAGAAGAAAGAGGTGGAAGTTGGAGAGCACATCAGCAGCCCCGGGCAGCGCCGAGGTGGTCATCATCGGCGCCGGAGTCATGGGAGCATCCATCGCCTATCACCTAGCCAAGAATGGCGTCGACGACATCGTTCTCGTCGAGCGGGACACTCCCGGTTCGGGTTCGACATCGAAGGCCGCCGGCGGGGTCCGCTGCCAGTTCTCCGATGAGGTCAACATCGCTTTGGCCACGCGCAGCCTCGGAGTGCTGCGCAACTTCGAAGCCGAGTTCGGCATCGACATCGACCTGGTCAGCAACGGGTACCTGTTCCTCCTCGATTCAGCCGCGGACGCCGCGGCCTTCGCCGCCAACGTCGGCCTGCAGCAGCGCATGGGATTGGATTCCCAGATGCTCAGCGTCGCCGAGGTGACCGAGCTGGCCCCGTACATCGATACCGACGGGCTGGTCGCCGGTGCCTTCAATCCCGATGATGGTCACTGCACGCCGGAGGCCGTGGTGTCCGGGTACATCAACGCCGCACGGGATCTGGGCGTGCAGGTGCTGAAGAACTGCGAGGTGACCGGGTTTGAGTCCACCGGTGGTGCTACGAGTGGCGAGCGCAGGGTCACCGCGGTGATCACGAGCAAGGGCAGAATCGAATGCGCACAGGCAGTCTGTGCCGCCGGCGCCTGGTCCGGGCTCATCGGAGAGGCCGCTGGTGTGGATCTGCCGGTGCGGCCCCTGCGCCGGGAGATCATGGTCAGCGAACCCGTGGATGAGGCTGCCCTGGGCATCGACCTGGCGCGGATGCCCTTCACAATCGACTTCTCCACGAGCTTCTACGTCCATCCGGAAGGCCCTGGCCTGCTCTTCGGATGCCCGGACGAGGCGGATGTGTGGGAGTTCGACGACAAGCGCAGCCCGGACTGGCTGCCCACGCTGGCCGAGCTCATCGAGACTCGGGCACCGGGCCTCGGCGATGTCGAGGCCAAACGCGGCTGGGCTGGACTCTATGAGATGACCCCCGATCACAATGCCCTCATCGGGGAGGCCGAGGAGCTCTCCGGCTTCTTCTACGCCTGCGGGTTCTCCGGACACGGGTTCCTCATGGGCCCGGCGGTCGGAGAGGTCGTCGCCGATCTCATGACGGGGCACCAGCCCTTCGTCGACGTCTCCGGGCTGGACAAACGGCGCTTTGCCACCTCGGGTCTGCGCAAGGAGCTCAATATCGTCTGACGCCCCCTCCCCCCCCCCCCCCACTCCCATCGCCCCTGACTCATTCCCAACATCAGATTCCCGCTCATCACGAGCACCAGCGAAAGGACAGCAATGACCGCATTGCCCACCGACCAAACCATCACCGACCTGCTCACATCCGGCCTCAAGGCCTGCGGGGTCGACGCCTCCACGCTCAGCGGCGGCACCAATGCCGCGGCGAGCCTGCCTGCCCGCTCCCCCATCACCGGACAGAGCCTGGGCACCCTGGCAGCGGACACCAAGGAGTCCGCGTCGGAGAAGATCGCCGCGGCCGCCGAGGCATTCTCCACCTGGCGTGACGTTCCCGCGCCCGTGCGCGGTCAGCTGGTGCAGCGCTGGGGACAGCTGCTGGGCGAGCATAAGGAGGATCTTGCGAAGATCATCACCGTCGAGGCGGGCAAGACCCCGTCCGAGGCCGCCGGTGAGGTGCAGGAGATGATCGACATCTGCGAGTTCGCCCTGGGCCAGTCCCGGCAGCTGTGGGGCAAGACGATGCCCAGCGAACGTCCCGGTCACAGGCTTATGGAGACCTGGCATCCGCTCGGTGTCGTCGGAGTCATCTCCGCCTTCAACTTCCCCGTCGCCGTGTATTCCTGGAACACTGCACTGGCTCTGGTCGCCGGTGACGCAGTGGTGTGGAAGCCTTCGGAGAATGCTGTGCTCGCCGCCCTCGGCGCCCAATCCCTGCTGGCCCGTGCCGCCGCCGAGGTGGGGGCTCCGGAGGGACTTGTCCCTGTCCTGGTCGGTGGTAGGGACATCGGTGATGCCATGGTCCGCGACGAGCGTGTGGCCCTGGTCTCGGCCACCGGCTCGGTGCGCATGGGGCGTGAGGTCGGTCCGGTCGTGGCCGAGCGCTTCGGTCGAGTGCTGTTGGAACTCGGCGGCAACAATGGTGCGATCGTGGCTCCGAGCGCGGACATCGATCTGGCCCTGCGCGGTGTCGTGTTCGCGGCCGCCGGCACGGCCGGTCAGCGGTGCACTACCCTGCGCCGCCTCATCGTCCACGAGTCGATTGCCGATGACTTCGTGGACAAGATCGTCGCCGCCTACAAGACCTTGAGCATCGGATCCCCCACCGATGACGGTGTGCTGGTGGGACCACTCATCAACGAGGGGTCCTACGACGCGATGCAGGCGGCCCTGAAGCAGGCCGAGTCGGAAGGCGGCACCGTGCTCTGCGGCGGTGGACGCGTCCTCGATGATGACCGACCGGACGCTCACTACGTGGAGCCGGCTGTCGTGCGGATGCCCGCTCAGACCTCGGTGATGGAGTCGGAGACCTTCGCACCCATCCTCTACGTCGTCACCTATTCCGACCTCGACGAGGCACTCGAGATCCACAACGGGGTGCCGCAGGGACTGTCCTCGGCGATCTTCACCTCCGAGCTGGCCGAGTCGGAGAAGTTCCTGACCCGCTCCGACTGCGGGATCGCCAACGTCAACATCGGCACCTCCGGTGCGGAGATCGGCGGGGCCTTCGGCGGTGAGAAGGAGACCGGGGGCGGCCGCGAGTCCGGCACCGATTCGTGGAAGGCCTATATGCGGCAGGCCACGAACACGGTCAACTACTCCGGTGAGCTGCCGCTGGCCCAGGGAGTGGAGTTCCTGTGAAGGTCACTTGTCAGATGCGATAGTCTGCTGACATGTCTGAGAACCCTCTGCTGCCCGCTTGGTACGATGTTGCCTGGACCGCGCTCTTCCTCGCCATAGTCTGTTTGACTGTCTGGTCATTGGTGTCGCTGGCTCGGTCGACGGTCGATGGTCCCACCAAGTTGGCGTGGGCGGTGTTCATCATCGCCATACCGATCCTCGGGTCGCTGGTCTGGCTCGACTATCGCCGCAGATATGTGGCGCAGCGCGAGCGGTCCGAGGAGCTGGCGCAGTAGTCAGCGAGGCTGTTCTGGCTCTTGACCAGTGTCATGAGAATTCGGGTGTCGGCTTTCGGCCGACACCCGCTTCTTTCTGTGCTGGAGCAGCAGCAACATGATTCCAATTGCAGCGACGAGTGGGAAGACGATCAGCTGAAGTATCCACGAGTCAGAGCCCTCATCGAAGGCCTGCGCTCCGGACATCAAGGACATCCCGAAGGCATTGCCGAGGATGACAGCGAAGACGATATCTCTCATGGCGACGAACCTACCTGCCAGCAAGATTCCTTGCAATGATTCCCGCTCGCGACTGTCTGTTTGCTCACGGAAGCCCAGGGTGACCGAGACGGAAGGGGCCAGACCGACTAAAGTTGCGATTGAGCCCGTGAATACTGAAGGAGAACACCTGTGATTGAGCTGAAGACACCCGCCGAGATCGACAAGATGGCGGTCACCGGCCGATTCGTCGCGAAGACACTGGCCGAATTGTCTGAGCTCGCGGAACCGGGCATGAACATCATGCATCTGGAGAAGCGCGCACGAAAGCTCATCGAAGAGGCCGGTGCCAAGTCCTGCTATTGGGACTATGCCCCTTCCTTCGGCGAAGGCCCCTTCCGGAACGTCATCTGCCTTTCCGTCAACGATGGTGTCCTCCACGGCAAACCCCACGACTACGTGATGAAGGACGGCGACCTGCTCACTCTGGACTTCGCCGTGTCCATCGACGGCTGGGTCGCCGATGCAGCGCGCTCCGTCGTCGTCGGCAACGGCAGCGACGAGGATCAGCGCCTCATCGACTCCACCTGGGCCGGGCTGGAAGCCGGCATTTCGGCCGCGCAGCCGGGCAACCGCCTCGGCGACATTTCGAAGGCCATCGGCGATATCGCCGATGAACAGCGCATTCCCGTCAACCTCGACTTCGGCGGACACGGCCTGGGACACACGATGCACGAAGATCCGCACGTGGCCAACCGAGGCAAGGGCGGTCGCGGGCTGGTACTCAAGCCTGGTCTGACACTCGCGATCGAACCCTGGTGGTCATTCACCTCGAAGCAGCTCTCCGTCGACAAGGACGGTTGGACGCTGCGTTTGGCCGACGGCTCGAACGGCGCGCATTCAGAGAACACGATCGCCATCACCGAGGACGGACCCAGGATCCTCACCGCCCTCGACTGATATCGACCTGGGCACAAGTCGGGCTCCCCACGACAGCGTTCGTTGGGAGCCCGATTTCTATTGCATGACCGGTTCTACGGTCTTCGCCTCGGTCACATCGTGTTGACGACGAGTCCGATGTGGGTGAAGTAGTTCATGGCACCGAAGAGCACGAAGAAGACGCCGGTGATCGTGAACATGATTCCGACGGTCTTGACTGCGCACCCGGATTTGGCGCCAGCGGGAGCCCGCAGAACAGTGTTCACGGCGAACGGGAACACGACTGCTCCGACACCGACAAGTGCGAAGAGCAGCGACATGAAGGTCGCCTCGATCATCGGGTAGTCAGCGAAGGCACCCGAGATCGGCTCCTGTGGTGGGGCGGCGAACAACTGGTAGGTGACTCCGGCGATCGCGATGGCAAACAATGCCAGTCCCAATGCAGCAATGAAGATGGACAGCGGACGGGCCGTGCGCGCTGCCAGCCTCAGTGGCGCGGGATCTGCTTTGAGTTCTGCCCCGCGCTTCCAAAGATAGATGGCGGCACCGAGCATTATGACGCCGAAGGCCAGGCTCGTCTCGCCGAAGATGATGTTGTCGAAGGCGAAACCGCCCGCTGCCAGAGGCCAGGACAATGTCATGTGCAGTCCGGTCGCAGTCAGCAACACTCCTAGGACACCGAATATGATGGCCCAGCCGTCGGTGCTCAGCGACCTCCGTCGTTCGGATGTCTCGTCGCCTCCGCTTGCCTTCCGCAGGTCCACGAAAAGCAGCACGACTGCCAGCAACCCTGCGCCGACCGCTACGGACATGATGGTGTTGTAGGTGGGCATCGCTGCCCAGTCGATCATTCCCGGCGACTGTTCGCCGGTCAAAGCCGAACCCATGGGGCCTCCTTCTTGAGGCACTCTGGCCTCGCTCGTCACTATTCGTTTGTCACCAGGCATAACCATGCGAATCTGCCGAGAATTCCTAGTGAGCACGCTGAACAGCTGGCTCGTCCTCACGTGTGGTGGGATCACCTCGGTGCCTGTGCATCGGCCGTGTCAGTGCACCGTGTCAGAATTGTCCTATGTCTTTCACCTGCACGGAATGCGGCTATTCGACCGTCAAATGGCTGGGGCGCTGCCCGGAATGCCAAGCCTGGGGAACGCTCGAGGAGAAGGGTGCTGGGAAGACCTCGGTTAAGACGAAGGTCAAGAAGTCCAGTGGGGCAAAGTCGATCAACCAGATCGACTCCACTCTGGCTCAGGCCAAAACCACCTACGTCAGCGAATTCGACCGTGTCCTCGGCGGTGGCATCGTCCCCGGCGCCGTCGTCCTCCTCTCCGGTGAGCCAGGCGTCGGCAAATCGACGCTTCTGCTTGATGTGGCGGCACGCGTCGCCAAATTCGGGTCCAAGGTCCTCTATGTCACGGGCGAAGAATCAGCTGGTCAGGTGCGTCTGCGTGCCGAACGCATCAACGCACTCGAAGACACCCTGCTGCTGGCCGCGGAGACAGACTTGGGCGCGGTCCTGGGAATGATCGAGGCAGAGTCGCCCGACATGCTCGTCGTCGACTCCATCCAGACTCTTGCATCCTCCGAGATCGACGGTGTGCCCGGTGGCGTCACTCAGGTCAGAGAAGTCGCGGCAGCTCTCATTCGCGAAGCGAAGGCCCGGTCGCTGCCGACCGTGCTCGTCGGCCACATCACGAAGGACGGCACAATCGCCGGCCCCCGGCTCCTCGAACACCTCGTCGACGTAGTGTGCAACTTCGAAGGAGAACGGCATTCCCGCCTGCGCTTGCTGCGAGCTGTGAAGAACCGTTTCGGCCCCACCGACGATGTCGGCTGTTTCGACATGGAGGAGAACGGCATCAAGAGCCTCGAAGATCCTTCTGGTCTCTTCCTCTCCCGCAGCGGCAGCAATCCTCCAGGGACCTGTCTGACGGTGACGCAGGAGGGCAAACGTCCTCTCCTCGTCGAAGTTCAGTCCCTTATCACCGAATCCGCCGGCGGGCAGTCCCGCAGGTCCGTCTCCGGGGTTGACTCCTCCCGGGTGGCCATGATGCTTGCCGTGCTCAGTCAGAAGATCGGGCCCATCAGTCTGGCCAAGTCTGATGTCTTCACCGCCACTGTCGGTGGTGCGAAGTTGGCAGAACCTGCCAGCGATCTGGCGATCTGCCTGTCACTGGCTTCGGCCGCGATCGGTAAGCCGCTGGCCGCAAAATTCGTTGCGATCGGTGAGATCAGCCTCTCGGGAGAGATACGCAATGTCCCCAATCTCGGCCAGAGGCTCAACGAGGCCTCGCGTCTGGGCATCACCCATGCGATCGTTGCTCACGGCGCATTGCGCAACGTCGCCACTCCGCAGGGGATGCGAGTCAAAGAATGTGAGCACGTTTCGGAGGCTGTCGAAATCCTTCTGGGAAGCAATCGGTGACATTTTCGGGACTTCTGCACGAAAATGGCGCATCCTGGAAGCATGACCACGACAGTTTTTCCCGCAATGAGGACCACAGATGCGGCCGCCACGACCGCTCTGCTGGTCGCGCTCGGGTTCACGGAGCGGCTCACCGTCAGGGACGAGGCTGATCCCGAGATCATCGTCCATGCCGAGTACGCGTTGGGCGAGACGGGCGGAATCATGTTCGGCTCAGTCCGCAATGACGGATCGGCCCTGGACAGCGTCGGAGGCAGTTCCATCTACGTCGTCGTCGACACCGAACGAGAAGTCGACCGCCTCTACGAGGAGATCATCGACTTGGGACACGCGATTGTCCGCCCGGTGGCCACGCAGCCTCATGGCGGTCGGGAATTCGACTTCCGCGACCATGACGGCAACTCCTGGGGCGTGGGGTCCTACCGCGGAGCCTGATCCTCAGCCGTCCGCTGGCCTTCAGCCGTCAGCTGCCTTCTCGGCAGGGGCCTCGGACTTCTCGGTAGGCGCATCGGACTTCTCATCCTTTGCCTTCTTGTCCTCGGCTTCTTTCTTCTCTTTGGCCTTGGTGGCCGCGTCCTTCTCCAGTTCGAACTTCGCCGGTTTGCTCTTCTCATCGCCGAGTTTGACCACGAGCTCGTAGTCTCCCGCACCGAATTCTTTGTTCGTCCGGTTGCAGTTCTTGTCGACCTGGACGCGGTTCCATTCGAACTGGGCAGACTTCTCCGACTCGGGCGCGAACTCGGTCGAAACCTCAGCGTTCTCGTCCTTATCGGCAGCACAGAACTTCGAGGACCACACCACATCGCCGTTCTTCTTGACCAGGAACTCCTGTTCCTTCGTGCCGACATCGATGAGGCAGGTAGCGGTGTGTTTGTTCTCGATCACCATCTTGAATTTCGGCTTGGCCTCTTCTTTGAAGCTCTTCTTGTCGACCTTGGCTTTGAGCCCGACCTTGTCCACTGGACATTTCCCGCTCGCGGCCTTCTTATCCGGGACCGGAGCTGCCGAGGTCGGGCTTGCCGACGGAGTGTCCTCGACTGCAGGCTTCTCGTTGCCGCCTCCGCCCAGTCCTTTGACGATTCCGACGACTCCGAGCACCAGCAGAGCGATCACCACGAGACTGGCCAACAACAGCATGTAGCGTCGCCGACGGTACACGTGTGCTGGCAGCTTCCCGTTAGACTGGCGGGGCTGCCTGGCACCGTTCTTCGGCTGCGAACCACGATTGGAAGGAGTCATCGCTTTGAGCCTAGGCCGAAGCGTATGAGCATCCAAATGACACACCGAGCCTCTGCCGAATCGAGATCTTCGCCTCCTGATTCTCCATTCCCCACGGTTGCAGACACGGACATCGCCCGTGTTCGCGAGACGATTATCACGTGGTTCGAGTCTGCCGCTCGGCCCCTTCCTTGGCGAGACGCAGACACCAGTGCGTGGGCCATCCTCGTCAGCGAGATCATGTCCCAGCAGACTCCCGTCGCCCGAGTTGAGCCCCGCTGGCGAGAATGGATGCAGAAGTGGCCCACCCCCACCGACCTGGCGCAGGCCCCCACCGCGGAGGTGCTTCAGCGTTGGGACCGACTCGGCTACCCGCGCAGAGCCCTGCGTCTGCAGGAGGCCGCGCGGGTGATCGCCGAGGAGCTCGATGGGCAGGTGCCACAGACCGCCGAGGAGCTCGAACGACTCCCTGGCATCGGTTCGTATACTGCAGCAGCGGTGGCCTCCTTCGCCCACGGTGAGCGCACCACCGTGCTCGACACCAATGTGCGTCGTGTTCTCATTCGCCTCTTCGCAGGCCGAGATCGGCCCTCAGCTTCACCGGGCCGTGCAGAGACGCAGTGGGCCAGCCGATTCGTGCCCGAAACGGTCCACGTGAAGTGGAACGCGGGGGTCATGGAATTCGGGGCGCTGGTGTGCACTGCCAAAAATCCCCAATGCCAGGCCTGCCCGCTCAATGACATCTGTGCCTGGCTGAAGGCGGGAAGACCCGCCTCGGCGAATAAACCGAAGACGCAGAAGTGGGCGGGCACGGACCGTCAGTTGCGCGGCGCCGTCATGGACGTCCTCAAGTCCGCGCACACCGAGGCCGGCGCCGACTTCAACGATTCTGTGGCCATCGACCTTTTCACGGCGCCAACGACTACCATCGATCCGGATCTGTTCGACACGATCGGGCTCAAGACATCAGCATCTCTGCAGACGATGCGCGACCTCACTGCTGATTCAGAGCGGATCAAACGCATCATCAACGCGCTCGTCGTCGATGGACTCGCTGCCCAGCACCAGGAGCGCCTCAGCCTCCCCCAGTGATGTCGCTGCCCATAGGGGACCTCAGAGGAATTTGATCAGGCGGGCGTTGCCCAGCGTATTGGGTTTGACGCGGGCCAGGTCCAGAAACTCGGCAACGCCTTCGTCGGCGGAGTGCAGAAGCTCGATGTAGACCTCTGGCGAGACGGGAATGCCCTTGATCGGTTCGAATCCGAGCGAACCGAAGAATCCGGTTTCGAAGGTCAGGCAGAAGACGCGGTCGACGCCGATTGCCACTGCATCTGCCAGGAGCTGTCGGATGAGGGCCTTGCCCACCCCACGCCCCCGATAGTCTGGTGAGGTGGCCACCGTGCGTGCCTCGGCCAGGTCAGTCCAGATGATGTGCAATGCCGCGCAACCAGCCAGAATTTCAGTCCCGTCTGGCTGAGGGTCCACCACCAGCCAGAATTCCTGCAGGGTCTCGAAATAGGTGACGGTGTCCTTGGCCAGCAGAATGCGCTGTTCTGCCAGCGGCGCGACCAGCGCCTCAATCCCCTTGACGTCGCTCGTCCGCGCCCGGCGCAGATAGAGACCGCCGGGCAGGGAATGGTTGAAATGGTGGTCTGAGGAGACCTGCTGATGGTCGAAGTCGACTGGCGCTGAGCTCATACCTTCATTCAACACCATCGGCGCCGGGCATGAAAAAGCCCGGGGACGCAGCCTGTGCTGTGTCCCCGGGCCATTTCAGCGCACTAGGAGGAGATCAGGAAGTGGAACTTCCCGATCCGCTGCCACCGGACGAACCGGCGCCGGCGAGCTCTCCACCGGAACCGGAATCATCCGGACCGCTGACAGCAATGCTCTCAGTCTCCACGCCTTCAAACGTGAATTCCGCTTCCTTGCCTTCTCCCTTGACGTCGACCTTGATGGTCTGACCGCTGCCGATCTCCTTGAACAGGATCTTCTCGGACAGGTGGTCTTCGATCTCGAGCTGGATCGTCCGACGCAGCGGACGAGCACCCAAGACCGGATCGTAGCCACGGTCGGCCAGCAGGCTCTTGGCCGCTTCGCTGACCTCGACCTTCATTCCCTGATCGGCCAGACGGGCGTCCAGACGAGCCAGGAACTGATCGACGATCTGCAGAATCTCTTCCTTGTTCAGCTGCGGGAAGACGATCGTGTCATCGACGCGGTTGAGGAACTCAGGCCGGAAGTGCTGCTTGAGCTCTTCGTTGACCTTCTGCTTCATGCGCTCGTAGTTGTTGTTCGTACTGCCCTCAACCTGGAAGCCCAGCTGCAGACCACTCGAGATGTCTCGCGTACCCAGGTTGGTGGTCATGATGATGATGGTGTTCTTGAAGTCCACCTCACGACCTTGCGAATCGGTCAGACGGCCGTCCTCGAGAATCTGCAACAGCGAGTTGAAGATATCCGAGTGAGCCTTCTCGACCTCGTCGAAGAGGACCACCGAGAACGGTTTGCGACGGACCTTCTCCGTCAGCTGACCGCCCTCTTCGTAGCCCACATAGCCTGGAGGCGAACCGAAGAGTCGGGACACAGTGTGCTTCTCCGAGTACTCCGACATGTCCAGGCTGATGAGGGAATCCTCATCACCGAACAGGAACTCCGAGAGAGCCTTCGCCAACTCGGTCTTGCCGACGCCCGTGGGGCCAGCGAAGATGAACGAACCGGACGGACGCTTCGGGTCCTTCAGACCTGCACGTGTGCGGCGGATGGCACGGGAGATCGACTTGACTGCGTCGTCCTGCCCGATGATCCGCTTGTGCAGTTCGTCTTCCATCCGCAGCAGACGCGAGGATTCTTCCTCGGTGAGCTTGAAGATAGGAATACCGGTCGCTGCTGCCAGAACCTCGGCGATCAGATCAGCGTCTACGACGGCAGAAGTGTCCTTGCCGCTCTTGCGCCAGGCTTCGGTCTGCTCGTCCTTGTCCTGCTGCAGTTTCATCTCGGAGTCACGCTCAGATGCTGCCAGCTCAAAGTCTTGAGCGTCGATGGCGGCTTCCTTGCGATGACGAGCCTCGAGGATCTTCTCCTCCAGGTCGCGGATCTCCTGCGGCACCGACAGACGCGAGATGCGCAGCTTGGCACCTGCTTCGTCGATGAGGTCGATCGCCTTGTCCGGCAGGTACCTGTCGTTGACATAGCGGTCGGACATGTTCACGGCGGCGGAGAGTGCGCCTTCCGTGATCGTGACCTTGTGGTGCGCTTCGTACTTATCGCGCAGCCCCTTGAGGATCTCGATCGAATGGGCCAGCGACGGTTCGGGAACCTGAATCGGCTGGAACCGACGTTCGAGGGCAGCATCCTTCTCGATGTGCTTGCGGTACTCATCAAGAGTCGTCGCACCGATCGTCTGCAGTTCGCCTCGGGCCAGCATGGGCTTGAGGATCGAAGCCGCATCGATGGCGCCTTCGGCGGCACCCGCACCCACCAGGGTGTGGATCTCATCGATGAAGAGGATGATGTCCCCGCGTGTGCGGATCTCCTTGAGGACCTTCTTCAGGCGTTCCTCAAAGTCACCGCGGTAGCGAGAGCCGGCCACCAGTGAACCGAGGTCCAAGGTGTAGAGCTGCTTGCCTTCGAGGATCTCCGGGACCTCTCCGTTGACGATGGCCAACGCAAGTCCTTCGACCACTGCGGTCTTGCCGACACCGGGTTCACCGATGAGGACAGGGTTGTTCTTGGTTCGGCGAGACAGGATCTGCATCACGCGCTGCATCTGCTCGTGCCGGCCGATGACCGGATCGAGATTGCCTTCGCGTGCAGCTGCCGTCAGGTTCGTTCCGAACTGGTCGAGGACCAGCGAACCGGAGGGGGTGCCCTCTTCGCGTCCGCCTGCGGAGACTGGATCCTTGCCCTGGTAGCCCGACAGAAGCTTGATGACTTCCTGACGGACGCGTCCCAGGTCGGCGCCCAGTTTGACGAGCACCTGTGCGGCGACGCCCTCACCCTCACGGATCAGACCGAGCAGGATGTGCTCGGTTCCGATGTAGCTGTGTCCCAGCTGCAGAGCCTCACGGAGGCTGAGCTCAAGGACCTTCTTCGCCCGCGGAGTGAACGGGATGTGCCCGCTCGGGGCCTGCTGTCCCTGTCCGATGATCTCTTGGACTTGGTCGCGCACCTGCTCGAGGGAGATATCCATTCCCTCGAGTGCCTTGGCTGCCAGGCCTTCACCCTCGTGGATCAGGCCAAGCAGGATGTGCTCGGTTCCGATGTAGTTATGTTTGAGTAGTTTTGCTTCTTCCTGGGCAAGCACTACCACTCGGCGTGCTCGGTCAGTGAACCGCTCGAACATATTCACCCTCCTCGGTCTTGTTATTCTTTAGAGCCTAACGACCATTGGCCACGATCTATTGCACGTTTCGCCATCAGCCGAACCCGTTTGGCTGTGGGCGAAATTCGGTGTTCGCCCTTTCTGCATCCTCCCGCAGCGAACACCGCAGTCCGTTACCTGCGCCGCCCACCCTCAGACGAGCGTCAGTTCCCTTACGAAAGACACCATCATGGTCTCCGCGCTCATTGCGCTAATGCCACGTCGATCTGGTAATGCCGCGTCGCTGAGATGAATCGGTTCGACACTGCTCGGCTGGGCGTTCACCGGGATGTCGAGATATCCCCTGGATCACCGTCAACTGGAATTGAGTAAACGGTCATATCCCGCTGTCTGCGATCAGGTGAGAATTGGGCTGATGTCACACTTCGTATTCGACATCGCCGCTCGGAATTCGGTGAGTAGAACGTCTTTCGCAGGGAGCTTATTCCAGCACAGGTTCCGGATCTCTTCCTGGCGAAACTCTTTACCGGGAACACTGAAGGGCCAACGGTTGAACCGTTGGCCCTTCAGGAAACAATTATGGAATCGACTGCAATCAACCGATTCCCTATACCGCTTCAGTTATCGACTGTGGTTGATTCCAGTGAAATCAGCTGTCTGCGGCTTCGTATGCCTGAACGATCTCAAGCGGGATCCGCCCGCGATCGCCCAGCTGGTAGCCGTTTGCCTGTGCCCATTCGCGGATCTTGGCTGTGTCGCGCTTCGGACCGGCAGTCGAACCTGATCCTGCACGACGTCCACGGCCACCCGGATTGGCTACCCGACGAGCCTTGGCGATGAACGGGGCGAATGTTTCACGGAGCTTTTCGGCATTCTCTGTCGACAGTTCAAGTTCGTAGGTACCTTGGTCGAGGCTGAAGCGAACAGTCTCTGACGCCTCCGAGCCATCGAAATCATCCGTGAGAACGAGTCGCATCTCCCTTGCCATGTTCACTCTTTTCATAATCAGAAGTATTTGCCGCAGTCATCTTAACATCTGATTCATGATTATCGCCTAATTCGCTAATCTCTTGCTCTGCATAGAATTTATCGATCTGTTCACGTTCAGTCCGATCTGCTCGCAAGATATTCCTCATCACGTACCAGAACAGCAAAGCGACGCAGATCGACGGCAATAGAGCCTTCATCAGATCCATCATGTGCTCAACCTTCCTCAGGCATTTCCGAATTGCCAGTGGCAATTGGCTTCGTGAATGGGAAGAGAATCGTTTCTCGAATTCCTAGGCCGGTCAAAGCCATGAGCAGGCGATCAAGCCCCATTCCCATGCCGCCCGTCGGCGGCATTCCGTGTTCCATCGCGGTTAGGAATTCTTCGTCAAGCCCCATCGCTTCATCATCGCCCTTGGCCGCGTCAGCTGCCTGCGACTCGAAGCGTTCACGCTGGACAACTGGATCAACGAGCTCGGAATAGCCAGTGGCCAATTCGAAACCGCGAACATAGAGGTCCCACTTCTCTACAACACCCTTCTTGGTGCGGTGTTCACGGACCAAGGGTGAAGTGTCGACGGGGAAATCGGTGACGAAGGTCGGAACCCACAGCTTGTCTTGGTAGAAGTGCTCCCACAGCTCCTCGACGTATTTGCCGTGCGAGCGGAATACTCCACCCAGGTCGACGTCGTTGTCTGCAGCGATCTTGTCGAGAACATCGAGCCCGGTCTCCGGGGTTACTTCGACTCCGGATTCCTCGGTCAAGGTCTCATACATGCTGACGACGGGCCAGTCGCCGCCGAAGTCGTAGTCCTCGCCGTCTTCGAGTGTGACAACGAGAGATCCGGTGGCCTCCTGGGCCGCATTCTGGACCAGCGTCTTCGTCAGGTCAGCAATTGAGTGATAGTCGCCGTAGGACTGGTAGGCCTCAAGCATCGCGAACTCCGGCGAGTGGGTGGAGTCGGCACCCTCATTGCGGAAGTTGCGGTTGATCTCGAAGACATTCTCGATACCGCCGACGATCGCCCGCTTGAGGAAGAGCTCTGGCGCGATGCGCAGGAACATGTCGATGTCGTAGGCGTTCATATGTGTTTTGAACGGACGGGCCGAGGCACCACCGTGCATGAACTGGAGCATCGGAGTCTCGATCTCGACGAACTCCTGCCCTGCGAACGTGCGTCGCAGGGACGACATGACCTCTGCTCGAGTCAGCATGGTCTTCCGCGCTTCTTCGCGGGTGATCAGGTCGAGATAGCGCTGGCGCACCCGAGTATCCTCGGCCAGCTCGGTATGCAGGCCTGGCAGCGGGCGCAGTGCCTTGCTGGCCATCGACCAGGAATCGGCGAGCACGGAGAGCTCTCCGCGTTTGGATTTGATGACCTTGCCGTGGACGAACAGGAAGTCTCCCAGATCGACATCGGTCTTGAACTCACCGAGTCGCTCCTCCCCCACTTCACGCAGGGACAGCATGCCCTGGAGTCGTGTTCCGTCTCCCGACTGCAGGGTCACGAAGCAGAGCTTGCCGGTGGTGCGCACGAAAACGACACGACCGACGACGCCGACGACGTCCTCGGTCTCGTCACCGGCCTCCAGTCCGTCATGCGCGGCATGAACTTCTGCGAGGGTGTGCGTGCGCGGGACTCCGACCGGATAGGCATCGGTATCGGAGTCCAAGAGCCGCTGGCGCTTTTCCTTTCGAATCCTGATCTGTTCGGGATCAAGATGCTCGGGTGAAAGGTCTGCGTTTTCGGGCGTGTTCGACTCGGTATCTGCCATACCCTCCAGGCTACCGTGAGCGCGGCCCCAGGGGGAATTCGGACCGGCGATCAATGACACCCGTAGTCAATCAAGACGGGACAAGATCTCCTGTGCCTGCGACTGCGTGATCCGTCCCAGGCTCAGAGCCTTAGCTGTGGTGGATCTGGCCAGGGCAATGTAGCTGTTGCGTGCTGCGGGACTGGAGACGTTGAGACTGAACTCACTGAGTGCAGCCAGATGTGCGGAGACCGTGCCCACATCTCCGCGGCTGATGGGTCCGGTCAGCGCCTTCGGTCCGTTCTGCAGTGTGTTCGTCACGCTCGCGTCGACGAGGGCGCTGAGTACACGTGAAGGCTCACTCACACCCGCCTCGGCGAGCATCTCCATGGCTTCGCTGAGGATCGTGATCGAGTGATTCGAGGCGTGGGTGATGGCCGCGTGGTAGAGGGGACGGTCCGCTTCGGCCACGTCGATCGGTTCGGCACCCAGCTCGACGACGAGTGCCTGGCCCACCGGACGTATCGGCGCCGGCGCGGTGACGGCGACCGTCGACTGCCGCAGCCGTGGCAGATCGACTGAGGTTCCGGTGAAGGACAGTGATGGATGCAGGGCGATCGGCAGCGCGCCGAGGCTGATCCCGGCCTCGAGGACATCTGTTCCATACCGGCCCGAGCAGTGGACGAGGATCTGGCCCGAATGGATTCGTGACACCTTCGCCAAGCCTTTGACGAAGGATTCGATCTCATCGTCGGGGACGGCCAGAAGCAGAAGCTCCGCACGGTCTGCGACATCGTCCGGGGCCAGCACCGGTACTCCTGGCAGCATCTCCTCGGCCCGCTGCAGGCTCTGCGCCGAGGTGGCGCTGACACCGATGATGGCGTGACCGGCTTCGCGCCAAGCTGCGCCGATGGTCGCGCCGACCTTTCCACAACCGATGATTCCGATACCCAGGCGAGGTGCCTCGTCCTGGCTCAATCCTGGGTGGCTCATGGCCTGCCTTCCTTGGCTCTGCGAGCTTCCTCGTCGTAGTGCTGCCGCGCGAGCCGCGTGCGTTCGGAGTGCTCGCTGAAGAACAGCTTCGCATCGTCGACACTCTGATGGGTGACCCGGGGGTTGATGGGCCCGGCCGTGGAGTGCACGGCGACCGTGCCCAGACCAAGGGCACGCATGAGTGGACCTTGGTGATAACTCATCGACTGCACTCGCACATGGGGTACAAAGTCGACACGACGGTCCAGGACACCCATCCGAAGCACGAGCAGAGATCCGGTCACGGCGTAGGCTCGCCGCTTCCACACCATTGGGTCGATGAGCTTCGAAGACCGGGGCTGGCCGTGGAAGAGGCCTTCTGCCTCACCGGCCCGCGGGTCTTCGGACTTGCGGTCGTACATTGCCGAGCGCACCAGGGTTGCTGCGCTGAGGTCTTCTGGCATCTGCGGATCTGGGAGTGCGAGGCCGACCATGAGCAGAGCCTGGTCGATGTCGCCGACCGGAAGGAGGACGTTCGATTCGCCCGAGCCTCCGGCGCTGGCGATGTTGTATTCGACCTTCCACCAGCCGGCCCACCGCCACAGCAGCGGCTGATGAAGGCAGACGGCCTGCAGCCGGTCGAGCGGGATCACCTTGCGGGAGGTGGAGACGAGTCCGTGGTTGACGGCCAGTCCGCTCTCCCCGAGTTTGACCACGAAGTTCGCGTTGTCGAGGTTCTTCCGGAAGGCGGAGAAGGCCCCGACCAGGCCGGGGATGGTGGCGACGAGCATCGGAATGAAGGCCTCGGTCAGCCCCATTGCGAGGAGCACGATGGCTGTGACGATGACAAAGAAGACGACCAAGACCGAGATGATCGTCTCGGATTTCAACAGTGAAGAGACGACGACACGGTGCACGGGCACACGGATGATCTCGCCTTCATCACTGACATCGGCGGAGACGTTGTATGGAGCCAAGAGTTCGTTGATGCTCGACTCAGCCTCGTGTGAGGCGTCGTCGGCGAGGGCGCCGAGGCGTTTGCTCAGGCGCACACCGATGCTGTCATCGCTTCGTTCGGGCACGGAGCGATCGATGGCTGCCTCGGACTCACTGGGAGCTCCTGGCACAGCCTCGGCGGGGTCGGTGATGGTGTCGGCGGGTGAACCGGCGACCGTCTCGGCGGGGACTGCCCCGGTCGGGGTCTGCTCACCCTGCTGGCCACCCTGCTTCTTCGCGCGGACATCGGCGAGAAGTTCGTCGCGCAGTCCCTCGGCACGCTTCTTCGACAGGTACTTCAAAGAGATGTTGGAATCGGTGCCGCCGGCGACGTCGAAGACGAGTTCTGCCATTCCCAGGACGCGGGGCAGCAGCTTCTGCTGCAAGTCGATGGACTGCACGCGGTCCAGCCGGGCTTTGCGCAACTTCTTCGACAGCAGACCACGCCGATAGTAGATGGCTTCGGAATCGATCCGATACCCCATGACTCTCCACGCCAACCAGCTGAAGAGAGCGGTGATGAGGAGGATGAAGACTATTCCTCCCACGACGCCGAAGATGATGAGGGGGTGGGTGCGCAGCCATCCGGCGAATCCCAGGTCGACGCCATCGCCCCTGGCCAGGTCTTCGATAGCGGTCTGCGCGAAGTTCTGCAGCCCGTAGGCAGCGGCGATGAAGATACCCACGAGCACGCCGAGGCTCTCGAGGATCGGCGTCAGCGGGTGTACGCGGTGCCACACTTCGGGAGCCCCGACATCATCGTTTGTGTGGTCGGCTGCTGGGTCGCTGGTGGGCATTCGAGGTTGGTCGTTCGCTTCGTCCTCCCCCATGCTCACAGTCCTGCCAAATTGGCCTGGCCCAGGCCTGCGAGGCTATCGCGCAGGCGGTCAGCTTCGGCGCGGGGCAGGCCAGGGATGGTGGCGTCTGTGGCTGCCGAGGCGGTGTGCAGTTTCACGGTGGCAAGACCGAAGATGCGATCGATGGGACCCGCGTCGACGTCGACGAACTGCAGACGTCCGTACGGGACGACCGTGGCCTTCTGGAACATGATTCCGCGCCGGATAAGCAGGTCATCGGCCCTCTCGGCATACCCGATGGCTTTGGCCTGACGGATGATGATGACGACGAGGAAGATCGTGAGCGCCACCAGGCCGACCCAGATCGCGTGTAGCCACGGGACCTCGGAGGTGAAGATGATGGCGAAGACGAGTGCCACGATGATCATCGGGACGAAGATCGTCAGGGTCGCGATTGTCTCTTTGAGGCCGTATTTGGGGCTGACTCTGTTGAAGTCGGCGTCGGTTCCGGACAGGTAGTTGAAGTTTCGGCTCATGCTGCTTCGGCTCCTGGTGGGTCCTGAGGGGGCAGCGTGCAGAAGCCTTCGACGATCAGGCCGACGATCATCAACGCTGCGGCTGCGATCATAGCGAAAAGCATACCTGCCGCCAAGTCATTGCGGATGCCTGGTGCGGACAGGAAATAGTAGGCCGCGTTTCCCATATACCAGCCTGCCAGCCCGGCTCCGGTCAGAGCGCTGGCCTTGGCCATCACGGCCACACGTGCCGCTTGGAGAGGGTCGATCTCCTTGGTCCGGTCGCCATCATTCCACTTCTTGATGGGCCAACCCAGGACCAGCAGCACCGCAGCGAGCACGAGCATCCCGATGATCGCGAACCAGGGCAGCCCCGGCAGTGAGAAGCCCTGGCTTTCAAGCAGCACATCGACTAAGGGCGCCAGCACGGCGCCGATGACGGCCCAGATGACGAGAGTCCCCGATGATGTTCGCTGCATAGCTCCAAGTCTCTCAAACCTCAGGCACCTATGGGGCCGGGACTCGCGTGATTTCCTGGTCGTCCAGCTCGCTGAGGACCGTAGTGATAGACCGTGGACCGGTGGGCGTGAGTATTGTTGCATCTTCAGCAAGCTCGGCCCAGGGTGCGAGGACGAATGCGCGTTCGTGCGCACGCGGATGGGGCAGGGTCAGCGTCTCCGTGTCGAGGACGAGTTCCTCACCGTTGGTCCCGAAGCTGATCAGGTCGATGTCGAGGGTGCGTGGCCCCCAGCGCTGTTCCCGGGTCCGTCCGCAGGCGACTTCGATTCCCTGCGCCACAGCCAGCAGTTCGCGGGCGCGCAGGCTGGTGGTCACGATGAGGCCCAGATTGAGGAAGTCGTTCTGTTCGACTCCGCCCCAAGGCGCGGTGCGGTACAGCGATGATCGTCTGCGCACAGTGATTCTGGGGTGCCTGTCGAGGGCGTCAACGGCCTGGTCGAGTGTGTCCGCCGCCTCACCGAGGTTGGCCCCGAGGTTGAGGTACGCCTCGGTCTCGGCCGGCTGGGTATCGACGGCAGCCTCGCGGGAGCGGACGACGGTGACGCTGACGTCATTGAAGGACCGTTCGATGGGGGCACCGGGTTTGTGGACGACGACCTCGACGTGTTCAGCCAGATACAGGCAGTGCTCGGCGATCCGGGCGGCCAAGGTCTCGATCAGGTCGAAGGTGTTGTCTTCGACGATATGTGCCACGTCCTCGGCGAGTTCGCCGTAGTGGACGGTGTCGGCGATATCGTCCGTGACCGCGGCCCGAGACACGGAGGTGCGCAGGATGACGTCGATGACGAAGTCTTGACCCTCACGTTTCTCGAAGTCAAAAACCCCGTGGTTGCCGCGCACGGTCAACCCGCGCAGTTCGATCAGATCCGGGTGGGCGCTCATAGTTTGTCCTCGCCGGCGGCGGAATTCGGTACAGAGGCAGTCGGTGCGGGTGCCGTGGCATGTGAGTTCACGGCGTCGATGACCTTGACCGCGATCGCCGAGGTGGTGGGTTCGTGGACGCGCACCGCCCACGCTCCTGCTCTGGCCGACAGTGCAGAGATCGCGGCTGTGGCCTGGTCCTTCGCCGACTCCTCGGCGAGCTTCGAGTCTTCAGGTGAGAGCAGTGTGGAGATGAAGCGCTTGCGGCTGGCAGCGACCAGGAGCCGGTGATTCAGATTCGCGAATTCGTCGAGGGCGCCGAGGATCTGCCAGTTGTGTTCGGCGTTCTTCGAGAAACCCAGGCCCGGGTCGAGGATGATGTTGTCGGGCTTCACACCGACGGTGATCGCCTCGTCGATTCTCGTCTTCAGCTCGGTGATCACCTCGGTCACGACATCGTCGTAGTGGAAGGATGCCGAAGCACGGTCGAGGTAACCTCGCCAGTGCATGAGCACGACCGGGGCTCCGGTCTCGGCGGCGACGGCCAGCATCGTGGGGTCCGAGAGTCCGGCAGAGACGTCGTTGATGATGTGAGCACCGACGTTCAGTGACGCCTCGGCGACCTTGGCTCGCATGGTGTCGACGCTGATCACAGCTCCCGCAGCGGCCAGTTCACGGATCACCGGGACGACGCGGCGCAGTTCCTCTGCCTCATCGACGCGGACCGATCCGGGCCGTGTGGACTCCCCACCGACATCGATGATGTCGGTGCCGGAGTCCAGCAGTTCGAAACCGTGGGCGATGGCGGCGTCGTGGTCGAAGTAGCGACCGCCGTCGGAGAAGGAGTCGGGCGTGACGTTGAGTACGCCCATGATCTTCGTGCGTTCCGGTGTGGGCATGTGAGACCTCTATCTCCGGAGGATCAGACTCATGGCTTCTGCCCGGGATGCTGTTTCGCGCAGCTGCCCGCGCACCGCCGAGGTGACGGTGGAGGCACCGGGTTTCCGGACTCCCCGCATGGTCATGCACAGATGTTCGGCCTCAACGACGACGATCGCGCCCTGAGGTTCGAGATGCTCGACGATGGCATCGGCAATCTGAGTCGTCAGTCGTTCCTGGACCTGAGGGCGGCGAGCATATATCTCGACGAGCCGTGCCAGTTTGGACAGCCCTGTGACCTTGCCGTTCTTGCTGGGGATGTAGCCGATGTGTGCTACTCCGTGGAACGGCACCAGGTGGTGTTCGCACGTCGAATACAGGTCGATGTCGCGAACGAGGACCATTTCCTCGTGGCTGATGTCGAAGGTCACACCGAGGACGTCGGCCGGATCGCGGTGGAGTCCGGCGAAGATCTCTTCGTAGGCGCGGGCGACCCTGGCCGGGGTCTCCAGCAGCCCTTCGCGATCAGGGTCCTCGCCGACGGCGATGAGGATCTCACGCACAGCTGCGGCGATCCGAGGCTGATCGACCTTGTTGCCGGTGCCGGCAGGTGCCTCACCGAGGACCTCCGTCACCTCTTCGAGCTCTGACATCACTAGCCGTTCTCTCCGCTGCCTTCGGAATTGTGTGGTCCGGTCGGGCCGGTTGGTCCTGTTGAGCCGGTCGGATCATTGGGATTGATCGGTCCCGTTGGGTTATGGGGAACATGAGGTCCGTTCACCCCCGTGGGTCCGGCGCCCGGGACGTCCGTGGTGTCGGCCTCAGAGCTGCCGTTGCCCTGACCGTTGCGATCCCCGCTCAAGGGAGCAGGCGGGACGATCGGGCCACGTTCGGAAACCGGACGTTCATCGTTGGCCAGCCACACATCGCGGGTGGGGCGCTTGACGATGGGAATGAAGATCTCTGCCAGTGCCGCCTGATCGAGAGTCTCCCGCTCAAGCAGCTGGTAGGCGAGGTCGTCGAGGACGTCGCGGTTGTGCGTGAGCGCCCAGTAGGCGTCTGCATGGGCGGCGTCGATGATCTCTCGGACCTCACGGTCGATCGAGGACAGCGTCGCATCGCCGTACTCGTCTCCGCCGCCGTAGCCGCGCCCGGCGAATGGCTCGCCCTGATCGTCGCCGATCTTGACCATGCCCAGTTTGTCGCTCATGCCGTACTGGGTGACCATCTTCCGGGCGATGTTCGTCGCCTTTTCGATGTCGTTGCTGGCACCCGTCGTGGGGTCGTGGAAGACGACTTCCTCGGCCACACGACCGCCCATGGCGTAGGCGAGCTGGTCGAGCAGTTCGTTGCGGGTGGTGGAGTATTTGTCCTCACTCGGCAGGACCATGGTGTAGCCCAGGGCTCGGCCGCGGGGCAGGATGGTGACCTTGGTGACCGGGTCGGTCTGGTTCATCGCTGCGGCAACAAGGGCGTGTCCGCCCTCGTGGTAGGCGGTGATGAGGCGTTCCTTGTCGTTCATCAGGCGGGTCCGCTTCTGCGGTCCGGCGATGACTCGGTCGATCGCCTCGTCGAGGATGTGGTTGTCGATGACCTTCGAGTTCTCACGCGCGGTCAGCAGTGCTGCCTCGTTGAGGACGTTGGCCAGGTCGGCACCCGAGAATCCCGGGGTGCGTTTGGCGATCTGCGCCAGATCGACGTCCTCGGCCAGGGGCTTGCCCTCGGAGTGGACTTCGAGGATGTGCTGACGGCCCTTCATGTCTGGGGCCTCGACGGGGATCTGACGGTCGAAGCGACCGGGGCGCAGCAGTGCCGGGTCGAGCACGTCGGGACGGTTCGTAGCGGCGATCAGGATGACGTTGGTCTTCACATCGAAGCCATCCATTTCGACGAGCAGCTGGTTGAGCGTCTGTTCGCGCTCATCATGGCCACCGCCCATGCCTGCTCCGCGCTGGCGTCCGACGGCGTCGATCTCATCGATGAAGATGATGCAGGGTGCGTTCGTTTTGGCCTGTTCGAACAGGTCACGCACACGGGAGGCGCCGACACCGACGTACATCTCAACGAAGTCCGAGCCGGAGATCGAGTAGAAGGGAACGCCAGCCTCACCGGCTACGGCCTTCGCCAGCAGGGTCTTGCCGGTACCGGGCTGACCGTAGAGGAGGACGCCCTTGGGGATCTTGGCTCCCACGGCCTTGAACTTCTCGGGTTCGGCCAGGAACTCCTTGATCTCTTCGAGTTCCTCGAGAGCCTCATCGACTCCGGCGACGTCCTTGAACGTGATGTCAGGATTTTCCTTGTTGACCAGTTTCGCCTTCGATTTGCCGAAGTTCATCATCTTCCCGCCCGACATCTGCGAGATGAGGAACCAGAAGACGACGAAGATGATCACGAATGGGATGAGGGTCCCCAGCAGGGACATCAGCCAGCTCTGCTTGGGCACCTCGTCGGTGTATCCCTTGCTGGGCTCGGCCGAATCCACGGCCTTGACGATCTGTTCTCCACGCTGCTCCACGTAGAAGAACTGAACCTTCTTGCCGAAGTCCTTGTCCTCGATCTTGAGGTCGTCTTTCAAGGTCAGATCGACGCGCTGGTCCTTGTCGACGATCTTGGCCTGTTCGACCTTGTCGTCTTGGAGCAGTTTGAGACCTTGCTCGGTGTCAATCTGGCTGAATCCGACTCGACTGAAGAGCAGAGCTCCGATGGACACTACGAGGAGTGCCAACACGATCCAGACCAAAGGGCCTTTCGTCGCCTTATTGAGCAGTGGGCGACGCTTATTCGACTCGGCCATAAGTCCTCTCAGGAAAAAGATGTGGGCAACCTGTTCAGGCTACCGAGGCTGCCTGGGAACATCCCCCACAGCCTAATACCTCGCAGTGACATAGCTCGAATGCACCCGGTTTTGTTCCCCGGTGCCACAAGCACTCAGTCAATGCGCGGAACGCTCTTGCGCAATGCTCAGCTGTAGACGTGCTGAGCCAGGGTGGCGACGAACGGAACGTTGCGGTATTTCTCCGCGTAGTCGAGTCCGTAGCCGATGACGAATTCGTTGGGAACGTCGAAGCCGATGTACTTGACGTCGATGTCGACCTTGACCGCCTCGGGCTTGCGCAGCATCGTGCAGATCTCAACGGTCGCCGCTCCACGCGAACGCAGGTTCTGGACCAGCCAGGACAGGGTCAGACCGGAGTCGATGATGTCCTCGACGATGAGCACGTGACGATCAGAGAGGTCCGTGTCGAGGTCCTTGAGGATGCGCACGACACCGGAGGATTTGGTGCCCGAACCGTAGGAGGAGACGGCCATCCAGTCCATGGTGACCGGCGAATGGAGCGCGCGAGCCAGATCTGCCATGACCATGACAGCGCCCTTGAGGACACCGACGAGCAGAATATCCTTGCCCTTGTAGTCTTCATCGATGGCGGTCGCCAGTTCAACGAGTCGTGCGGCTATCTGTTCTTCCGAGACGAGTACTTTTTCGATGTCATTGCCGAGATCGTTGATGTCCACTGAAGTCGTTTCTCCTCGCTTGGGGTGGGGTGTGTCTCCATTATGATTCACTTCTGCCCTGGCGTGCCACCACGGAGGTCTGTCGTGCCGCTGTGGAGGACTGTCTTACCACCATGGCGGTCCGATGTGGCCAGATCATCGTCGACCGTGCCCGGGGCTGCGGCCAGGTATCCGGTCACGCCCATGAGCACTGCCACACCGATCATGAACCACAACGGAACCGACCAGCCGCCGCTGAGTCCGAGGAGTCCCCCGACTGCCAAGGGTCCGATCGCGGCCAGCACATAGCCGCTGGACTGCACGAATGCGGAGGTTCGGGCGGTGATCGACACGGCGTGCGTGCGGCCCGTGATGAGGGCGAGCGCAGCCGGGAAGGCGAAACCGCCGTAGCCCAGGAGGATGGCCCACAGCACCGGCACAGTTGTGGGCATGAGGAGCAGCCCGAGGTAGCCGCCCACGGCACTGACGGAGAAGCTGACGAGGAAGAAGCGCGGCAGGATGTTGCGCATGATGATCTGCGGGGCGAGGAAGCCGCCGGGGATTCCGCCGAAGGTGACGACCGTGAGCATGATTCCGGCGAGAACCGGGTCGAGTCCCGCATCACGGTAGATCTGCGGCAGCCACCCGAACTGGACGTAGGCGTTGACCGACTGCAGACCGAAGAACATCGCCATGTACCTGGCCTTGGCCGAGGTGAAGATGTGTCGCCGAGGTGGGGCCACCTCGTGCGTGTCCTGCTCGGACTGATCCAAGTTGGGTACGGATCGGGCGAGCTTGAGGATGATCCAGGTGACCAGTGCACATGCCGGCACGAGCGCCCACATGCCCAGTCCCACGCGCCAGTTGTCGAAGTGACTGGCGACGGGTGCGGTGAGGAACGCGGGGAACATCGAGCCCATCCCCAGGGACACTGTGAAGGCCGTAGCGCCGAGGTTGGCTCGATACGGGAAGCGTGCCTTGACGTAGACCGGCAGAATGACGTTTCCGATCGACATTCCGGCCAGGGCCACGACGGTCAGTCCGGCGAAGGCGACCCAGCCGTCGACGAGCACCCGGGCACCGACACCCGCGGTGATCAGCACGCAGGTCATCAGCAGTGAGTTGAAGAGCCCGATCTTCTTGAGCACGGGGACGGCGATGAACCCGCAGATCGCGAAGATCAGTCCGGGAAGTGCTGTGAGCAGGCCCGTCTGCCATTCGACCAAGGTGAATGCACCCTGGACTTCGGAGAGGACGGGGCCCAGCGACGATGCGGCCGGTCGCAGCGAGCAGGCGATGAGGATGAGGCACGCAAGCGCCAGCACATCGAGTCCTCGACCAGTACGATGGCCGTGTTCAGGCTGAGGGGTCATTGGGTCATCTTTTCAGACGATGTACAGGCTCGGACCATGGCCCCCCTTTCCGAGCCGCATCACGGTATACCATTTGAGGTCCAGGCGCCCTGTCGACGATGAAGGATGATGATGACCACTCTGAGAAATGTTCGCCTCTTTCCCCGTACCGCCGATGCGGGGGCGGTTGATGTCGAGATCGAGAACGGTCGCTTCGTCTCCTTCACGCCGAGTGCATCGGCGGAGGCGATTAACCGCACCGACGCTGAGGGCGACGTCATCGAGGGGGCAGGACGAGCACTGCTGCCCAGCCTCGGCGACGTTCATGCCCACCTCGATTCGAATCGCATGGGCCAGACATTCCGTCCCCACACGGCAGACGGAACACTGCACGGCTTCATCATGAACGATCGGGAGAACTGGCGGTCAGGCGAGCGCAGCGTCCGTGACCAGGCGGACTACGTGATCGCAAAGATCGTCTCCTCGGGAGGCACCCGCATCCGCTCGCACACCCAGATCGACGCCGACTGCGGCCTGGAGCGCTTCCTCGGCGTCCGGGATGCTCTGGCCGATCGTTCCACGGTCCTCGACTCTCAGATCGTGGCCTTCCCGCAAGCCGGCATCGTGCACGAAAAGGGTGTGCGAGACCTGCTCGATGCGGCGTTGAACGAGGGTGCTGACTTGGTCGGCGGACTTGATCCGCTCCAATACGACCGTGATCCGGTCGCGCATCTCAATGTCGTCTTCGGTCTTGCAGAGAAGCACGGGAAGGGCATCGACATCCATCTCCATGAGCGCGGAAGTGCAGGTGTGTTCACGGTCGAAGAGATCGCTCACCGCACGAAGGCTCTCGGCCTGCAGGGGCAGGTGACGATCTCCCATGCCTTCGCCCTGAGCTCGAATCCTACGCCGGAGGTCGAACGGATCGTCGAGCTCCTCGCCGAGGCGGGCATCTCACTGACGACCGTGGCACCACAGAACGGTGTCCTGCCGCAGCGGGGCCTGCGTGAGAATCGGGTGGCGCTGGGCCTCGGCGAAGACGGTCAGCGCGACTATTGGAGTCCCTACGGCGACGGTGACCTGCTGCGCCGGACCTGGCAGCTGGCGTTCACGAATGGGCTTCGCCGCGATGAGGACATCGAGACCTGCCTGGACATCGCCTCCCGCGGTGGGGCGCAGGTGATGGCTGGCGCGCGACCGGACGCAACCGCTCTGGTCGATGATGCTCGTTTCGGTCTCGGCATCGGTGCACCGGCGGATTTCATGTTGCTCGCCGCCGATACGGTCACCTCGGCGATCATGGACTGTCCTGCCGATCGTGATGTCTTCAAGAACGGAGAGCTCGTGGCCTCCGCCGGTCACCTGGTCGACAGCGGACGCTGAGCCCACTGACCGGCGCTGAATCGACCGACCGGGTGCCGAAGTCAGCTGGTCTTTGCGTCGCGTCGGAAGCGCAGCGACTGCGCAGTGATGATGACTTCGGTGTCGCCGGGCAGTGACAGACGAGCGTGTGCGCGACCCGTAGTCCCCGGTTCGCGGATCAGGGCGCACAGTTCGCTGACGCGGGCGGCCCCGAAACTCTGTGCCGGCACATCCAGGGAGATCAACCATTCGCGCACGACTCGGGAGAGGATCGCATCTTCCAGTCCCGCCAGTTCTGTCAACGGCACCTCGGCGCGTCCACGCACAGTGGCGACGGGAGTCTCAGCCCAATCATCGAGGCAGTCGGCATCGGCACGGCACAATTCGGCGGTGCGTGAGAGGTTCGCGGTGAGGGGTTGGCCCAGTTCGGTCTCCAAGGTCGCCAGCAGGGTGCGGGCTCGCACCCTGGCGAAGGAGTCGTCGGTGTTCATCGGGTCGTTCCAGACCTCGATGCCCTGAGCCCGACAGGAGGCGACGGTCGTGGTCCGGTCAACGTCGAGGAGGGGGCGGATCACCTGCCCTGTCTGCAGAGCCATTCCGGCCAGGGATCTCGTGCCCGAACCACGCATCAGGCCCAGCAGCACCGTCTCCGCCTGGTCGCTTCGGGTGTGGGCGGTCAGCACCCAATCTGCGCCGTGAGCCACTCTCGCGGTTTCGAGTGCGCCGTAGCGGGCATCGCGGGCGGCGGCTTCAAGTCCCTCCTCACCAGCATTGACGGTGACAGTGGAGATTTCGGCGGGCACACCCCAGGATTCCGCGATGGAGACGACCCGGCGGGCCACCTCGGCGGAAGTGGACTGCAAGCTGTGATCAACAGTCACGGCACGTGCTTCCAGCTCCCCTCGTCGGTGCAGGAAGGCGCAGGCGTGCAGCAGCGCCATTGAGTCCGCTCCCCCGGAGACCGCGACGATGACGTCCGGCTGCTGCTCCCCCACCTGGGCCAACGCCGCACGAACACAGTTGCGGATCGTCCCGCTGGCCGGGTCAAGGCTCGGTCGCCGAGGTGGGGTCGCCTCAGCCGTGGACACGGTCCAGCCACAGGCTCGGGGTGTGGATCTCCTGGCTCCTCGGCAGGTTCTCCGAGCTGGCATAGATGGCGGAGAAACCGGTCTGGCCGACTTCCTTGCGGATGGCGCGGACGAATGCGGCGCCGTCGCGGTATTGGGCGAGTTTGAGATTCATGCCCAGCAGGTTCGACAGGAACCCGCCCTGGCCAGCGTCCCGGCGGGCTTCGAACTTGCGGCGCAGCTTCCTTACGCTCGGGATGACTTCGATGCCGACTTCATCCATGACCACGTCCGCGTGGCCCTCGAGCAGGCTGAGGATGGCCGTGGCCTCGTCGAGTGCGCTGCGCATACCTTCGTCCCTGATCAGGTCGACCATGCTCGCATCGCCCTTGACAATCTGGCCCACCGTGGAGAAGGCGTCGGCGAGGCCTCTGATGCCAGGCGCCTTGAGCGGGGTCGCGACGACCTGGGACAGGAGAGAGCGCATGTGCTCGCGCATCCAGGGGGCGGTGGCGAACTGGACCTGGTGCGTCGCCTCATGCAGGGCCACCCACATGCGGAAGTCGCGCGGGGACACGTTCATGGCTTCTTCGGCCAGCAGGACGGCGGGTGCGACGAACATCAGGCGCCCCGAGGCCACGGCGAAGGGATCGAATTGGCCCAGGACTCGTGTGGACAGCAGCGAGAGCACGCCTGCCAGTTCCACGGCGGCCGCCTTCGCCGCACCCGGCCCGACAGGTGCGGGCAGGGAGTCCACGTCGACCATGCCGTTGAGTGATTGGGCGTTGGCTTTGATCCAGCCGATCTGATCGAGCACGAGTACGGAGCCGGCGCCCAGGCGGGTGCGCACATCGTCGGCGTGGGCCGGGTCGAGGAGGAACGAGTCGACGACCAATTCCTGCGCCGTCAGAGCATTGTCCTTGAGCCCGGCGACCAGGGCGTCGAGTTCATCGGTGTCGGGTACTCGCGCTGCGGGAACGAGTTCCCTGGCTGTGCGGGCGGCGAATTTCTCATCGATGATCATAGGCAGCCGCAATTCGCCAGTGCTCCCACGATGTCGTCCACGGTCTTCCTGGCTTCCAATATCTTGTCCTTGTCCACGTCGTCGATCTGCAGGGTGAAGACGAGATAGCGTCCATCGGCGTCGAGCACCCCGCCGGCCAGTGAGGTCACAGTCGACAGCGTCCCCGTCTTCGCGTGCACCGTGCCGGCTGCGTTCTTATCTTTGGTGAATCTGTCCGTGAGCGTACCGGTGAGTCCGCCCACGGGCATGTAGCTGATGAGGCTGGAGAGCGAGTCGTCAGCGACGACCGATGCCTGCAGAATGGTCGTCAGGTCGTGCGGGCTGATCTGGTTGTCATAGGACAGGCCCGAGGTGTCTTCGAGGTGAGTCTTGCCCAGGTCTACGGAGTCGGAGAGCGCCTCCAAGACGGCCTTCGGCCCGGCTTCCAGACTGCCCGGCTGATCCGAGGCGATGGCGACCTCATTGCCGAGGACCTCGGCGACGACGTTGTCACTGTGCACGAGGGCGTATTCCACGATCTCGGAGATCGTGGCCGACTCCACGCTCGCCAACTCGCTGGACTTCGCGTCCTCGTCAGATTTAGCGTCCTCGTCTGACTTCGCGGCGGGCTTCGGGGTGTCGGTGACCGTGATGCCGGCCGCCTTGAGCTCCTTGGAGAAGACGGCGAAGGCGTCCTTGGCCGGGTGTTCGCTGCGACCGCGCCATTCCTTGTCAGTGCTGCCGACGTAACCGGTGTCGATCATCAGCGGCTGGATCGGGGTGATGACGCCCTTGGCGATATCGGCACGTTCCCATCCGGGGCTGAAGTCCTCGCCCGAGTACCGGGACGTGTCCAAGTCCAGGGCCACCTCGGCGACGTTCTCGTTCTTCAGTGATTCCGCTGTCTGCTGCGCCAGCGTCGTCAGGCCGGCGTGGCCGTTCACGGCACCTGGCTGGGACTCCCCCGCGCCCAGCAGGGCGTCGCCGCCACCGACCAGGGTCACCGTCGACGTGGATGGGTCGAAGTTCGTAGTCGTACTCAGACGCTTCTCGCCGCCGATCGTCAGCAGCGCCGCCGAGGCGGTGAGCACCTTCGTCACCGAGGCCGGTGTGCGAGGTTTGTTCTCGTTCTTCGCGTAGAGGATGTCATCGCTGAGCCCGTCACGGACTTCGATCCCGAACCCCTTGACCTTGGCGTCGGAGAGAACCTTGTCCACCTTGTCGGCGACCTTGGTCGGCACGGGTGCAGAGTCTTCCAGCGCCGAGGCGGGGGCGGGCACTTCCTGCCCCTGAGCCTTCGGTGCGGGGACGGATTGGACCTCGATGGCGGGCTCCGTGGTCAGGATCCCCGGGAGCTCGGGAAAGACATCGTAGGCGTCGACGGCCGCGACTCCGGCCAGCACCAGTGCGAGGCTGCCTGCGGTGATGCCCGCGACAGCCTTCTTCGAGGGCTTGCGCCTCTTCGCCTCAGGACTCTGGTTCAAACGCTGGCTCTCATCCTCATCGCAGTCGTCCTCACCGTAACCGTTGTGGTTGTTCGTTCGTGAGGACTTGTAAGCTCTATTCTAGTGATGCAACCCTAGCTTGAAGGAGCACTATGGAACTCTTGGCCACAATCGAGATCCCGCGCGGATCACGCAATAAATACGAGGTCGACCATGAGACCGGTCGAGTCAAGCTCGACCGCTACCTCTACACCTCGATGCAGTACCCCGCAGACTACGGCTTCTTCGAAGACACCCTGGGCAACGACGGGGACCCGCTCGACGTTCTCGTGCTGCTGCCCGAACCGCTCTTCCCCGGCGTCCTCATCGATGTGCGCCCCATCGGCATGTTCAAGATGGAAGACGAGGCTGGCGGCGACGACAAGGTCCTCGGCGTCACGGCCGGCGATCCTCGCTGGGAGAGCTACCAGGACATCGGCGACGTCGACCAGTTCACCCTGGACTCGATCGAGCACTTCTTCACCCGTTACAAGGACCTTGAGCCGGGCAAGTACGTCAAGGGCTCCAGCTGGGTCGGCCGCGCCGAGGCCGAAGCCGAAGTCGAGGCTTCGATAAAGCGCTTCAAAGACTCCCACTGAGTAACGTCACACACTGCATTTCTCGACCGCCCGGATGATCGCCTCCGGGCGGTCGATCATCATCAGATGCCGTGTGTCTTCGATCTGAGTGACGCCCAAGGATGAGAATCCGCGGTCCAGGATCGACAGTCGTCTCCGGTTCGGAAGAGCGGAGGCGAAGAGCGCCGAGGTGGGAGTCTGAACCGGAACCGTGCGGGCTCTCAGCGCCGTCAGTTCCGCCGCCTGGCTGCGGTAGCTCAGCCATTCCGCGCAGGCTGCCTTCAAGGTTTCGATGTTCGCGTACTGGTCTTCGAAGACTCCGAGAGCGAGCCCATCGGCGGAGCTGACTTGGCGCAGCATGCCCCGGCGGGACACATGTGCCATGAATTCGCGGATCTCATCTGCAGACAAGAACGTATCCAGAGAGTGCAGCCAGGAGCCTTTCACGTTGGAAGACGGGATCGACGAGCTCGGAGCAGGCCGTGGCCAGTTCTGATCCGAAGACGATGAGGTCCCACTTCTCTGTCAGAAGCGGATCGTTCCTCTGCTGTCGGCTGTCGGGTCAGGGGTGAGGTCTCGGGGAAGTCCGTGTAGAAGGTGGGGGCGACCGTGGACGATTCCGCGACCTCCTCGTAGATCGCCTGCAGCAGCGTGCCCCAACCCATGCTGGGACGAACGTCGACACCAGTGCGCCTGCCGAAGTTTTGCATGGACTCGATCAGTGTCTGCGTCGTGATCTCTTCCTCTTCGCCGAGTTCCTTGCCCTGTTCGAAGGCGGTGCGGAAGACGGCGAAGTTCAGCGATTCCGAGGCCACCAGCTTCACGCATGAGCCCGGCGATCATGAATTCGGTGCCCCGTTCTCGGCGCCGGGATGGCGGCGGATGCTTCGCGTCGTGGACCGGGAACAGCGCCTCGACATGCAGAGTGCGGGCATCGGCAGAATCGCCCATGCGACCGAGCGCCATGGAGAAACCTCGCTCGGTCTCCCCATCGCGCCACTCATCGGCAAACGCAGCCAGACTGGCCAACTCATCGGCAGGAGTCTCAGACTGCTGACGGATTCGCAGGGTGTAGCCGAGCCTCGTGAGTTTGGCGACGGCGCGCTGGACTTCGGGAAGGTCAGCGAGGCTGAAGTCGCCGGCGAATAGGGCCGAACGGTCACGGCGGGTGCTGAAGTAGCCGAGAGAGTCATTGGAATGATCTGCCAGAGACTGGCGGATCGCACGCTCCTCATCGAGGTCGATGTGCTCGGCGAAGCGTTGGGAGCGCAGCATCGTCCAGAAGGCGAGGATGATGCTGGTAACCGACCCGAAGCCGAACAGCGAGAGCATCCAACTCGAGTCCGTGCAGTCCCGGAATCCGAAGAGTTCGGCGATGATCTGCCGCGCTTGGGACAGGGAGAGACCCCGGCGAGGAATTGGACCGCCAAGACTACAAGGACTGTGAGAAGCACTTCGCTGACCACAACTGCGAGCGCTTTGAAGAAGCCCCACGGCTGGGTCTTGGCAGTGTAGCGACGGCGATGGACGAGCAGACAGATGAGGACAAGGGCCGGAACGATCATGCTGGTGACCAGATCCCACGTCAGCAACGAGGGTTTGACGAGCGCCAGCACCACAGCCACCGCTCCAGTGGCTGCGAGAGTGAACACCAGCAGCAGGAGGAGAACCCACCAAGCGGCTCTTTTTCGAATGCTCAGGGCACCGGCGAGGATGACGAGAACGACCGAGGACACGAAGTCCACGGGGTTCGCCGGGACCACCCAGGCCCACAGGAAGGACAGTCCCGTGCCGACTCACCTGTCGGAGGGAATGAGGATCTGGAGGGGCATGAGCACCGCGATCAGGACTAGCAGGCGCGGCAGCCACCGGACGAACACGCCGGGGTGCCGGGTGCTGACACTGCTGCGGTGCGCATGAAAGAGATGTTTGCACACTCGCCTGGATGAACCCCCTGTCCTAAATCGCCCGCGAGCAGAACCGAAAGTTTAGGTGAGCCTAATAAGAAGTGTGAGCCAGGTTATGCGATTGTCGAGGTATGAAACTCGATCATGTGTCCTTCGCCAGCGAACCAGACGGGTACAAAGCGACTGCCGAGAGAATCTCGGAGAAGCTCGGTGTGGTTCCCTACGACGGTGGTGTGCATCCTCGATTCGGTACCAGAAACCTGATCTTCCCTCTCGCGAATGGTCATTATCTCGAAGTCGTCGAAGCCTTGGAGCACCCGGCCGCGCTGTCAACACCCTTCGGCCAAGCAGTCCGAGCTCGCTCCGAGCTCGGAGGCGGCTGGATGGGCTGGTGCGTCTCGGTCGATGACCTCGCCGGAGTGGAGACCCGTCTCGAACGCAAGGCCGTCGACGGAAACCGCACCCCGGAATCAGGTCTGGAACTCAAGTGGCTGCAGATCGGAATCAAGGGGCTCATCGCCGATCCTCAGCTTCCGTTCTTCATCAAGTGGTCTGCCGACTCGTCTCAGCATCCTTCGTCCTACAAGACCAATGGCGACGTCGCCATCGACACCCTTCAGATTGCCGGGGATCGTGACCGACTCCGCGACTGGTTGGGAACCCAGGATCCCAAGCCGATCCCGGAGATCCACATCGACTGGTCGTCACCACACGGCACCCCCGGCATCATGTCGATCAGCTTCGAAACCGCTAAGAACGGCCTCGTCACCATCTGAGTGGCTGCAGACCATACTGGTTGACAGCCGCGAGCATTGAGGGCAGCACACCGATTCGGTGTGCTGCCCTCAAATCATCCGAAGAACCCGACCCACCGGGTCTCTCCGTCGACGACCACGTCGGATGCTTTCATTCCGATGTGTCGGGCGATCTTCTGTGATGCCTCATGATCTGGATGTATGTGCGCGAAGAGTTGGCCGACTCCACGCCTGCGAAGACCCTCAGCGAGAAGAGCCGCGGCTCGACTTGCGTACCCGAGCCGCTGCCACGGGCGCCCGATCACCCAGGAGATCTCCGCCGATCGCTGATCGGCCGGAAGCGTCGCCTGGACGAATCCGACAGCTCGCTGCGCGTCCCCCACGATGACGATGTCGTTGAGCCACACCTCGGACTGGTCGGCAGGCCCACCGCGCGTCTGGATGCCATAGAGCCGATTGAGGTCAGCTTCGCTGGGTGGCTCGCCTCCCGTGTACCGGTAGAGGTCAGGATGAGAGAGAACGACCGCCATTTCGGCGGCGTCGCCGACACGCAATGGACGGAGTGCGAGGGTCTCAGTCATCCTGTCAGCTAAACATGCCCGTTCGGCGCGGGCAAGAATAGACTTGTGCCGTGACTACGTGGGACGACGGAGTGCTGAGCACGCCGCACAGACACTTTGTCGAGAAGCATTTCGACCGCCCCGAGCTTGTCGTGGAGACTACTTTTCAGGTGGGCCCCGTCGGATCAGACCACCGCCGACTCCTCGGGAAGGTCTTCAACGCTCTCGCCAGCCTTCTTCTTGCGCATGTGCGCGGCAGCGGCCATCGCGCTGCCTGCGGCGAGCAGGCCCGCACCTCCGCCGAGTAATGGCAGGGTACTGTCGTTGCCTGTGCGCGGCAGGTCACCGCCACCAGCGGAACCCGAGCCTCCGGAGCCGGATCCGCCGTTCGCGCCTGAACCGCCAGTTCCCGAACCTCCTGATCCTGAGCCGCCGTTTGAACCGGCGTCACTTGCACCCGCCGCTCCGGCCGCCGCGGCAGCGTCCTGTGCGCCATCGTGCGAGCCGGACTTCGAACTTTCGGATGAGGAGCTTCCGTCGCCGCTGTCGGCCGAACCGTCCTCGTTGCCTTCGGCGTCGGTGTCCTTCGGCTCCTCTGTCGGAGCCTCAGTGGGCTCTTCGCCGCTGCCCTTGATCACCTGCACTACTGTCGGGCGCGGAACTGCCGCAACACCTTTCTCGACATCTGACTCATCAACGTAGTCGGGGAACCGTGAGTGCTGATCTGACCATTCGCCGTCCTCACCGGGGTGCTGGACGGCCACGAACGCCGAGTTGTATGAGTCGTGGACGAGTGGCCCGCAGACCTCGGCTTCGCGTGGGACGGAGAGGAACTGCTCGACGCGGCCCCGCTGCTCACCGTCGATGGTGACCTTGAACAGACCATCGCAGTAGCCGATGCCGTCTGGTGCACCATCTGTGGAGATCCACAGGTTCCCGGCGGAGTCGAAGGTGACGTTGTCGGGGCAGGAGATCGGCGAGACCTGGTCTTCGGGGAAGCCTGAGAAGTAGGTCGTGTCACCCTGTTTCGGGTCACCGCAGACCAGCAGCAGGGTCCAGTCGAACTCGGTGCCGGTGTGGTCGCCGCCGCGTTCGGTCAGTTCGACGATGTGTCCGTCTCGGTTCTCGGTGCGCGGGTTCGCCTCGTCGGCTGCGGCCTTGCCGTCCACACCACGGTCGGAGTTGTTCGTACACGCGACATAGATCTTCCCATTGACCGGGTTGGGCTCGACGTCTTCGCAGCGGTCCATCTTCGTCGGACCGACCTTGTCGGCCGCCAGCCGGGTGTTGACCAGCACCTCGTCGATGGCCATGCCCGAGACCTGTGATCTGCCGTTCTTGATCAGCGGCAGCCACTGCCCGCTGCCGTCGAACTCACCGTCGGCCGGCACATCGCCGCTGCCGTCGATCTCGTTCTTCGGGGAGTTGCCCGTGAACTTCGCGACGAACAGGTCGCCCTCGGTCAGTAGGGTCATGTTGTGGGACAGGTCGCCCTCGACGTACTTGCCCTTGGACACGAACTTGTAGAGGTAGTCGAACTTCTCGTCATCGCCCATGTAGGCGACGGCCTGGCCCGAGTCCGCGATCGTGATGTTGGCGCCCTCATGCTTGAGACGCCCCAGGTTGGTGTGCTTGCGCGGGGTCGAGTCCGGATCACGTGGGTCAACCTCGACGATCCAGCCGAATCGGTTCGCTTCGTTGGCGTAGCCGGAGTTGTTCGTGTCGAAGCGCTGCAGGTCTTCTTCCCAGCCGTTCGCGGAGGCTTCGTTGCTCAGGCCGTAGCGTTTGTCCGCCGCCGAGGTGCCCTGTGCCTTGAAGTAGGAATTGAAGTTCTCCTCGCCGGAGACCAACGTGCCCCACGGAGTCAGTCCGCCAGAGCAGTTGCCCAGGGTTCCCTGAGCCTTGTCGCCCTTGGGATAATCCCTGGTCCGGAGCAGATCGGACCCGGCTGCCGGACCGGTGAACTCGTATTCGGTGTTGATGAGGAAGCGACGGTTGTTTGCACCGTTGACGTCGACCCTCCACGGGGTCTTCTCGTTGGTCCTGACCAGTTCGGCAACCGTCAGCCCGTGTGCGTCGCGGCTGATGGCACGCTGGGTGGCCTTGTCCATGCTGTCCGGGTACATAATCGCGTCATTCGTGTACTCCTGGTTCGAGAACAGGAGAGCCCGGTTGCCGTCTCCGCCCTCGTCGACCTGGATCTGGAGGAAATCGTTGTTATAGCCGAACTGACGGCGCTGTGACTCGACGCTCTGGTTCTCGGGATCGAACTGCGGGGCGTCCGGGAACAGAGGGTCACCCCAGCGCACGACGGGATGCCAGGAGTACCCCTCGGGGACGATGAACTTATCGACCTCGTGCTGGACCGGGTCGATCGCGGTGAAGTCGAGGCTGCCCCCCGTGCCTGCGGCGGCCGCTGCCGCACGCGTGGTCGGGCTCGGTGCGGTCGTGACTGCGATGGCCAGTGCACCTGCCGCCGACGCCCCCAGCACTGCCCGGCGAGACAGCTGTGCCCCGACGATGTCGCGGAAGTAGCTGTTGGACGAGGTGTTGCAGATCGCCTTCGTGCACGCGTTGTCACATTTGAGTGCACATGTGACGGGGCTGCGCTTGCCACGGACGTGTCCGGCCATGGGCAGAAGTTCACGTAGGGGTGCCATCGGTTCGCTTGTCTCCTCGGATCGAGTCTCTCGGCCCCGCCTCACAAAACGGAGTCGGGCTCACCAAGTCGAGACTTTCAGGGTCAGTTGGACCCAGAACTACCGTTCGGTGAACTGCACATGAACCAGTTCAGCCGATGTCGATGAGGGTGAGGATTCCCGGGGCCAGGAAGCCCACGGCATCGATGATGAAGTGTGCCCACACCAGGGGCACCAGCCTGCCTCGACGCATGAAGTACCACCCGAAGATTATGCCCATGGCGACGTTGCCGATGAACGGCCCGATGCCCTGGTACAGGTGATAGCTGGCACGGAAGATGGCCAGGCTGATGATGATCGACCATATGCCGTAACCCAAACGCTGGAGGCGCTCTGCACCGAAGCCGAAGATGATGACCTCTTCGAGGATGCCGTTCTTCGCCGCGGCCAGGATGAGCACGGGAATGGTCCACCAATGATCGCCGAGGTTGGCCGGCTGGATCTCGGCCGTGATCCCCAGTGCCCTGCCGCCCGCGTAGACACCCAGGGTGCCGATGCCGATGATGAGGAAGAAGAGAGTTCCGCGACCGAGGTCCTTCCCGCTCTGGCCTCTCACGCCCAGGCGTGTACTCAGGGGCGGGGCATCGGTGTCGCGAGTGAGTAGATACAGGGCCAGGAGCACGGGCACAAGAGTGAACCCGATGCCGAGGATCTGGTAGATGAGATCGAATCCGGGCCGCGGCGACATCGAAGTGTTGAGCTTCGCCTGGGCTTCACTGATCGGACCGCGGGTGGTGATGTCGGACAGACGCACGATCGCATAGACAGCTGATTGTCCCAACGAGAGTGCTGCAACGAGGCCGAGCTCGAACCACAGGCGCTTCTTCTCCTGCGGTTCGAGCTCGTTTCTCATGGATCCTACTGTAACCGGAGCAGGTCAGTGCTTCGGTGCGTCGTCCCCGTCCGGGTCCTCCACCGCGGAGTCACCAACCGTCTGCGTCGACTCGTCGCGCTCGGTTCGTTCGGCTGTGGCCACCGAACCCGCCTCGGCGGTGGGTGTTGCTGAGGCGGCACGGTCCGTCGCATCCGGACCTTGTGTGGCTCTCGCCTCGGCGACATCGAGGACCTGGCCACGGGCCATGTTCTTCACGTACTTCTTCTCAGCCCGGCGTTCCTTCGCCCCTTCGAGCAGGAGGTAGAGGACGGGCACGAGGATCAGCGTCAACAAGGTCGAGCTGACCAAACCGCCGATGACCACGATCGCCAGCGGCTTCGAGATGAACACTCCCCCGCCGGTCAGCCCCAGGGCCATCGGCACGAGCGCGAAGATCGTCGCCGAGGCGGTCATGAGGATCGGTCGATAGCGCAACCGGGCACCGTGGACGATGGCCGCTCGCAGTTCGACCCCTCGAGCTCTGAAGTGGTTGATCAGGTCGATGAGCACGATCGCGTTTGTGACCACGATGCCGATGAGCATCAGCAGACCGATCATCGACGTCAGGCCCAGCGGAGTATCGGTCAGAAGCGACAGCGCGATGGAACCGGTGGCCGCGAACGGGATCGAGACCAGCAGGATCAACGGCTGCAGCAGCGACTTGAACGTGGCGACCATGATGATGAACACGATGAGGATCGCAGCGAGCATGGCCAAGCCCAGCTGGGAGAACGCTTCGTTCTGCTCCTGTGTGGCACCGCCGGTGTCAACGGATACGGAGTCGGGCAGGTCGACATTCTTGAGTGCGCTCTGCACATCAGTTGAAACAGTTCCCAGGTCATCGCCCTCGGGCGTGACCGAGACAGTGGTCGAACGCTGCGAATCCGTGTGTCGGATCGTCGGAGCGGTCTTGACTTCCTTGACCTCGGCGACATCTTCGAGCTTGATGAAGCGCGGCTTCGACGTCGGTGCCGGAGCACCGGCCTGCGCACCCGGGTCACCGGCTGCACCAGCATTGCCGCCTGCGCCACCAGCATCGCCGCCTGCGCCACCGGCTGCACCACCAGCGTCGCCGCCAGCCGCGTCGCCTGCATCAGCGGCTCCTGCAGCACCGGCGTCGCCTGCGGGTGGAGCCGTCTCCTTGGGCTTTCCGGGAATCTTGAGATCCTTGAGCTTGTCCACGGTGTCCGCGTTGCGGTCGAAGAGCAAAACCGAGTGCGAAACGTTGTCGATGACGACTTCGCCGATGTTCTGTCCGTGCATCGCCCGTTGGACGTACTGCCCGATCGTGGCCTCGGTGAGGTTCTCCTTCGCGGCCTTCTTGTGATCGACCTTGACTTCGATGACCGGCTGAACCGCTTCTAGGTCGCTGGTCACCGACTGGGCACCGGAGACTCCTTCGAGTTTGTCCGTGACGGCTTTTGTGGCGTCGTCGAGTTCTTTGGCATCGGATCCCGACAGTGTGACGTCGATGGTCTGGGCGCCGGGCATTGAGCTCTGGCTCTGCACTTCGACCTGGCCGACGTCCTTGAGATCGTCGAAGTCCTTCTGCAGCTTGTCAGAGATCGACTGCGCCGAAACTCCGGACTTCGAGTTGACGATGTAGGTGCCGGTGATGGACGAGTCATCGGTGAAGCCGAAGGTCGTTCCACCGACGGAGAGCTGGTAGGACTCGACGTCCTTGTTGTCTTCGAGGATCTTCTCGACCGGTTCGGCCTGCTTCGACGCCTCGTCGAGATCGGTGCCCGGGTCGAAGGTCTGGGCGACCTGCAGACTGTCCTGGCCGGTGTCTCCGAAGAGCTCAGTCTTCAGCTGCGGGACCATTGCTCCGGTGCCCACGAGGATGAGGACCGCGGCGAGGATCATGATGACAGGGTGCTTGGTCGAGAATCCGATGACCGGCATGTAGGTCTTCTGCAGTCGCGTGACCGGCGAGTGCATGCCCGCCAGCTCGTCGACCTCTCCGGCTTCCTCCTCGACCTCGCCGTAGCGTGGGCCGGTGGAGGCAGCGCCCGCCGAGGCGGCACCTGCGGTTGCGGTGCGAGTGCCCTCGTGTGAGTCGGCAGTCCCTGCTCCCGCCATCGCGGCGCCGGACTCGTCGTGACGGCCGGTGGAGAGGATGTTGTGCTTCTTCGACTCCTTCTTGGCGGTCTTGGTCTCTTTGCGCCAGTCCGAGAGCATGCCCTTGCGGTTGCGACGGATCTCCTTCTTCTCCGCCTTCGTGAGCTTGACCTTCGCCTCCCGCTGACGCAGGAACCAGTAGGCGAGCACGGGCACGATGGTCAGTGCCACGAACAGGCTCGAGAGCAGAGCGATGGTGGCCGTCAGTGCGAAGGGACGGAACATCTCCCCCGTCTGGCCGCTGACGAATGCCAAGGGCAGGAAGACCGCGACAGTGGTCAGGGTCGAGGCCGTGACAGCACCAGAGACCTCGGATACCGCTGCCAGAATGTTGGAGAACTTCTCACCACCTGAGGAATGCCGTCGTCGGATCGCTTCGATCACGACGATCGAGTCATCGACGACGCGGCCGATGGAGATCGTCAGCGCACCCAGAGTCAGCATGTTCAGGGTCTCGCCGCCCATCCACAGCCCGACCATAGCGATGAGGAGGGAGAGCGGAATCGAGATCGCAGTGATGATCGTGGCTCGCACTGACAACAGGAAGACGAGGATGACGAGGACGGCGAAGATCAGTCCGAGTCCGCCTTCGTTGAGCAGGTCGTGGATGGACTGCTCGATGAATGGAGCCTGGTCGAAGGCCGAGACGAACTTCGTGTCATCGCCCATGGACTTCTCGAGCCCGGGCAGTTTGTCGGCAACCTCCTGCGAGACGTCGACGGTGTTCGCGTCGGATTCCTTCATGATCGACACCGACAGCGAAGGCTTGCCGTTCGTGCGGGAGATCGAATCGACGGGAGCGTTCTTGATCTTCACGTCGGCGACGTCGGAGACCTTGATCGGGCCGTCCTTGCCGGTGACGACAAGGTCCTTGATCGCGTCGACCGAGCGGATCCGGGTGCCGACCTCGACCGGGGCAGTTCCGCTGTCGCCCTTGAGCTCGCCGGCCGAGGTGGGAACGCCGTTGGACTGGAGGATGCCGGCGATCTCGTCGAGGCTCGCGCCCTCGTCCTCGAGGTCGTCCTGGCGGATGCTGATCTCGACCTGTTTTGTCTTCGCACCGGAGATCATGACCTGTGAGACGCCATCGATCTTCTTCAGTTCGGGTTCGGCGATGTCATCGAGGTTGGCCGCGAGTTTGTCCTCGTCGGCGTCCGAGGTCACAGACAGTGCCAGCACCGGGATGTCGTCGGTGCCCATGGTGTTGACCGTGGGCTCGACCCCATCGGGCAGAGTGGACTCAACCTGGGAGACCGCACGCTGGAGGGACTTCACGACATCATCGGAGTCCTCTCCATACTTCGTGCTCACGGTGATCGACGAACTGCCGGCCGAGGACGTCGACGTCATGTCCTCGACTTCCGGCAACGCTGTCAGCGCACCTTCGAGCGGATCGGTGACCTCCTGCTCGACGGCTTCAGGCGTCGCACCTTCATAGGAGGCGGTGACCGTCGCCTGAGGGTTCTCAAGAGAGGGGAACAGCTCTTGTTTGAGGGAACCGGCTCCGATGACTCCGAAGATGATGGCGACGACGGAGATGAGCGCGATGAGTGCGCGGTTTCGCAGGCTCAGGCGGGTCAGAAAACTCACGTGGGGACTTTCTTTTCGGCGGTGCAAACGCAGGGATCGCCTGCAGAAAAAATGCTTCGGTGCCCCATACTAGTGAGTTAAGTTGTCAGCAACACATGAGTGGACCCTGAGCAGGCGCTCCACGGTGTTCTTCGCGGCCTACACTTCGCGAGATTCCCGACCCGTGCGCGGCTTGGTTTCACGACCGGTGAACCAGAAGGCAGCGGCCAGAACGCCGAGGAGTCCGGTGAGCAGGAACGCCCACGAGTAGTCGAAGCGATCGACGATGGCTCCGGCGATGATCGGACCGACGATGGCACCGCCGTCGAGAGCCATCTGGTAGCGGGACAGAACTCGCCCGCCCTTGCGGTCGCGTCCGATGACATCAGCCACGGTTGCCTGCTGGGCAGGGTTCGCCAGTCCTGATCCGACGCCGGCGACGATGGAGAAGACGAAGAACAGCCAGATCGCATCAGTGAAGGCCAGGGCTGCGGTGGTCAGTCCGAGGACAAGCAGACCCCATTGGATGAAGGGTTTGCGTCCGTAGGTGTCGGCGAACCTGCCGACGACTGTCACGGCCGAGGCGTTGCCGATTGCGAACATCGTCAGCGCCAGCCCAGCCACTGCGGTGTCGGCTTTGAGCGCCTGGATGGCGAAGAGCGGGTAGATGGCCACACGGATGCCCATCGCCGACCAGCCCTGGACGAACGCGGACAGCAGCGCACTGCGGTAGGCGGAGTCGCTCCAGGCCTGCCGGAAAGTCATGACCTCCTGCTGTGGGTCACCTTTGGCCGCTTCGAGGCGAGCGCGCCCGAGCTTCGTCGAAGATCCCGCTTCTGCGGTGGAGGCGAGGAAGATGCGCACGACGATGGCCGCGATGAGCAGACCGACGGCGTAGATGATGAAGGGTATGCGCATGCCCCAGCCTGCCATCGCCCCACCCAGGACGGGTCCGGCGATGTTACCGACGAGGAAGGCGGTGGCATAGGTACTCGAGGCCTTCGCCCGCGCGTCGATGGGTGCGAGTCGAATGATCAGCGCCATCGCGGAGACACTGAACATCGTCGAACCGATACCGCCGAGGCCGCGGAAGACCAGCAGCTGCCAGTAGTTCTGAGCGAACGCCACGGCCGCTGTGGAGGCGGCGACGATGAGGAGGCCGGAGATGTAGATCCGGCGTTCCCCGAAGGAGTCGACGAGGCGGCCCGACGTCGGTGAGAACACGAACCGGAAGAAGGCGAAGGAGGAGACGACGATCGTGGCCGCGGTGACGCCGAAGTTGAAGCTCGCGGCGAACTGCGGCAGAACCGGGGCGATGATGCCGTAGCCCAACGCCACGATGAAGGCCGCGGCGACGAGTACGTAGATCTCCTTCGGCAGTCGCCGCGATTCGGCGGTGGCGGCCTTCGCGGCCGCGAGCGCGTCGGGGTTCGCCGCTTCGCCGTTCAGCGCCTCGGTGCTTGGAGCGTCAGAGTGTTCGGGCACATCGTCTTTGTCAGTCACGTCGTCTCAGTCGGTCACAGGGTTTCAAGGAATTGGTCGGGGTCGGGCAATGGCCTGGTGCTGTGCGCCATGCGCTCTCGGTAGCGTTCGGGTACTGCCCCGATGTAGAACCAGCCCATGAGCAATTCACCGGGACTCAGCCGGTGGAGTCTGCGGACGGCTGGTTCGTTGGTCATGGTTCCGCTGCGCCACATTACGCCCCACCCTGCCTGCCAGAGTGCGAGTTCGAGTAAGTGTCCGGCGCCAGCTGCAGTGGCGTGCTGCTCCCATTCGGGAACCTTCGGGTTCTCGCTCGGGGAGGAGACGAGAGCGAGAAGCAGTTCGGCCCGCAACGGCTTCTCGTTCCTCTCCCCCGGCTTTCGTGTCACAGCGGCAGCTTCGTCGAGGGCAGCGCCGAGGCGGTGCCTGTCTTCGCCGCGGAGGATGATGAATCTCCAGGGTCGCAGGCCCTTGTGGTCGGCGACAGAAGAGAGCGAGCGGATGATCTCGCGCAGATCGGAGTCGTTCGGTGTCTCGCCATCGACCTTCGAGATCGACCGCCTCGTGGACATGGCATGCAGGACCGGGTCGGCAACGATGTCGATCGAGGACGGCACCGTGTAGTCAGGGCCCTGGTGCCGAGGCGATGCTGCTGCAACCTCGGCTGCCGCATTCGCGCTGTCAGCCTTTGGCGCTGAGGCTGAGGTTGCAACTACGTCGTCTGCCGCCGAGGCCTGATCAGCGAGCCTCTTCGCCCATGGTCCGGTCTCGCCGTCGAGGAAGTGCGCGCGTACGCGACCCTTCGTCACCTCGCAGGCACTACCGTCCTTCGGACGCTTCTTGTCTGACTTCTTCGAGCCGCTGTGCTTCTTCGAGCTGCGATGATCAGACGAATCCTTGTGTTTCGACACTCAGCTCACCCATTCCGCAAATGCCTCCCGCGCGTGGGACAGCTTCGGATCAATGATGACACGGCAGTACCCGTTGTTGCTGTTCTCGGTGTAGAAGTCCTGGTGAACAGCCTCGGCGGTGTGGAAGATCCCCAGCGGTTCGAGCGTCGTGACGATCGGGCGGTCGAAGATCTCCTGCGCTTCAGCAATGGCGGCGGCGAAGCGCGCCTTCTCCTCCTCATCGGAGTAGAACATGGCTGAACGGTACTGAGTTCCCACGTCATAGCCCTGAGCGTTGAGGCTCGTCGGGTCGTGACCGGTGAAGAAGAGCCCCAGGATGACGCTTTCGGGCACGATCTCGGCATCGAAGGTGACCTGCAGGGCCTCGGCGTGACCGGAAGCCCCAGAGCAGACTTCGCGGTAGTGCGGGTTCGGAGTGTGACCGCCGGTGTATCCGGAGATCACCGAGGTCACGCCCTTCGTCCGCTGGTAGACGGCATCGAGGCACCAGAAGCAGCCGGCGCCCAGGGTCAAAGTACGAAGTTCACTCATATCTCGTACAACGATGTCAGCGTGTGCTTATTCCCGAGCGGGCACGTGTAGTGAGCCTAACCGCATTCAGAGATGAACCGCAGCTGCTTCGGACCGGGCCACCGGTCAAGAGTGAGGGGCATTGCGTCGAATTCCTCATCCTCCATCTCATAGCGGCTCAAGTAGCCGTCCACGTCACCGTCGAGTCCCAAAGGATAGAGCATCCCCGGCCTCTCTGAACCTGGAAGGTCGTCTGAGCTGCGTGCGGGTGAGTCTTCGTCGACGGCGTTGAGATCGATCCGGCTGAGGAGGCCATCGGCTATCTCGAGGCGAAGTTCCTGCGGGGCCGCCCCCTCAGCGTCGTGGATGCCCGCAACGTCCTGGACGCCGGTCACGGGATAGGTCTGATTCTTCGGCACAACGAGTCGAGCCGATGCCTCGGGGTAGACATCGATCGTGGTGATGTCTTCAACGTCCAGCAGCGCGGAGAGCTGCTGCGGGTCCAAGGTGATGGGATCATCACCCGGATGCTGTGTGCGCGAATAGGTCACCCACACGAAAAATCGTGCCGAGTCGAACTGTGCTCGCACCGCCTCAGCGGACTCGGCAGAGACCGGATGCGGCTGTGCGAGCAGCTGATCGACGGCTCCGCGGATATGCTCCGGCAGTTCGATCTCGACCGGAGCGTTCTCCCAGTATTCGGCCTGGTCGAGCTCGGCGAATTTGTCGAGCAGGGCTGCACCGCCTGCGACGAACGCTCCGCTGGCGCCTGCGCCCAGTCCGCGCCCGAAACCGGCAGGAAATTTGGCGTCGATCCTATCGACGAAGTCCTGCGTCGGGTGCCACAGGGCCCAGCTGAGGGCACCGGAGGCGAAAGCGGTGGTGAGGTTGCGAAAGGTCCGGGTCCTCTCCTCCTGCTCCATCGGGTCCACTGTCGAGTACCGGGCGGGCTGTCCCGCTTCCGAGCCGACGGCTCCGAACGCTGCGCCGAGGTCGAGCTCACTCTCGTCCGGCCCCGCGAAGGCCCGCGTTCCGGCGATCCAGGTCAGTCCTGCATTGGCGATCGCATTGCCCAAGCGGGCCGCACGGTCGTGTTCGGGCGCGAAGTCGCGCCTGCGCACCAGTGCGAGGCCGCTGGTTCCGGCAACGGCGATAGCACGCACGAGACGACGATGACGTAGAGGGATATCGGGAAAACGCATGCCTCAATCGAAACATGGTCTCCTGTGGCAATTATGGAAATCGTCCCAGAGGGCGAGTCCTCCGGCCTCAGAGCAGCATTGAACTCGGCAGGGCGAACCCGAGCTCGCTGGCTGCCTTCTGAGTCGATGGCTGGTTCCAGAATTTCGCCACCGAGGTGTTGGTCGAAAGGGAACGCATCTCAGCTTTGTCAAGGAACATGACTCCTTCGAGGTGATCGGTCTCGTGCGCGACGATGCGCGCCGACCAACCGGAGGCGACCTCGGCGATGGCAGTGCCGTCGAGGTTCTGACCTCGCAGTTCGATCTCGCGAGGACGAGCGACGATGGCCTGGTAGCCGGGGATCGACAGGCAGCCCTCATAGAAGGCGACGTTTTCCGAGGTGGCCGGGTTGTAGTCGGCGTTGAGGACCACGCGTAGGGGCATCGGGGTCCGTTGCCGCACCGCGGCAACCTCCGGATTGAGACTGCCGGGGTCTTCGGCGACGAACATGGACAGGCCGATGCCCACCTGTGGTCCGGCCAGTCCTACGCCGGGCGCGCCGAGCATGGTCGCTCGCATCACCTCGGCGAGTTGGTCCAGCTCGGCGTCGTCGACCTGTCCGTCGAAGGGACGGGTCACCTGGCGCAGGATCGGGTCGCCGGCCTCGACGATCGGAGCCACGCCGCCATTGTCCGCGGCCGCTACGAGGACGGCTCGGATCTGGGTGGCGATGAGCGCATCGGCATCATTCACTGACCAACTCCTCGCGGACGGGGCATCGTCCCGGTCATCACCGGGCTCAGACGTCTCGGGCGACGATGAGTTCGGCGTGCTTGAGCAGTGGGGCGTCGATCATCTTGCCCTCGTAGGCAAAGGCACCCTTCTCGGTCTTCGCGAGACCAAGCACGGCCTTCGCCCAGGTCAACTGCTCTTCGCTGGGGCGGAACGCATCGCGGACGACGGGAACATGGTTGGGGTGGATGGAGACCTTTCCGCTGAACCCGGATTGGACGGCGTCCTCGGCTTCCTCCCCCAGACCGTCGAGGTCGGGGATATTCGCCCAGATCGAGTCGAGGGCGAACTTTCCGTGCGCGCGAGCGGCCAGCAGGGTCGAGTTGCGTACGTGTTTGGCCACGTCACGGTAGCCTCCGTCGGCATTGCGCGAGGATCCTCCGCCGAGGTCGGCGATGAGGTCCTCGGATCCCCACATGAGTGCGTAGGTATTGGGTGCGGCGGCGATCTCGGCGACGTTGACGGCCCCGAGCGCCGTCTCGATCAGTGCGATGACCTGGTAGTCGCTAAGGATTGTGAGGTCGGAGGCGTGCTCGGACTTCGGCAGCATGACGGCCGTGTACTCGGTCTTGGCCAGCATTGCCATGTCCTCGCCGAGGTGCTCCGAATCTCGCGCATTGATGCGGACCACCGTGCGGGTGGGATCGAGCGGGTAGTCGATGATCGCTTCGCGGGCAGTGGCTTTGTCGCCGTCGTTGACCGCGTCCTCGATGTCGAGGATGACGATGTCGGAGCGTTCGGCGGCCTTCGTGTAGCGGTCCGGGCGGTCACCGGGGACGAAGAGCCAGGCGGGTTTGAAATCCAATGCCATCGTGGTGCTCACTTTCCGGTTTCGTTCTGGATGGTGTCCTCCTGCTGCGCGGGGACCTTCTTTGCTTCACCGGCGTGGCTGGAGTCGAACATCATGGTCTGACGCACGGCCTTGGCCACGAGGGTTCCGTCCTGGTTGTAGCCGCGGTGCTCGAGGGTCACGATGCCCTGCCCGGGACGAGACTTCGAGGCGCGTTTGTCAAGGATCGTCGTCTCGGCGTAGAGGGTGTCGCCGTGGAAGAGCGGGGCGGGGAAGGCGACTTCGGAGAAGCCGAGGTTGCCGACGATCGTGCCCTGCGTCAGCTGCGTGACCGAAAGCCCGATAAGGGTGGAGAGGGTGAACATAGAGTTGACCAGGCGCTGACCAAAGGGCTCGGTCGCAGCGAAGGCTGCATCGAGGTGAAGGGCCTGAGTATTCATCGTCACAGCCGTGAACCAGGTGTTGTCCGCCTCGGTGATGGTGCGGCCGGGAGCGTGCTTGTAGATCGCACCGACTTCCATCTCATCCAGCCACAGACCTCTTTGTTCGATGACCTTCTGCTCACTCATGCGTCACTCCTCTGTGTCACTGCGTCTCTGCCCGATTGTCGTGATTTGAGCTTAACGCCTGGCGTCGGACAGCAGGCAACCCGGGTCCCTGCTGTGGGGCCCGGGTCCGCACTGGATCCTGGGTCCGCCTGCGATCTCAGCCTGCGATCTCAGACTCGAAGACGTTGAAGGCGGAATCCCAGCCGTCGTAGGCGCTGGCATCGGAACCCGAGTCATTGGGAATGCCGGTCAGCGCAAACGTCATCCGGGTGGTGCCTGCATCGACTTCCTCAAACTCGATTCTGATCTGAGGTGCCTCGTCGACGTCGCCGGGACTCCCCCAGGTGAAGTCGAGCCGGTGCGGTCTCTCAATCACGAGGTACTTGCCCGCCGTCGGGAACTCCTGTCCTGTCTCCTCGATGCGCATGGAGTAGGTGTAGAGACCGCCAACGCGCAGGTCCACGCTGACGGATTCGCGCGGTGTGACCAGCGTTTCCGGATGGAGCCAGCGGGCCATGACATCGGTGTTGGTCCAGGCCTCCCAGACACGGTCCCGAGGTGCTGCGAAGTCGCGGACTATTGTGAAACCGGGCTTCTCATTCTCATTTTCGTTCTCATTCATGATGGTTCTCCTCTGTGAGTCGATCATTGCTGTCTGCCCTCAGCCTGTTCGCCTGGGGGCGAAGTCTCGGCCAGCACCTGGTCGAGTGTGTCGAAGCACTGCTCCCAATCCATGTGTGCTGCCAGCAGCCAGTCTGTACCCGCGCTCAGACCCTCGACGTTGAGATGCACGATCCGTCTCTGTGCATTTTTGGACCGAGTGATCAGTCCAGCGTCTTCAAGTACTTTGAGATGCTGCGACACTGCCGATCTGCTGATGGGAAACGGTTCGGCCAATTCACCGGCGCTGAGGTCGCCTTCCCTCAGACGATCGATCATCGCCCGCCTGGTCGGGTCGGCCAGAGCACCGAACACAGAGTTGAGATTAATTTCAGCACTTCCTTAATTAAGTAAATACTACAATACTCCGGTGTGATCGGCTGTCAAGGGTTTTCTGCCAAACAGAACCGTCCGGACGGTATAGTGTCATGCGGCACACTGACAACCGCACCTATCTACGACTTTCTTTCTCACTTGGTCAAAGGAGACCACAGCTCATGATGGACGAGGATTTCCGCACCGAACTCGACCGCCGCCTCGACCTCTACGAGGACCCAGGAAGCGAGGAGGGTGTCCTTGCGCCATTGCCGACCGGAGACATCGTCATCTCGATCGTCGTCCTCGCTGTCACATCTCTCGTCGTGGTGGGCTGGTGCTTTCTGTGAGCAGCGACCGTCAACGATTCCAGCGCACAGCACTGCATGACGCCAGCTCGACCAGCGACCTGCCGCTCCTGAAGAAGGACCGGATCTGGAGCTTCTGGGACTTCTCTGCGGCGAACATCGGACTTGCCATCGCAACCTGGGCGTTCCTCCAAGGCGGCGCAGTTGCCTACTATGTCGGCGCCAAAGAGGCGGTTGCCAGCATAGTGATCGGCTATGGAATCAGCATCATCTTCGTCGCCCTGGCCCCCTGCATCCCTGCAGTCCGATATGGCATCGAACAGTTCGTCTCGCTCAGATCATCGTTCGGCACCGCAGGTGGTCGAGCCATCATGCTCGCCCTCTCCGCACTGCTCGCAGCCGCTTGGGCTGCAGTTCTGGCGATCATGTGCGGGCATGCGTTCGCCAACGTCAGCAACGAGCTCTTCGGCACCGATCTCGCCCCCGACAGCCTGATCGTCAAGCTGCTTGGACTCCTCGCCGTGATCATCTCGTGGCTTATCCTGATGCGCGGCCCGAAGTCGATCGAGACCGTCAACAAGGTCGTCTCCCCCGGCCTCGTCGTGGTCACCCTTCTCATGCTCGTCCTGATCTTCACGCAGATCGGCTGGTCAGAACTCGTCTCTTTGGAACCACTCGCCGCCGATTTCGACAAGCACATGGCGTTTATGCTCGCCATCGAGCTCAACGTCGCCGGGGGCCTCGCGTGGTGGCCCAACGTCGGCAACTTGGCCCGCCTGACCAGAAGCTCGCGCGCGGCCTACTGGCCGAACATGATCGGGCTCTTCCTCGCCTCGGTGATCGCTGCGATCGTGGGTGCGTTCTCGGCCCTTGCACTGGGCTCCGACGATCCCACACAGTGGATGATTCCACTCGGTGGGTTCGTCCTTGGCGGCCTCGCCCTCATCTTCGTCGGTTTCGCCAACATCAACTCCATCGTCGCCCAAGGCTACGCGGCGCTCGTCGCTGTTCGCGGTGGCACCGGCAACGTGGGACGCAGGCTCCCTTGGCCTGTCCTCGGCGGACTCATTCTCGTCCCGGCAGTGGTACTCGTATTCTTCCCCGACATCACGTACAACAACTACGGTCGCTTCGTCTCTTGGGGTGCGATTGTGCTTGGTCCTCTGTGCGCGATCCAGTTCGTCGACTTCTTCATACTGCGCAGGCAGCATCTCGACATCCGTGCGATGTATGACAACCGACCTGGATCGCCGTATCACTTCACCGGCGGTTTCAATCTCGTCGCGTTCACCACCATGGCCGCTGGTGCCCTCGTCTATACCTTGCTGCTCGACCCGATCGACTACATTCCGACCGAGGCGTTCCGGTGGCTCACGGCTTCGATCCCCTCGATGCTCGTCTCCGGAACCCTTTACTACGTGCTGACGAAGACCGTGACCATTCCCCGCGGCAAGGGCGGATTCCTTAGGGTCAAGACTCAGGCTGCCAAACCCGACTAGGCTAGGAGGCAGCCGCATCGGCTCAACGACTATCTTCAGGAGAGACATGGATCGCGACTCGATCGAATGCTGGTTGACCGACATGGACGGTGTTCTGGTCAGGGAGAACAATCCCCTGCCCGGCGCGGCCGAGCTCCTCGCACAGTGGCGTCAGGCCGACATTCCGTACCTGGTCCTGACGAACAACTCGATCTACACCGCCAGGGACCTTTCAGCCCGACTCAGGTCGAACGGCCTCGATGTTCCCGAATCGAAGATCTGGACCTCCGCCATGGCCACCGCAGACTTCCTGTCCAACCAAGTCGAGCACGGTACCGCCTACGTCGTCGGTGAGGCGGGACTGACCACCGCAATCCATGAGGCCGGTTTCATCATGACGGAGAACGATCCGGACTTCGTCGTTGTCGGCGAGACTCACTCCTATTCATTCGAGGCGATCACCAAGGCGATCCGCCTCATCGACGGTGGTTCACGCTTCATCGTGACCAACCCCGATGCCACCGGTCCCAGCCCCGAGGGTGTCCTCCCAGCAACCGGCGCCATCGCCGCGCTGATCACGAAGGCCACTAACCGTGACCCCTATGTCGTGGGCAAGCCGAATCCGATGATGTTCCGTTCAGCGCTCAACCAGATCGGCGCCCACTCGATGAGCACCGCGATGATCGGCGATCGGATGGATACCGACATCATTGCCGGGATGGAGGCAGGCATGCACACCGTGCTCGTCCTCTCGGGAATCTCCACCGCCGAGGATGTACACCGTTTCCCCTTCCGCCCCAATGAGATCGTCAACGGAGTTCATGACCTCCTCGACGTCCCTCTCGACCAGCTCGAGGAGATGGGCCCCGACGTCACCGGGTCCGCCTGAAGCAACCTACCTGCCTAGCCAAACACCGGACGAATAACGGTCTCAGCGTCGAAACATGGGCCGCGAGCAAGCCACTTCCGGCACGGATCGGGTTGAGCGTCGAGAAACATATGTGCGCATATGATTGTCGACGCTCAACCCGAGTTTCGTCGAAAGCGACTTTCGGTGCCGTGTGCCTCGGCTCAATGTGCCTCGGCTCAATGCGCCGCAGCAGTCCGCCGCAGCCGCCGCCCTCAGTCACGTCCTCAGTCACGTCCTCACTGCAGCGAGGACGTCAGACGCATCACGGACTCCAGGTAGCGGCGGATCAGCGGCCGCTGCTCCCATTCTCCGAGGGAGAGCTCGCTGCTTTCGCGCTGGTAATCTACGACCACCTCGGCGATGTCATCGACCAGGTCTCCACCGGTCGCCAGCAGGCTGATCTCGTAGTTGAGGCCGAAGGAGCGCATGTCCAGGTTCGAGGACCCCATGACCGCGTACTCGTCATCGACGATGAGGCACTTCGTGTGCAGGACCTGGGGCTTCGGGTAGCGGAAGATCCGCACGCCGACCTCGAGCAGCGAGCGGTAGTAGGAGGACTGGGCGAGGTCGACCATGAATTGGTCGGCCTGTTCGCTGACATAGAGTTCGACGTTGACTCCGCGCTCGGCGGCGGTGACAACGGCGGCCAGAAGGGACTCGTCGGGAACGAAGTACGGGCTGACGATCACCAGTCGCTTCTGCGCCAGGTACATCAGCGAGGTGAAGACCTTGAGGTTGGGTTCGGTGGTGAACCCGGGACCAGAGGGCACGAGCTGCATGGCACTCGTCTGACCGCCCACACCGGGCTCGTAGGCGTCGCGATCATAGGCTCTGATCCCCAGAGACTCTCCGCATTCTGTGTACCAGTCGGTGGAGAATACAGCCTCGACCGCGGCGACGATGGGGCCGGAGAGTTCGACCATGATGTCGTGCCAGGCTCGACCGATCCTCACGTTCGCCTTCTTCAGGTACGAGGAGTCGATCATGTTCTGCGAACCCATCATCGCCTTCTTCCCGTCGACGACGAGGAGTTTGCGGTGATTGCGCAGGTCGATGCGGCGCAGCTTCCCGCGCCAGGGAATGAACGGAAGCATGAGGTGCCAGTCGATGCCGGCCTTGGTCAGTCGCTTGCCGAGGCGGTGGAATCCCGGATACTTGCGAGAACCGATGTGGTCGAAGAGGACCTTGACCTTCACACCTCGGTCCGCTGCGCGTTCGAGAGCATGGAAGAAGATGTCGGTCGTCCAGTCCCATGCCATGATGTAGATCTCGACATGCACGTATTCGTGGGCTTCATCGACGAGAGCTGACATTCGTTCGATGCTGGCCCTGTAATCGCTGGTGACGCCGTGGTTGTTGCCGGTGACCATCGGCAGGGCGGTGAGCCGGCGACCCAGTTGAGCAATCGAGACGAAGCCAGACGGGGCCTCAAGAGATGGCGGCACGTCGGGCAGATCGTCGGCGCCTTCGTGCATGAGCTCATCGGCTTGTGCCTGGATACGTGCCCGGCGCCGGTTGATATAGGGGCTGCCGAGCATGAGGAACAGCGGGATCCCGACGAGGGGGACGAACAGGATCAGCAGCAGCCAGGCCGAGGACGAGGACGGCCTGCGGTCCTCGGGGACGACGCCGACGGCGATGATCTTCACCGCATATTCGATGACGATCAGGCTCACGCCCAGGACCGACGTCACGACGCTGAGATCCACAAATCCCCTCCTTCTCCTCGGATTTTCCTCTGCCCCACACTAACGGAGCCGCGAACCAACAGATGACAGCACCGCCCGCCGAGGTGGCCCGGCACGTCCGTACGGAAGCGCGGGACCACCTCGGCGGGCGGTGTGAAGTGTTGTCTCTGCTGCTCAGATACCGAGTTCGCGGGCGATGAGCATGAGCTGAACCTCGGTGGTGCCCTCCCCGACTTCGAGGATCTTCGAGTCGCGGTAGTGGCGGGCGACAAGGTATTCGTTCATGAAGCCGTAGCCGCCGTGGATCTGGGTGGCGTCGCGGGCGTTGTCCATCGCTGCCTCACCGGCGACCATCTTCGCAATCGCGGCTTCCTTTTTGAACGGCATCCCGGCGAGCATGCGCGAGGCGGCCAGGTAGTAGGCGGCACGGGCGGCGACCACGCGGGCCTCCATGCGGGCGATCTTGAAGGAGATGCCCTGGAAGTCAGAGATCGGCTGACCGAAGGCCTGACGTTCCTTGGCGTACTTCACGGATTCGTCCACGCAGCCCTGCGCGGCACCGACCGAGAGGGCGCCCACGGCGATGCGTCCCTCATCGAGGATGCGCAGGAAGTTCGCGTAGCCGCGGCCGCGCTCACCCAGCAGGTTCTCTTCTGGAACCTGCACATTGTCGAAGGTCAGCGGGTGTGTGTCCGAGGAGTTCCAGCCGACCTTGTCATAGGCCGGTTCGGCGGTGAAGCCAGGTGTTCCTGTGGGAATCATGATGGTCGAGATCTCGGGGACCTCACGGCCGGACTTCGAGGTCCGGGTTCCTGTCACCGCGGTGGCCGTGACCAGGCGGGTGATGTCGGTGCCAGAGTTCGTGATGAAGCACTTGCCGCCGTTGACGGTCCAGGTGCCGTTCTCGAGTGTGGCCCTGGTCCGCGTGCCGCCGGCGTCCGAGCCAGCTTCGGGTTCGGTCAGGCCGAAGGCACCCAGCCCGGAGGCGTCGGTGAGTTTGGGCAGCCATTCGCGCTTCTGCTCTTCGGTGCCGAAGCGGTAGATCGGCATGGCACCCAAAGAGACGCCGGCCTCCAAAGTGATGGCCAGCGACTGGTTGACGCGGCCGATCTCCTCGATGGCCAGGCACAGGGCGAAATAGTCCCCGCCCATGCCGCCGTACTCTTCGTCGAAGGGCAGGCCGAAGAGGCCCATCTCGCCCATCTTCGCTACCAGGTCGTAGGGGAACTCGTGCTTGGCGTCGAGTTCGGCGGAGACCGGTGCGACCTCTTCGTCGGCGAACTTCGCGACGCCCTGGCGCAGGTCCTCGTATTCTTCGGGCAGCATGCCCGGAACGAAAGCTGTCATGATTTCCTCCCCGCTCAATGCGTGGTCAGTGGATTTCTTGTGGTCAATGAGTTTGTTGTGATCAGTTGGCTGCTGGTGCGGCGGCTACGTCGTCGCTTGCGTCGGCGGCTTCTGCTGCGGCTTCGTCGACGACGGTGGCGAGCACCTCGTCGAGTCCGACCTGGGCGCCTTGGACCGCGGTGACGGTGACGCTTCCGGTCGCCGGTGCGGTGAGCACGTGCTCCATCTTCATCGCCTCGACGACGACGATCGGATCGCCCTGTTCGACGTGGTCTCCGGACTCGACCTTGACTTCGACGACAGATCCGGGCATCGGGGCAAGCACCTCGGCGCCGTCGAGACCCGGGGTCAGGGACGTGTCGGACTGGGTGCGGGTGAACGCGTAGACGCCGCGGTCGCTGCTGACCCAGATGCTGCGGTCCCGAGCATCGGAGAACACGCGGGCCGTGTACTGGGTATCGGCGACGCGAACATGCCACAGGCCGCTGTCATCGACAGTGACATCATCGGCGACTGCTTCGACCTTGAAGACATCGCCCCCGAAGTTCAGCTCCACGACAGGACGGAAATCCGGACGTGAGGTTCGCCAGGCAGTAGGTCTCCCCCACGCCGAGGCTGGTGCCGGGTTTCCTGCTGTCGCTGGGTTTCCGACAGTGCCCGACAGGTCAGGCTTCGTGATCGCTCCGGTGAGGTCGGTACCTGCACGGCCCGCCGTGACGAGCACCGCGGCGGCAGCAATCTCCCGGTCGATCACGGTCGCTGTGTGGGCCAGCTGATCCTCGTCGAGGTTGTCGATGAGTGAGGTGTCGAGGTCACCGGAGACCACCGCGTCGAGGCCCAGCAGTGTGCGCAGAAAGTCGATGTTCGTCACGATTCCCGGTACTGCTGAGGCGGCGAGTGCCGAATCGAGACGAGCGATCGCGGCAGTCCGGTCCGGAGCGTGGACGATGAGTTTGGCGATCATCGGGTCGTAGTCCGAGGCGATGGTCTGCCCGGCGTCGAGGCCGGAGTCGACGCGAATGCCCTCTCCTTCGGGGAAGACGACGTCGAGCGCCCGTCCGCCCGTGGGCAGGAATCCGCGCGAGGGGTCTTCGGCGTAGATGCGGGCCTCGATCGAGTGGCCGGTCATCGTGATGTCGTCCTGGACCAGCGGCAGTTCCTCACCGGCACCCACGCGCAGCTGGAGTTCGACGAGATCGACTCCGGTGACTTCCTCGGTGACCGGGTGCTCGACCTGCAGGCGGGTATTCATCTCCATGAAGAAGAACTCGTCGGGGCGGTCGGCGCCGACGATGAATTCGACAGTGCCTGCCCCGCAGTAGCCCACGGACTTCGCAGTCTCACAGGCTGCCTGCCCGATCCGGTCCCGGGTCGCCTCGTCGAGCAGTGCCGAAGGAGCCTCCTCGATGACCTTCTGGTGGCGGCGCTGCAGTGAGCACTCACGTTCGCCGAGGTGGATGACGTTGCCGTGGGCGTCGGCCATGATCTGGACTTCGATGTGTCGCGGAGTGGCGACGAGGCGTTCGAGGAACAGCGTGTCGTCGCCGAAGGAGCTCGCGGCCTCACGGCGGGCGGTATCCAATGCTGCGGGCAACTCGGAGGGCTCGAAGACCGCGTGCATGCCCTTACCACCACCACCGGCGGAGGGTTTGATGAGCACCGGGAAGCCGATGTCTTCGGCAGCGGTGATCAGCGACTCCTTGGACATGGCTGCGTCTTTGGTGCCGGGCACCAACGGCACACCGCGCTGGGAGACCGCGTTCTTGGCCGTGATCTTGTCGCCCATAGTGCGGATCGCCTCGGCGCCGGGACCGAGGAACACGATTCCTTCCGCCTCGCAGGCAGCGGAGAAGTCCGCGTTCTCGGACAGGAATCCGTAGCCGGGGTGGATCGCCTCAGCGCCGGTGGCGTTGGCCGCGGCGATGACCTTATCGATGCGCAGATAGGACTCGGAGGCTTGGGCGGGGCCAAGGTGCACTGCGGTGTCGGCGGCCTTGACGTGAGCGGCGTGGGCGTCGGCGTCGGAGTAGACGGCGACTGTCCTGATGCCCAGTCGGCGACAGGTGCGGATGACGCGCAGGGCGATTTCGCCGCGGTTGGCGATGAGTACGGTATTGAACATGGATGAGCTCACATTCTGAAAACGCCGTAGCCGCTGGCATTCAGCGGGCGTTCCATAGGTCCGAAACGGGCGAGTTCGAGGGCCAGGGACAGAACCTGGCGAGTGTCGCCGGGTTCGATGATTCCGTCGTCCCAGAGCCTGGCCGTGGAGTAGTACGGGTTGCCCTGGGCTTCGTACTGGTCACGCACGGGCTGCTTGAACGTGTCCTCGTCCTCGGCACTCCAGGTTTCGCCGCGGCCTTCGATCTGATCGCGTTTGACCGTCGAGAGCACGCTGGCGGCCTGCTCTCCGCCCATCACGGAGATGCGGGCGTTGGGCCACATCCACAGGAAGCGGGGTGAGTAGGCGCGGCCGCACATCGAGTAGTTGCCGGCGCCGAAGGAGCCGCCGATTACCACAGTGAACTTGGGTACGCGGGCGGTGGCGACGGCGTTGACCATCTTCGCTCCGTGCTTGGCGATGCCTCCCGCTTCGTAGTCTCGTCCGACCATGAAGCCGGAGATGTTCTGCAGGAAGATCAGGGGCACGCTGCGCTGGTCGCAGAGTTCGATGAAGTGGGCGCCCTTCTGCGCGGATTCGCCGAAGAGGATGCCGTTGTTCGCCACGATTCCCACGGGGTGGCCGTCGAGGTGAGCAAAGCCGGTGATGAGGCTGGTGCCGTATTCGGCCTTGAACTCGTGGAATTCGGAACCATCGACGAGGCGGGCGATGACCTCGTGGACATCGTAGGGAGTCCTCGAGTCGACGGGCACCACCGAGGTGAGTTCCTCGGGTGAGTGCAGCGGTTCCCGAGCTGCGACGACGTCCCAGTTGGCCTGGGCCTTCGGCCCCAGTGTGGAGACGACGTCGCGCATGATCTCCAGGGCGTGGGAGTCATTGGCCGCGAGGTGGTCGGTGACTCCGGAGACGCGGGAGTGCAGGGCTCCGCCGCCGAGGTCCTCTGCGCTGACTTCCTCGCCTGTTGCGGCCTTGACCAGGGGTGGGCCGCCGAGGAAGATTGTGCCCTGTTCACTCACTATGATCGACTCATCGGCCATGGCGGGAACGTAGGCGCCTCCGGCGGTGCAGGAGCCCAGCACCGCTGCCAGCTGCGGAATGCCAGCTGCCGAGAGTGTGGCCTGGTTGAAGAAGATGCGGCCGAAGTGCTCACGGTCGGGGAAAACATCGTCCTGGTTGGGCAGGTTGGCGCCTCCCGAGTCGACGAGGTAGATGCAGGGAAGACTGTTCTCCTTCGCGACCTCCTGGGCGCGCAGATGCTTCTTCACCGTGACGGGGTAGTAGGTGCCGCCCTTGACGGTGGCGTCGTTGGCCACGATCACGCATTCGCGTCCATTGACTCGACCGATGCCGGTGATGATTCCCGCACCGGGGCTGGCATCGTCGTACATGCCGTTGGCCGCCAGTGGGGACATTTCGAGGAACGGGGTTCCGGGGTCGAGCAGATGTTCCACACGGTCCCGAGGCAGCAGTTTCCCGCGGTCGATGTGTCGTTGCCTGGACTTCTCGGAACCGCCCTGCGCGGTGGCCGCGATGCGTTCCCGGAGTTCAGCGATGAGTTCGGCATGGGCGTCGGCGTTGACCTGCCCCGTTGCCGGACTGACCGCAGTTCCCACTGCTCTCATTCCATCCTCATTTCAGTTAATAACTGTTAACTGACTGCTATGATACTGCTCAACGGCTTTTGTGACAACGGGCACGGTGGAATACCGAGTCCATGGTCTAGAGCGGAATACGAAGATCTCGAGCGGAATTCGAAGAAAGGAATTGGGGTGACGGACATGGCACCGAAGTCGGCGACACCCCGGGCAACCGGCACGTCACGGGCCGCTGCGAAGGCGGCGCGGCGTGAACAGCTGCTGTCGGTGGCGAAGAACCTCTATGCCCAACATGGCTTCCACGGAGTCCGTCTCGATGACCTGGGCAAGGGTGCAGGGATCTCCGCACCGGCGGTCTATCGTCATTTCGAGTCGAAAGAAGCTGTCCTCGAGGAACTCCTCGTCGGTATCTCTGACTATCTGAACTCAGGCGGGGACGCGATCATCACGCGCCACGACAACGACGCGGCCGCCTCGGCGCTCATCGAGCTCATCGACTTCCATGTCGCCTTCGCGATGAGCGAGCCCGAGCTGATTCGCATTCAGGACCGTGACCTGGCGGCCTTGCCCGAGGCTTCTCGGCGCACCGTTCGTCGCCTGCAGAGAAGCTATGTCAGCCGCTGGGCCGAGGTCGTGGCGCGGGCCAATCCGGGATGGTCACTCGATGCGGCGACCGTGCGCGTGCATGCGGTCTTCGGCATGATCAATTCGACCCCGTACCAAGCTAGGCGCTCAAGCGCCGAGGTGGTCGGGGTCGAATTGCGTGCCGCCGCTCAGGCTGCACTGGGGATCGGCTGAGCCTTCAGGCCATCCGACATCAGGGGAGGATGACGAGCTTGCCTCGTGTGTGTCCTTCCGCGCTGCTGCGGAATGCTTCGGGCACCTGATCGAGGCTGAAGGTCTGGGCCACCTCCACTGTCAGCTCACCGGAGTCCGCGAGCTCGGCCACGCGCGCGGTCTGTGAACCGTAGGGGCGGACCCAGATGTAGCGTCCGCCGTGCTCGGCCACCGAGGGATCTGCGACGGAGGCATGTGTCCCACCGTCCTTCAGCACCGCGAGGGTGGTCTCGAGGACTTCTCCGACGAAGTCGACGACCCCATCGATTTCTCCGCCTGCGATCTCGAGGACGCGATCGCTCAACCCGTCTCCATAGGTGACCGGTTCGGCGCCGAGGGTGCGCAGGTAGTCGTGGTTGGCCTCCGAGGCGGTGCCGATGACTCGGGCGCCGAAGGATTTCGCGATCTGCACGGCGAAGCTACCCACTCCTCCGGAGGCTCCGTGGACGAGAACGGTTTTGCCGTTGATGTCACCCAGAGCTTCGAGGGTGCGCAGGGCGGTGCCGCCCCCTACGTGTCAGGCTGGAGCGGGACCACGGTGACAGAGCAAATCAGTCCGACCA